>NZ_CP014580.1 GCF_001634365.1 Paraburkholderia phytofirmans OLGA172
GATGACTGAAATCGTCGGTGCTTCGCAAGAGCGCACGGAGGCCGCCAGGTGACGTCGCGACGAGAGGAAGAAGGGAAGCTCTAATGCGACGCTTCGTCAGCGCTCGGAGATATCAACGCTTCGCTATCCGAGTCACGACGTTCACGCCCGTCCGTTCCACAGAGACCGGGGCGCATACGTGAAATGTCATGACCTATAAAACGATAAAAAGGCCCGGCAGCCGCTACTGCGCCAACAGTCCTCGCTAGAGTTCCTGCGCACGCGACCACTGGTGAGCACATCAAGGAGCACTTCGAACACATCCTCGTGACGCTCGTAGCATTGCTGACCACCGCAGTTTGCTTCGTTGCAATCGGACTGGTCGGAGCTGGCCTTTGCTTCCGCATGCACTGGGCGCAAATCCACTTCACGTGAGCGCCCGGGTGTTTGGGGTAGGTCACGGTGATTAGGCTATCTCTGCGTCTGCGCTAGCGCCTCAACACACGCGCAATTCTAAACAGCCGGGATTCAGCTTGGCTGTTTTGTTTGCGCGCCGACAGTAGTTTGAGAGTGTCAGTAATACTGACACTCCAGCTATTCACCGGAGATCCGCGCAGCACGGCGCTTGGGCGAGCCGCGCAGAAGTGAAACTGCGGGCCGTCCGGTTTGGAGGCTGTGTCAGTATTACTGACACCAACCCTAGCCTCTACTGGGTACAAAAAAGCCCGCTCGAGGCGGGCTCATCTATGGCAGCTACGCCGGATCGTCAGCGAGGCTCACCCTTGTACAGATCACTTATGAGTTGCCGGATTCGAGTCTCTTGCGCCTCGGTCAACGACGCGGTTTTGATTTTGACCGTGAAGTTGTTGACGTCCTTGGTTATGCTTCCAGCTTGGTCCTTGCCAGCGAAAAACTTCTCAATGAGACGCTCCCGAGCCGCCGTCCCGGTCGCGCGGCGTGTGACCATGGCGACAATTGCCGGAGCGAATTTGCCTTGGGCCAACTCGCCTTTCACCACGTCGGGCCACAGTTCTCTCGCTGCCAATTCAGCGTCCGCCCCGTGCTTCTTGAGAGCAGACACAACCTCCTCAGCGGCGTTGCAGCCGAGAAGACCAGGCTGCAAATCGAGGTCATTCTTGATGAAGTCAGGCAAATTTTGAAACGCGAGAAACTGGTACAGGCCCGTGCGCGACAGGCCCAGTGATTCCGCCAACCGCTTTCGGCTCGGAAACTCAGTCTCCGACTGCCGGATGGAGATGGCAACCTCATAGTCAGACAGGTCATCCCGTCCCAGATTCTCGACAAGCGCCAAGACAATCATGTCTTGGTCGGAGCATTCGATCACTACTGTCTTGATGTTCTCAAGCCCGAGCATCTTATGTGACCGCCAGCGGCGTTCCCCGGCGACAATCTGGTACGCCGACTCGACGCGCCGAACAACGATGGGCTGCATGAGCCCCACTTCGCGAATCGATTCCGCCAGCTCAGACAGTTTGGCTTCGTTGAAAACTCGCCGCGGCTGCCAGGGGTTTGGGACGATGGCGGAAACAGGCAATTGCGACGACGTGCCGGTCGACTCGAGTTCCTGCACCCTCAATTGCGCGGCCGCCAATGCCCCGGCCATACCCGGCGCAGTCTCTGTGCGACTCGCGCGCCGGCCAACGTCGGGGGTTCTTTCCGCCGTCGAGCGAAGACCGGCGGTCTTGGCCAGCATCTGGTCACGAATATTGCCGTTGCTCATTGTGCTGGCCTCCATTGTTGGACGAACATGTCATCGACCCATCGGCAGTAGTCGACGAGCGGCTGTCTTACCCGCGCCAAGGACTTGGCCTGGCTGTGTGAGCTGCTGATATCAAATACGGTAGTGAACGCAAGCGCGCCCGAACTCATCACGGAACTAGCTGGAACCTCGAACTGGGACAGCCAGTGCCGGTAAGCGCCCTGCGCCCAGGTGCGCACGACAGGAGCCGCGGAAGTGGTGCTGTAATTCACACGCGTCAGCAAGACGGACACGAAGTCATACTTTTTGTTGGATTCGTATTTGATAAAGGACTTGGCAACGTCGGAGAAAAGCCGCCAGAACGAAAGTGAGCTGAAAAAGTCGAGATTCTCCGGGACCATAGGCATCACCATCGCGTCCGCGGCTAACAGGGCATTCAGATTCAGGTATGAAAGAGAAGGCGACGTGTCCAGAATGATGTAGTCGTAGTGCTTGCGCAAAGGCGCAAGCCCGTCGCGCAGCACCTGCCAGAATTTGAAGCCAGGAATCTTCATCTGCATTGCTGGGAGGTGATACTCCGCACCGACCAGTTCAGTATGAGCAGGGATGATGTCTAGCCCATCCCAATAAGTCTTCTGCACTTTCGCCAGCAGGCCGCCCTCTACCTTCTGGTCATAGATATAAGGGAGTACCGTGTCGTCAGGAAAGACTTCCTTCTCGGCATACAAGCCACACAGCTCCGAAAGGGAAGCTTGGGGGTCGAGGTCAACTACGGCAACCTTTCTTCCGCGCAAGCTCAGCCCTTGGGCAAGACACATAGCTGACGTCGTTTTGGCCGAACCGCCCTTGAGCTGCGAGGTAACGACCACTTTGCCCTCGAAGTCACTCGGACCAACTACCAGCGGCGTCTGGTAAATGTCCGATACCTTCTGTACCCAGTTTCGAGCTTCAACCAATGTGAACAGCCGACTACGACTTCGGCCAGTGCCTGTCGACTGCCCCTCCGGCAAGACACCGTCCCCCTTCGTTGCAAGGTATTGCACTTGCTGCCGCGTCAACCCACACAGCTCGGCGACTTCTCCCGTAGTGAACACGGGCGCTTCCTTGCGCGGGCGCGGCGCTAGTATCTGGTCTCGTAATTCAGTTGCATAATCGGTGACGACGTCCGCGAAATCGGAGATTTCCTCAAGCGTCACGGTTCGGTCTATCGGCATGGGTTGACTGACATTGGCCATTTCTGAGTTTTCCCTGGAAATTGAAGCTAAACGGAGAATACAGGAAAAACGCAAAAACATGCTTGTTTCATCGCCTGAATTCTGAAGAGTCGCGCGTAAGCCACTGTTTTCTATATATTCAATCGCCCAGTCCCAGCGCGGACAGAAGATGAGTCTCCGCCATTGCAGGTACAAAATCTCTCACCTTTGACGAGCTACACGAGCCGAGGTGAGCATATTCCGGTCGAGGTACTAAGAAACGAAGTAATCGGGCTGCTGCCGCAGTTGGGAAAAATCAGACATGTCGAGGCAGAAAGGCGGGCCTGCGGCACGAGAATCGCGTCTCCGCACCGTGTCCATCTCACCTTCGCCTTCACTAACCACGAACCAGAGCTAAAGGTGAAAGATTGTGTACCTGGTTTGCCTAGTTGCCCATGCACCAGCATATTGGGCACAAAGTTTCTCATCCTACCGAGGCACGGAGGCTCGCCACGGAAGCGCATTTCCATTGGCCATCGGCGGCCCAATGAATAGGTGGGAGATTTTGTACCGTGAGTTCCTTGTGCAATCTCAAAGCCAGACCACGCGTACAAAATCTCTCACCTTTCGAAGAGCAACTGCAGCTAGTGTAGTGTTCCACGCTGATAGAAATATATGAAACCTAGCATTCATACGGGTTTCGAGGCGATTTTAAGTTCCGTCGAGAGCCTAACCCTACAGTAGGTCCGAGCAGCCGCTGTGTTGACTGTTCCGGCCTGACTGGCAGCTTGATGACCGCTGCTTTTGTGCCGCGAATTCGGTGCGGCCAATTAGCAATCACCGGTCGTATCTTGCCGAAGCGCCTGTCCGCGACCATCGGCGTCATGCCCTTTCAATAGCGCGATGAACTGGTCACCCGTTTGTAGGTTGTTTTATAAAAAAACGAACCTACAAACAAACAGGGAAGATCGGGATCCTTTAAAATCAACAGGTTAACACGTGTAGGGTGAGAGTTGATGTGTCAAAGGTGAGAGATAATGTACCTCTTAGGTGAGAAATCCGAAGGGTAAAAAGTGAGACTCCGTGGACCCGAAGGTGAGAGAAGGTGCCATAGCCGGTCCAGAGGTGAGAGATTTGACGGCAGGTCTGTGGATAAGCGGGCGGAATCCCGGACGCGCAGAGGTTTGGGCGCACGTGTCTGAGTTGGCGGTGAGACTTGTTGTACCGAAGGTGAGAGATGTTGTACCCGCGGTCGTCGACGGCGCGAAAGGTGAGACGCATCCATTGACATCTCACCTTTATATGCTTAAAGTCTGCTGAAATTTTGGCTTAAGAATAGCTGCATCTTCAGGGAACAGGCATGGCCAGCAGCATCGAACGGCGAGTGACCCCGCTTCAATATGCGCTTGACCTTTTCGTCGAAATGGCGCCGACACGCGGGTCTATCAATGAGGCCGTCTCTGACAAGGATATCGGCTATCAAAAGAACCGGGTCTTTGCCCGCATTATTGGCCTCGGTCTATCCGCTAGGCGTTTCGTTGACGCCGCCTACTTTATCGTCGCGCAGGAACCTGAAATCCAGGAAGCCTACGATGTCACCCTCAGCTTTTTCAAATGGCTGATGCGCTATGACAGTAAAAACAAGAAGCATTTTTCCAGCGTCATTCGTAGCGTCAAATCTTCCATGCTCGAAGTGACAAGCGCGCCAGTCTTGTCGGTCGATTCGGCTGGACGGATGGTGGAAGAGTCCGTTGAAAGCAGTGAGGAAAAGGGCAGGGCAGTCGATGATGAGGCGGATGACCACGACTTGGTGGTCGAGAATGAGGATGGCGACTGGCTTGAGCTGATAGGCCGCGTCAGTGTCAGAAATGGTCGGATTCGATTCAGGGTGCCGGTTGAGCTGCAACGCCTCATCAAGGACCCCGAGAACTCTTACTGGACTAGCCTGTTAATCACCTCGAGATTTACGCTTATCTATGCGCGCGCAATCTACGACCATGTCCTGCCATTTGTTCCGAACGCGGTAACGGAGTGGCTACCGCTGGACCTCGTTAGAAACCTGCCCGGAAAGTCATGGGCAAACAACGCTGAATTCAAATACTTCAAGCGTGATTACCTAGAGCCAGCCGTGAGCCAAATCAACGAGCTGTCTGACATCGAGCTGTCGTATGAAACCCGGGTAGGGACGCCGGGTTCGCGAAAGAAAGACCAGATTCGCTTCAGGCTCAAGCGCAAGGAGGCAGCTGTGGCCTCCAAGGCGGATATGCTCAATTCGGTAGCGCTTTTCATGACGCTGCAGAACGAATTCGCGCTGTCCGAAAAGCAGTTTGAGACAATCGCGCAGAACCGGGCAATGTGGACCGATGAGCGCATTCAACAGGCCATCGAATACACCCGGTGGAGAATCCGACAGGGCGACAAGATTAAAACGGCTGCGGGGTACATGATGAAAGCCCTTTCGGACAACTACCGAGTGTCCGAAGCCGATAAGCAGGTTGAGTTAATTCAGGCTCAACTGGTTGACGCGGCGACGGTTCAACAGGAGTCCAATTCCGACATTCAAAAAGCGGTAGCCGCCAATTTGGCGGCAGCTAATGCCGCAGCCGAACAGCGTCGACACGAAGAGATTCGCCTCGCGCGCGAATACTTTGACACGGCAGACAAGAAGAAACGGGAGGACCTTGTCCGCAAGTTTGTCGCATCGAGCACTATGGGGCTCCGGGCGATTGAACGTCAGATGCTTAAACCTGCCCAGGTAACAGAGGCGAACATCCTGACCTTTCCGGATATCGCCAACACGTTTGGCTCCTTTGTTGCCGGCGAACTTAGAAAGGCCGCGCGCGGGCAACGCAAGTAGGTGCACTTCCTCCATCTCGGGTACAACATCGCGTTCAAATTACAAACACGTTCATCGCACAACCCCCCAAGGGGTTTTGGCGCGATCTCTCGCTGAAAGTAGTCGGCAGTCCCGCCCGGACCGGCGATGCCCCGGCAGCAACTACCGCCTCTGCCATTTTGGTATAAAATAGATGCCAAATGGCAGGAGGTGAAACGAATGAACGTCATCGAGAAGGTATCAGCCGATTCATTACTGGGAGGGCGGTCGGTATTTCCGCGTTCTCCCCGATCCGGCCTTGAATGGGTGGAGGTCGTCCGCCACGGCATTTCGTCGCGGGCGCTGGACGCGATGCTCAAATCCGTCGGACTTTCGCAAGCTGAACTGGCGCAGGCGCTCGATATCCCGGAGCGTACTTTGGCGCGTCGCAAGCGGGAAGGGGTGTTGAGCCGTGAGGAGTCGGCCAAGCTGCTGCGACTCGCGCGTGTCGCCGCGCGCGCTGCCGAGGTGTTTGATGATCTCGACCTGGCACTCGCCTGGCTTAAGATGCCGGTTGCTGCCCTGGAAGACGCCACGCCGCTGAGTCTTGTCGATACCGACATTGGCACCGATAGCGTGATGGATACGCTAGGACGCATCGAGCATGGCGTGTTTGCGTGATGTTCACGGCATGGCGGGTGGTGACTGAACGATATGCGGATACTGCTTTTTCTGGGGAAGGAGCGCGATTGTACGGTGGCCGGTGGAACCCCAAAGGCGTCGCGATGGTGTATACGGCGCAGACGCAATCGCTCGCGCTGCTCGAGATGTTGGTCCAGGATTCACCGCTGCGCGCCCGCTATGTGATGATTCCGGCCAGTATCCCGGAGAAAATCGTCGAACGTATCGATCCCGCCAGTTTGCCTCGCGACTGGCGGGACATTTCAGCGCGGGCCGAACTGCAGCAACTTGGATCGGCGTGGGAGCGGAAGCGAACCAGCGCCGTGCTGGCTGTTCCCAGTGCGGTCGTTCCTGCAGAATCCAATTATTTGCTCAATCCCAATCATCCGGACTTCGCGCTCGTCCTGGTTGGAGCGCGTGATGAGTGGTTGACCGACCCTCGGTTATTGCGGCGCGCTGCTGCGAAGGGATCGTGACGAGCATTTCGTGTGGCAGTGGCAAGCGGACGATGGCGTGTGATCAACCAACCCGCCGGCCATGCTTCGTGGGGTGCCGCCATTCAAGGTGCCTGTGTGTTGTCAAAACCGGTTACGTCATGCGTTCAGGGACGTCGCCAGAAGGAGCACCACTGGCGGAACCGGTCCTGCAGGTTCTTGAGCTGGCTCGTGCCGATCCTGTCAGTGGGTGGATTATTTTTCGTTACGGTCACGGTCGACGTAACGGTTAAATGCGGCTTCGTCGTCGTAAAGTGACCTCGAAAACGTGTCGTCGGCCCAGTCGATCAGGCGCTCGATCACCGCGCGCCGGGACAGGCCGAAGTGCGCGACCAGCCGCTCCAGCGCGAAAAACTGGGTGCCAGTCATCGTCAGGTTCAGACGCCGCTCGCCAGAATCGGCGGCTTCCTGACGCGGAAGCCGTCCGAGGACTGTCGCCACGTCAGAAGGAGCTTGGGCAGACGGCTTCGCCCGTGACACAGTCTCAAGCTCGCGCCGCGCCTGTACCGGTTCCCCACGCAGCTGCTCGCACTCCCGCACCAGGGCGTCATGGGCGTCGGCAGGCGGAGGGGTATTTTTCGTTACCGTAACGGATTTTGTGCGCGCGCCATGTCGGGCTCGCCACGCTGCCTGACGCTCGGCGTTCGACATCGCATCCGGTTTCCGTGGCCGGCCACGGCCACGCTTTTCCGTGGTGCCGGTTACCTTGTCGTTTGCCGGTGAAGGCATGATCCATCCTGGTGCGGTCGACCACGTCTATTTTACGTTATTCATAACGATAAATGCAGTATTTCGTTACGCGTAACGTAAATGTGCACAAGCTGCCTTGCACGGCATTAGGAGAGCGCGTCATTCCGGGGGCTGAAACTTCTATGCCGCCTCCTTTAGCGCCGCAGGTTCTTCCGGTCTCATTCCGGGAAACCAGCGGACGAAGGTTTTCCGCAGATCGTCGTTCAGGACCTGCACACGGGTTTTGCAGCAGCAAATGCGCGCCGCGCTGGGTCCAACGCATCTGCTGCTTTTTCACAAAGCGCTTGCTGACCACATAGTTCACGGTCGACTCGACAAACGCCGTGGAAATCGTCTCATCATGCCGGTAGCGGTCCCCGTAGTTCGGAATGAACGCCTGGTTGGCCCCGATATAGGTGCGGAATTCCCGTGCTGCCTTCTCCAGTTTCTTCCTGTTTGGCGGGTTCTCTTCCCGCATCTCCAGATCGTCGTCCAGGGTAAGCGATCGTTCATTGACGCCCTATCGCCACGCGCCCGGAGAGGCGACGATAGTGTCCACTTAAATCGGAGGTGGACACTATGGCAGCAGACAGCAGCGATCTGAACGAGCGCCTGGTAGCAGGCTTTGAGCGAGGCGGGCGCCGCCGGCGCTTCGATCCACAGGCCAAGCGTGAACTGGTACAGGCGTGCTTGCAGCCTGGCGTATCGGTTGCAAGGATGGCGCTGGAGCACAAGTTGAATGCGAACCTGCTGCGCAAATGGATCAGCCAGCATCAGCAGGAGCAAGGCGGGCACGTTGCGACGACCGTGACAGGAAGCGCGATGCCGGCGTTTGTGCCGGTCGTCGCGGTGGACCGAATCGAGAGCGTCCACACGAAGCCTGAGCATGTCACGCTCGCGCCGACGCGCCCAGAGCCTGACCGTGCATTGCCATACACGCCGGCGCCATCGAGACTGATGGCGGAGTTGCCCAACGGCATCACGCTCAGGCTCGAGTGTGCCGGACAGGACGCGACGCTGGTGTCGGTGATGATCGAAACGCTGGGGCGCTGCGATGTTCCGGCTCGACGCTGACCTGAAGGTGTACGTCCATCGCGACGCCGTGGATTTCCGCAAGAGCATCACGGGTCTGTCGGCCCTGGTTGAGCAGGCGCTGGGACTCGATCCGTTCGCCCGGGCCGTCTATGTGTTTCGCAACCGGCGGGCCGATCGCATCAAGTTACTCATGTGGGAGCGCAACGGCTTCTGGCTCATGTTGAAGCGCCTCGAGGCTGACCGTTTTATATGGCCACGCGAAGCGGCCGTACTTGAGCTGACGGTAGAGCAACTTCATTGGCTTCTTGAGGGCATCGACCTGGCGGCGATACGCAAGCATCCGGCGCGGCACTATGCCCGTGTCAGCTGATGGCGTTCGCTGGGGTGTAGCTCAGACGCGACAGAGGACGGCGACGTTACAAATTTACGTAAACCCACGGCGCCTCGGGATTCGCTATGGTTACGCCATGACACGCGCTTCTGTTCAACCCGCTTCGATCACCGCCGAGGAACTCGCCGCGCTCATCGCCGAGCGCGATGCGGTGCTTGCTGAACGCGACGCGTTGCGTGGCGAACTGCGGGTAACGAAGGTCGAGCGCGATCTTCTGAAGGAGCAGCTCAAGGCGTTCGAGCGCCGGCTGTTCGGGGCGAAGAGCGAGGCACGCAGCGCGGATCAGCGTGACCTGTTCCTGAACGAGGCGGAAGCGCTGGCGCCGACGGCGGCGACGCTCCCGGCTCAGGAAGACGAAGTCGACAGCACGCCGGTGGCCGGCCACCGGCGCAAGAAGTCCGGACGCAAGCCGCTCGATCCGGCCTTGCCGCGCGAGGTGATCCGCTACGAACTCTCTGAAGAGGAGCGCATCTGCCCGCACGACGGCAGCGTGCGGGTGGAGATCGGCGTCGAGGTCAGCGAGCAGCTCGACATCATTCCGCAGCAGGTGCGGGTGATCCGTCATGAGCGCGTGAAGTATGCGTGCCCGAGCTGTGATCAAGGCATGAAGGTCACGCCGGCGCGCTCGCGCATCATCCCGAAGGGGTTGTTCACTGAAGCGGCGCTGGCGTGGTTCGTCATCTCGAAGTTCGTGGACGGCTTGCCGCTGTATCGAATCGCTGCACTGCTGCGGCGCTTCGGCGGCGATATCTCGCGCAATACGCTGGCAGCCAGCGTGGTGCGCCTGGGCGAAGCGGTGCAGCCCGTCATCAACCTGATGCGTGATCATCTGCTGGACAGCGAGATCGTGTTTGGCGACGAGACCACGGTGCAGGTTCTCAAGGAGCCCGGACGGGCCCCGCAGACGAAGAGTTACATGTGGGCGCAAATGAACGGCAGCGGGCCGCCGGTGCGGCTGTTCAGTTATGCGCCCGGGCGCAGCAAACAGCTGGGAGCGGACCTGTGGGTCGGCATGCGCCGTGGCGCCGTGCTGATGACCGATGGCTATGAGCCGTATAACGCGATCGCCAGCGCGAACGAACTCGTGCATTTAGGATGCTGGGCCCATTGCCGCCGCTACTTCGTAGAAGCCGAGGCGGTCTTGCCCAAAGAGGCGCGTGGCCGTCATCAACCCGCGACGCAGTTCATCCATCTGATTGGCAAGCTGTACGCGGCGGAGTCGCGTGCCAGCGAAAAACCGCATCGGCGGGCGCGGCTGCGCCGACGCTATAGCCGCGCGGTGCTCGCGCAAATCAAAGCGTTACTGGATCATCACCTCGAGACGACTGCACCCAAGGGCTTGCTGGGCAAGGCGTTGAATTACCTGGCCGGGCAGTGGCCCAAGCTGAACCGCTATGTCGAGAACGAAGCGTGGCCCATCGACAATAACCCTTGCGAAAATTCAATCCGACCCTTCACGGTAGGCCGCCGCTCCTGGCTCTTCGCGGACACGGTGGGCGGGGCGAAAGCGAGTGCCAACCTCTATTCGCTCGTTGAGTCGTGCAAGGCCAATCGCGTCGACATCTACCGCTACCTGACTGATCTGTTCAAGGCGCTGCCCTACGCAAAGAGCGCCGACGACTACGAGGCGCTGCTACCCTGGAAGCTGGGCAAGCGGGAGCACGAAAAAAACGTCTAGGTCAAGTCTGCGGGAGGGACGTGCTTCGCTGATCGCTTACCAAGCACCGGCAGGAGTTCCTGAGCCATATCGAACTCCGGGTCGAGCTCACGCCCCATGCCCTCCAGACTGATGAAGGCCTTGACCAGCAACGCGAGATCGGCGGGTAGCGTCAAGTGGTGTTGGCGCAAGATCGCGAGGAGGTCGGACAGCATGGCGGCGAGGTGGAGTTGTTTGAGCAGCGCGCGGCGATAACGGTCGACGAACGCGTCAACGTCCTGTACCAGTTCGGCCTCGTCGGCCACGCTCTCGCCAGTCCAGTCAAGCAACACATCCACAACCTGTCGGGGCTGATTCTTGAATACACCTAAAAGCAGGCTCAGCAACTGATCGCGGCGCTCTTCGGTAAGGTGGCCGACCATCCCGAAATCGATGAAGGCAATGCGGTTATCCGGTAGATAGAAAACATTGCCGGGATGCGGATCGGCGTGAAACAGACCGTCGTCGACGATCATTTTCAGCACGGCGCACGCTCCGCGCCGGGCGAGGAGCTTGCGATCCAGCCCGGCCTCTTCAACAGCATGTAGATCGCTGCCGGGGATGCCTTCAATGCGGTCTTGCACGCAGACCCGCTCGGTGGTCCATGGCCAGTAAATGCGCGGGATGACAATCACCGACTGCGCGGCTGGGGTTGACCCCGCCGCCATAGTCGCTGGTGTATCGTCGTCGGTGTAGCCCGCAAAGTTTTCGGCGATGTGCTCGGCGTTGTGGCACTCTTCGGCGAGGTCAAGTTCGCGTCGCAGCGACAGGGAGAACCGCCGCACCACTTCGTGCGGGCGGAAGGCGCGCAGCTCGGGGCTTTGCGCTTCGGCGATCTCGCTTGCGCGCGCCAGGAGGCGCAAATCGGCCTCGACGACAGGGCGGATGCCCGGGCGACGAACCTTGACCACGACGGGTGTGCCGTCCTGGAGACTGGCGCTATAAACCTGCGCAATCGATGCTGCGGCGAGCGGCTGTGGATCGAATCTGGCGAAGACCGTCTCAGGTGACGCGCCCAGATCCTCGATGAGTTGCTGATGAACTGCGTCCCACGGCGACGGCGGGGCGTGGTCTCGGAGCTTGCTGAATTCGGCGATCCACTCCGGTTCGAACAGATCGACCCGGGTCGCAAGAACCTGGCCGAGTTTGACAAAGGTCGGCCCGAGATCTTCGAGCGCCCGCCGCACCCGTTCGGGCGGCGGCATGTGCGCGTAGGCCAGGGTGTCGCGCCAATGCAGAACGCGACCAGCCTGCTCGAGTGCATCGGCCAGCCCGACCCGGCGTACCATGTCGCCAAAGCCGTAACGCACGAGGATAGCAGCGATATCGTGCAGACGCCCCAGATCGCGCACGGAGCTCATCGCTTCCCAGAGCATAAGCGGTCCTGTTTGCCATCGTTGAATCCGGAGGCATTGTGGTGAGTTCGGCTTCTTGCGACATGGAGCGTCGTTGCACGGTCTAGCTGGAATTCCTTGCCTCTGACGGTAAGCTTCGTTGGCTCTCCCGCTTCGAGCGTCGCTTCGAGATTTTCCGTGCCCCTCGCCATGCGGATCCTGATGTGGCGGCCGCGCCACTGCAGGCGGAACGCAAGGCTCTCCCAGGCCGCCGGCAAGTGTGGGTCCAGGCACAGACTGTCACTGCGAAGCGATAGTCCGGCAAAGCCGAAAACCACCATCGACCAGATGCCAGCCAAACCTGCAATGTGCACGCCGCCCTCCAGGGCCGCATGACTATCCGAGAGATCGATGACCGACGTCTCACGGAAGTAATCCAGTGCGGCTTCGGTATCACCCAGCCTGGCCGCAACGATCCCATGCATGGGGCGGCTTAGCGAACTGCCATGGCCGCATCGCGGCGCGTAGTAGTGGAAGTTCTGCGCCGCCGATTCGCGAGAGAACTCATCTGGCAGCAGCGCCAGCAGCGCTACGACGTCGGCCTGTTTGACCACCTGGGCTTTTTGCGTGCGCTCCCGGCCAAGCACCACATCGATCGGCACCGAGCGTCCGGCATAGTGGGCGAGGTCGATATCTTCGAGTGAAAAAAAGCCTGCAAACTGCTCAGTCAGTCCGGTCTCGAGGTCGACGCCGGTCGCTATCGTGTCGGCGACGATGCGCCATTGCTCCAGTTCGTCATCGTGCAACCCGAGGCGAGCCGCCAGGCCTTCCCAGTGCTCCGGCCAGCGGACGCGCAGCAACGCGACCACCTCTAGCGCGCGCCGGATATTCCAGCGTGCCATGACATTGGTGAAGGCGTTGTCGTCGATCGACTCGTGATATTCGTCGGGGCCGATGACACCGCGGATATGGCAGTGACCGTCCTCCTCCGCCTGCACCCGGCTTGACCAGAAGCGGGCGGTCTCAAGCAGGATCTCGGCGCCGGCGTCGCGCAGAAAAACCTCGTCTGCGGTGGCCTGCCAGTATTGCCAGACCGCGTAGGCGATGTCCGCGCTGATGTGCTGTTCCTGTTTTCCAGACTTCACTTCGACGACCGTGCGGTCCGGCCTGACCCCGTGCGAGGGTGTTGTCTCAGCGCCGGTGTCGGCCGACTCCCACGCGTAAAGGGCACCATGCCAGCCCATTGCGGACGCCTTTGCTCGCGCTCCGTCGAGCGTGTGGAACCGGTACATAAGCAGCGCGCGCGCCGCTTTCGGCCACGTCAGGATGTAGAACGGCAGCAGGTAGATTTCGGTGTCCCAGAATACATGTCCGCGATAATCGTCGCCCGTCAGCGCCCGTGCGCCAATCGAGACGTGCTCGTCGTCCGGATTGGCCGCGCCATTCAGGTGGTAGAGCGCGAAGCGAATGGCCTGTTCCGCACCCGGATCACCCTCGATTTCGACGTCGCTGCAGTGCCAACGTCTTGCCCAGGCGGCCTCGTGGGCGCTCACGACACCGGGCTCGGCTTGCCGTGTCGCAGATCACGACCGCAGACATTGGCGCTGAAGGCGTCAAACAGGCTGCCCCCATCGTCGAGGCGAATACGCCGTAACATAGTGTTGGCGTTTTTCGAGGATGATGCGACCGCGATCGGCCAGCCCAGCGCCGTCACCGCCTTGACGAAGCGCAGCGCGTCGGGGAAAGCAGTAACGGCCCCTGCGTCGATTAACGCCTCCAGGTGGTGCTGCTTGCATTCAGCATAGGCAGCGGCCTGCTGTTCGGCATTGGGCACGCACAATGCGCGCAGGGCCGCCAGTGCGCCGCTAAGCCGCGGCTTGCCCGCAACCTGGGACTGATAGATCGCGCAGCTCTGGAGCGTTTGCACGTGCGCTGCTCGCGGTGCCGGCCGAGCAGAACTGGGCGCGCCACTGGACCAGGTGATGGGCAAACAGACCCCGTTCACGGCACCACGCGTTCAGTGCCTCGTCGCTCAGCCCATGGCTCTGCTGCAAGGCCAGCAGGCGCTCTTCCAAAGACCAGTCTTCCGGGCGCCGTGCATCGACTGGCCCCGGGTTGCGGTTTGCGGCGTTAGACACGCGGATCCACTTCCTCAAGGTTAATACGTTCATGTTCAGTTCCGAGGCAACCGTTCCTACGGACCGGTTGCCTCGTTGCAGGACCTTTGCCAGCGCCTGCTCCCTGAATTCGACAGAATACGTCTGTTTCGCATTCAACCTGCACCTCTGAGTTCTTCAAATTAAGAAAATTCAGAGGCGACATCTAGTGTGACGCAGGGGGGGGTGCAATAACCGAATACCTGACGGACAAATTCGACTTGATGTGCTGCGAATTGATCGTCATCGATCGAACCCGAGGCAACAACTGAAGGCTTGTCGACGGTCAACGTATGGGGCAGCCGCACGTACGGTGTGAACTCGCTCAAGCGAAGGCTCCGCTAACAGCTTGAATGTAATATAGAAAGGCGCGCGAACGACCCTCATGCAGCGATCGCATGCTGTGTGCTATAACAGTTGGCTTGGCCTTACACGCTGATTCGAGCGTTTGTATTCGCGGCAGTATTTCATACCGCCTTATCGACGTCAAATGTATTTGACATACCTTTTCGTCCTTCCTGAATGACATTCGATTGGCATGCGCTGTACGACGACGTGAAGCGGCTCGGAGAGTTTGGCAGCGATGCACAACTGGCGGAGAGCCTCGGGCTGACACGCGCCCAGATTTCGGCATGGCGCACGGGCAAGAGCGATCTGGGAACGCTCGCGAAACTCAAGATCCTTGACGCGCTCGGGCACGACACGTTGCGCACGGCAGTGCTGAGTCTGTTGCCCGAGCAGAATCGGGACGAACTTGAAAGGCTGCATATCAATTTGACCGAGAGGGTGTTACGCGGTATGCAGGCACAGGCTCGTGCGACGGACGTGCCTGGCGATGGGCTACGGGCTCGGGATGAGAACCAGTTGCTTGCTGGCCTCCCCGCCGAGGAGTGGGCGCGCATCGTGCCGCATCTCACTCCCGTTTCCATGCCGCTGGGGACGGTGTTGCACGAGCCGGGCGACCGCCTGACGCACTTGTATTTACCCACCACAGCAATTATTTCCACGCTGCATGTGACGGATAGCGGCGGGTTGGCAGAGACGGCGGTCATCGGCAAGGATGGGTTACTTGGCATAACCTTCTTTATGGGGGCGGATACCGCGTCGAATCGTGCCGTGGTCCAGAGCGCGGGCGAGGCTTACCAGCTGAACGCGCAGTTCGCCATGGAAGAGTTTGCACGCGGCGGCTACGTGCAGCGGATTTTCCTGCGCTATGCGCAAGCGCTGATTACCCAGATGGCCCGGACTGCCGTGTGCAATCGGCATCATTCGTTCACTCAGCGATTTTGTCGATGGCTGATGCTGAGTCTTGATCGCCTTGAGGCCAGTGAGCTGCACGTGACACAGGAATTGATCGCGAACATGCTGGGCGTGCGTCGGACGAAGGTGGCAGAGATCGCGAAGCAGCTCGAGGATACCGGCGCGATCCGTTACAACAATGGACGGATCCGAGTCGTCGACCGCGCTGCGCTGGAACTTCAGGCCTGCGACTGTTACGCCGTCATCCAGAGCGAATCTGAACAGCTTTTTCGCAACCTGTGAGGAAGCGCGGCTTGCCATGAGACGTGCGTGACACGGGTTGTTCTAGCAAGCGCGGATCAGCGGGTCATGAACGGCTGAAAAGGGTGATCGGAAAAGACGGCGTTCCGTTTTAGTGCGGCCGGTTTCTAATCGAACGCGGTTTCCCTGGTGATCTCCCTGATTTCGAGCCGACCCTTGAGGGCTGTCCCGTCGGCATACGCGTCCGCCTCCGTTTCTCTCAAGAGTCGGCACTGCAACACATCGTTAAACACTGAGCCGTCCGCAGCAATTGTAACCACTTCCACATAGCCACGAAACGCGCGTCGTTCCAGTTGGTGGGCTCCGGCGGAAACGACACGGTAGATGACACGTAAAGTCTCCATCTTTTTTGCTCTCTCGGTTAAGCGGTAAAGGAGAGGCGGATCCCCTGTCGCCACGGACGTCTGAATTGCAGTTAATCTCCAGACAATAGGTGCATGATGGTCAAACAGCGGCGCCATGGCCCATTTGACGCGCTTTGGAATGGCGAACGTTGAGCCCGATCAACTGATCGCGTCGCCGATTTCAAGCTCGGACTGTGCGTTGAGCCTTCCTTAACTCCATGTACCGTTCGACATTTGCATTAAGCGATATAAATGTCGCGGCAGATCAATTCGCCAATAGAGCGAACCTCGGAATGAGTCTTCAGCGCGCAGTTGTCTTGCCTTGCGCATGCCTGATCGATCGAGCGTGATCCGCGCAGGTTGACGCACGCCGTCACATCGCCATGCAATGTATCTTCCATAGCAGGTCTTTTGAGGCGGGGAATTGGAAGGGTGGCGATGCCACCTTTCACTAATCCGAACTTTGACTTCTCAAATAGCCGGAATCCGCATCAGCGCTGGGTTTCGGCCATTTTTTGGGACTATCGTGTAGCCATGTAAAATAGCATTTATATATTGCTTTTTTGCGAAATTCTGCTTGAATGTGTGTTCATGTATATCGAACACGTCCCCAACCGCAACTCGCCGCCCGCGATCCTGCTGCGTGAGTCCTATCGCGACGGCAACACGGTCAAAAAGCGCACCCTCGCCAATCTCTCGTCGCTGCCCGCCGAGGTCATCGAAGGACTGAAGGTCCTGCTGCGCGGCGGCGTCGCGGTGTCGTGCGCCGATGAGGCCTTCGTGATCGAGCGCAGCCTGCCACACGGACACGTGGCCGCCGTGCTCGGCGCGGCGCGCGCCTGCGGCGCCGAGCAGTGGTTTGCGTCGGCGCCTGCCGCGCTGCGTTCGGTGGTGATGGCGTTGCTGGTGGCGCGGGTCGTCTCGCCTGCTTCCAAGCTCGCCACGCATCGCATGCTGTGCGAGCAGACCGCGACCCACTCGCTGTCGCGGCTGTTGAAGCTGGGGGAAGTCGACCTGGAGCAGGTCTATGCGGCGCTCGACTGGCTGGGAGAAGCTCAGGAAGGCATCGAGAAGCGGCTTGCCCGGCAGCATCTGAGTGGCAGTACGCTGGTGCTCTATGACCTCACCTCCACGTGGGTGACCGGACGCTGCTGCGAGCTTGCCGCCCACGGCTACAGTCGTGATGGCAAGCGCGACGATCCGCAGATCGTGTTCGGTCTGGTTTGTACTCCTGAGGGCTGTCCGGTGGCGGTCGAAGTCTTCGCCGGCAACACCGCCGATCCGGCGACCGTAGCGTCGCAGGTGGACAAGCTCAAGAACCACTATGGCATCGAGAAGCTCGCCTGGGTGGGCGACCGGGGCATGCTCACGCAGGCGCGCATCGACACGGTATTGCGCCCGGCCGGACTGGACTGGGTGAGCAGCCTGCGCGCGCCGCAGATGGCCGCGCTCGCCCATGAGAGGGGGCCCTTCCAGCCGTCGCTGTTTGATGAACGCAACCTGCTCGAAGTAACCAGTGAGGCGTTCCCCGGCGAACGGCTCATTGTGTGCCGCAATCCGCTGCTGGCCGAGGAACGGACCCGCAAGCGCGAGGCCTTGCTGCAGGCCACCGAAGCTGAGCTGATGAAGATCGTCGAAGCGACCACGCGCGCCCGCAACCGCCTCAAGGGTACCGAGGCAATTGCCTTGCGCGTGGGCCGCATCATCGATCACTTCAGGATGGCCAAGCACTTCGAGCTGAGCATCACCGACTCGAGCTTTAGCTGGGAGCGCAAGGCCGGGCAGATCAAAGAGGAGGCCGCCCTCGATGGCCTGTATGTGGTGCGCACCAGTGTGCCGGCGGCGGATCTGTCAGCCGAGGCAGCCGTGTCGGCCTACAAGGGCATGGCGGTCGTGGAGCGGGCCTTCCGTTCGCTCAAGACGGTCGATCTACAGGTGCGACCCGTGTTCCACTGGAACGCCGGGCGCGTGCGCGCGCACGTCTTTCTGTGCATGCTCGCTTACTACGTCGAGTGGCACATGCGCGAGAAGTTAAAGCCAATGCTGTTTGACGATGAATATGTCGAGCAGGCACGTGCTACCCGCGCGTCGCCAGTGGCCAAGGCGCGACGTTCAGACCAGGCGAAAGCCAAGGACGCCACCCGGCTTGGCGAGGACGGCTTGCCGGTCCATAGCTTCCGCACCTTGCTCGATGATCTGGCCACGCTCGCGTACAACGTCTGTCACACACCCCTGAACCCGCAAGCGAAGATCGTCATGATCACGCGGCCGACGCCCGTTCAGGAAAAGGCCTTCCGCCTGCTCAACGTCAGCCCCGTCGCCTGTACCCAGTAATCGCCTCGCTCACGCGCGCATAACCGTGAGAAATCAAAGCATTATGCGCGCCGCGCGCTCAAAGTTCGGACTAATGCGATCAGTCCTAGGGACGAACTTCCCGAGCCACACAAGTTTCGACAGTCGTGTCAGCGGAATACGCTCACTGCCTCCACCAGGCGAGTCGCCTGCTGCTTCAGGCTTTCCGAAGCAGCGGTGCTCTGCTCAACGAGAGCGGCGTTCTGTTGCGTGATGTGATCGAGGTCCCCTACGGCCCGATCGACCTGTGCAACGCCACTGCTCTGTTCTTCAGTTGCCGAACTGATTTCGGCGATCAGGTCCGATACCCGTTTCACCTGCGCAACGATATCGTCCATCGTCTTGCCGGCGTCATCGACCAGTCTGGAACCTGACTCGACCTTTTCGACGCTCGCGCCGATCAGATTCTTAATCTCCTTGGCCGCGTTGGCACTACGCTGTGCCAACGCCCGGACCTCACCAGCAACGACGGCAAAACCGCGCCCCTGATCGCCAGCGCGCGCAGCCTCAACGCATCTCGTTATACAGAAGTGTCGTAGCCGTCGCGCAAGATCTGGATGGTGCTCACAGCATCCATGACTCGCTGCATGCCAATCCACAACGTCTTCGCGCCCGGTTCACCATCGCTCTTGCGCCCGAGGAATCCACCCAGTGACGCGATCATCCGTATCATCTGGTTCAGTGTCGGTGGTTTTTTCGGACGCGCCTTCTTGCAGAGCACGTGAGCACCATGTATCTCGTCAGCCGCGAAGAATAGCGACGCGTTTAGCTCCGGACACGTTCTGCCCACACGCATGAGCCGTGCAATACGCCACGATACGACCATGTACAGCGCAAGTGCCTTCTCTACCCGTTCCATCTGCGAGAGCTGCAGCGCCTCAACCCGGCAGGCGTTCTTCAGGACATTGAAGAACATTTCTATTTCCCATCTCGCGCGGTACCAGTCGATGAGTTCGATGAGCGCATCCGCATCACCCGCTTCGCGGTTGGTCACAAGACGCCAGATGACTGGCTTTACGCCCGCTGGCGCATCCACCTCATACGCCTCGACGCAGGTGAGCGTGACGCTGACGCGACCGGGCAGCGTAATGCGCTGGCTGCGCAGTTCCTGCTTCACTTCACGTGCCTTCTGGCCACTGCGCCCGGGCAGCACGAAACTGATACGGCCGAGCACGTTACCCGCGTGCACCTTGTCCCACAGCTTTTCTTCGTCCTTCAAGGCACGGTTGTGCTGCGAGCGGATCAGCCAGTCCGCCGGTTCACCCAATTCCTGCGCACGCTGCATGAGCGCCGCGATGTCGCCTTCACGATCGGCCACATACACCAGCCGCGCGTCTGGCAGGGCCCGTGCCTGTTCGGCCACGATCTCATAGCTTTCGATCCACCGCGCACTTTCCCTGACTCCGCCACGCCTGCCGTTTGCATCGCGTGACTCGCGCGCCCACATCCAGGCATTCATCACACCCAGCGGCTCCCGATCCGGTGTCACCGCATAAGTCGCGTGAAGATACATGCCCACCTGTGCTTCATAACTGAGTGGGCCGGCCCCTTCGATGTCCTGACCGTTAAAGTTCAGCTCTGTCGTATCGGCAATGCACAGCACCACCGGCAACGCTCCCATGCGCGCCGTGGTGCGATCCCAATGCGGCTGCATCATGTCGCGCCAGTCGATGCGCTCATTGCCTAGAAAGCGATATGCTGCCATCGTCTCGGCCCAGCCTTCGCACGCGCCCGGAATGCTGGCCGTGGGCCGGCTGGCAAACCGTTTGATCAGTTCCTTCGCGCGCCGGTCTCGCCGTGGATCGCCCAAATCCAGAGTCTCAAATTCTTCGTCCACCCATGCTCCCGCGTCGTTTCGGATCTTCATGCTGAAAATCCGAGAGTAAACGCGAAATCCGCATTGTTAACAACCCCCTTCCGGCTACTTTGCTATCCAACATCGTCTCCGGAACTGTCGATTTGTGTATAACGAGATGGCCTCAACGGCCGCATTGAGCGCGAGAATGTTCGTCTGGAATGCGATTCCGTCGATCACACCAATGATGTCTGCAATCTTTCTCGAACTCTCCGTGATCTCGTTCATCGTGTTGACGACTTCCGATACTGCCTGCCCGCCTTTGGCTGCCGCGTGGCTCGCCGTGCCCGAAAGTTGATTCGCCTCGACGGCAGTCTCCGCGTTGCTCTTCACGGTGGCGGTCATCTGGGTCATTGATGCAGCTGTCTGCTGGACGCTCGTGGCAGCCTGCTCAGTGCGAACGCTAAGGTCGTGGTTGCCCTGCGCAATCTCGTTGCTGGCCGTCTGCACATTGATCGTAAGCGATCCATTAGCGCCGTCCCTCTGAGTAGTGGACGAGCGTGGTGTTTGTGAAGTAGATTTGGCGGCGGATCAGCGCAGGGAGAGTGGCATTTTCCAGGGCATCAAGGCGTCGTAATCATCAACGGTCTTTGCCAGGGGGAGCCGTTCAAACAGCCAGGTCAGATAGCGGTACGGATCGATACCATTGGCTTTCGCCGTTTCAACAAGAGAATACAGATTGGCGCTCGCGTTAGCGCCGTCAACGGTATCCGAGAAGAGCCAGCCACGGCGTCCCAGGCAGAAGGGGCGAATGGAATTTTCACAGGCGTTGTTTGAGATTGGCCAGTCACCGTTTTCGATGTAACGAACCAGCTTCGGCCACTGCTCACGCAGATATGTCAGCGCCTTGCCAAGCAGACTCTGCGGCAGCACGCCAGGAGACTGCTTGATCATGAGATCCTTGATGACCGCGAGTACGTGGGCACTATAGCGCTGCCGTAGGCGCAGACGCCGGTCAGCACTCCACGTTTGACTGCGTGCCTCGGCGGCAAACAACTTGCCAAACAGCTTGATGAAGCGTGTTGCGAGCAGATCTGGCGTACGTGCAGCCTTGGGGACGTTTTCTTCTGCTTTGACGAAGTAACGGCGCGCGTGAACAACACAGCCAAGATGCACAAGCTTGTATCGCTCGGCGATACCGTTGTATGGCTCGTAGCCATCTGTCATCAGTACTGCGCCCTCCCGCACACCTGTGAACAACTTGTCGGCCAGTTTCGCACCACGCCCCGGCGTATAGGTAAAGCAACGGATCGGGATTCCCGTGCCCGTCATCTGTGACCACAGATAGCTCTTCGTCTGTGGCTTTCGTCCTTTCTCCTTGAGCACCTGGAAGGTCGTCTCATCGCACAGGATCACCTCGGCATCAAGCAGCGCGTCGCGCATCAGGTTGATCACTGGTTGGGCCGCCAGGCCGACGCGAACCATGCTGGCTGCGATCGTGTTGGATGAGATATCACCGCCGAAGCGACGCAGCAGTCCAGCCTGGCGGTACAGCGGCATACCGAACTGGTATTTGCCGGCCGCGATCCACGCGAGTGCCGATTCGGTCAGTAACCCCCGGGGGATGATGCGCAGCGGCGCCGGCGTGACCTTGATGCCCAGATCACAGCACGGGCAGGCATACTTGACCCGCTGATGCTGGATCACGCGGACCTGTTCCGGAATCACGTCGAGCTGCTCGCTGATTTCAACGCCGAACTCCACCAGCGCATGGCCGTCGTTGCTGCAGAAACGCTCGGCTTCCGGAAGTTCGTGCCGGCGAATCTCACGGGGCAGATTGGGATCAAGCGGCTTGCGGTGACCACGTTTTTTGCGTGTGTGCTCCGCGACCTTCGTCCCGGGAGTCTCTTCCTGGGCAGGTGTCGCATTCGCACCAAGCGCTTCGGCCTCGTTGAACAATCCAAACTGTTCGGAGTCCCGTGCTTCGCTCTTTGCTCCAAACAGATCACGCCGGTAAGCACGCAGCCGTTCCTCGGCCAGGTCGCGCTCCGCAGTCATCAGACGCAGCATGCTGCGGGTTTCTTCATGCGCGCGCTCCAGGGTGGCGTACGCCTCCCGCATGGCGAGTAACGCATTGAGTTCGTCGGCGGAGATCGTGATCTGGGCAGGCATGCCGGGTTAGACCAGCATGCCTGACGCGCGTTCAGCTCACGCGCAGATATTCCCGCCTTGGATGGCGATGGATGGTGGTAATGTCGTCGCCGTCGAGCAGCGCGTGCAGCAGATCGGTTGTCAAGGTCACGACTTCGGTCTTGTTGCCGGGCCAGATGAAGTGCTCTGCCTCAAGTCGCTTCGTCATAAGCCAGAACCCGCTGCCATCCCAGCCGAGGATCTTGATGCGGTCGCGACGCCGGTTCCCGAAGATGTAAAGAGAGGAGTCCATTGGATTGAGTCGCATGGCCTGCTCGACGAGGATCGAGAGACTGTTCATGCCGTAGCGGAAATCAACCGGATCGCGGTGGAGGTAAACTTTCAGGCTTACGTCGAACCGGAACATGGCAGCCTCCCCAGCATCTGTACGACGGTGGTCAACTCATCAATGCTTGCCTTGCCGAGGTCGAACTCAACGCCGTTGGACAGGCGCACGTGTAACGAGAGCGTCATCGCCAACGCTGGTGCCATTGGCAACGGCGCCGGCATGACCGGCACAAAGGCGCCGGGAGGTTGCTCTGTCACCGGGTGCCTCTGCGAATTGACAATCTCAACCGGTACACTGTCGATGACTTGCCCAGCACTCAGTCCATGCGGTTCGTCGGCGCCGCTATCCTGCGGCGCCTGCGTGAGTGCCTTCTCGCGCGCCATCAGGTACTTGGTGATCCACTTGCGCAGCAGATTTGCGTTAAGCCCGTGCTCCTGCGCAACACGGGCAACGGATACGCCGGGCTGCAAGGCTGCCTCGATGAGCGCGCGCTTTCCTTTTTCGTCGTAGCGCCTGCGCCCATCGCGGCTCTGGAACACGACTCTCAACTCAGGATTATTGTCAGCCATAGGTGTCCACCTCAATGTTAGGTGGACACCTATGCTCCTCGCTCAGAGCGTCAGTTGGTAGACGCCGAAGATGGATCGCTTACCATTGATCACCTGTTCGCTGACATCGTCGATCAGCCAGCGGAACATCAAGCCAAGCTGACTGATCGTGCGCAGCGTCATGCCGATCTCGTCAACGCGATTCATGTGGACGGCCTTCTGGCTTTCGCCAGACGCGACACGCAAGGCCTGTTCGCGCACCTGCTCGAGCGGTCGCGAAATTTGTGCTTCCAGCCAGAGCGACGCGAACATAGAAACTGCGGCGCTCACGCCCGCAAAACCCGCGAGTGCGACACCCTTCAGTCCCAGCAGCCACGCAGCCAGAGCGACCGTCGGTGCGACCGACAGTAAGGCCGAACGGATCCTCGAGCGCACCGGCATGGTCTGAAACACCGAGGTCCAACCCATCAGGCCGGTCCGGACAATCAGCCCCTTGTGGAAGCGACGGTTGCCAGCTTTGCCTTCGCGGAAATCCCGGTAAAGCGCCTCTGCCGCTGCGATCTCCTCGCGTGAGGCCTTGGTTCGCACTGACATGTAGCCTGCCGGCTGTCCGTTGCGTACCACCGGCGTCGCGTTGGCACGAACCCAGTAGTGATCGCCATTCTTGCGCCGGTTCTTGACCAGTGCGGTCCACGGCTCGCCCCCTTTGAGCGTCGACCACATGTCGGCAAACGCCTCTTTAGGCATGTCCGGATGCCGCACGACGTTGTGAGGTTGACCTTGAATTTCTTCGTGGGAAAAACCGCTGACCTGCATGAATGCGGCGTTGGCATAGGTGACGTAACTCTCTGTGTCGGTGGTCGACATCAGTGTCGCGTTGTCAGGGAACTCGAATTCCTGCTGGGTGACGGGTTGGTTGTTACGCATATTGTGGCCCTCGGAAGGCGGGTCGGATGTTCGACTCCGGTTTAGTGCATTGCCAGAGCGTCAAATATATTTGACACTCTGGCAATCTCCACGCAATATCGGCAAATATTGAGAAACCTCTAGGGATGCCCTGGGTAAACATGTATTACGCACGTCTGTTTAAGAGCTGCCGCAGCCCCGGCGTTATCTACAGATGTCTGCTCAGACAGCTTGAGTTTTGTCCTCAGCCACTATCGAAACATTCGCGGATAGCGAGTGATGGGATTTGGGGCTGCACACTTTCATCGCGGACTCGCGAACGCTCGTCGTCCCGCATCATCCGCTGCGGTCGGCGGTGCACAGTCGGTAAGATGAACGACAGCTTCTCGGCAGCGCTGAGACGTTAGAAGAAGCTCACTGGAGGGCAAATCGGGGTCGCTATGCAGAGGTTAGTACAGACGACGATGTGTTACCGATCGAGTTAGGGGAGGCCGCGTGCGACTTTGCGATTGCGCGAGGTTGCAAGGTCGACTGGAGCGCGTATCCGATGCCGCATTCAGTGTGCGAGGAGGAGATATCGGCGCTGCGCGCGTCGCTCGGTGCGCGCCTGAAGCGTCCCGCAGAGGGGCTTTCTATAGGACACAGGCGGCTCCCGTGCGTCCGAGCAGATGAAGAGCGTCTACACTTCGCGACGGCCGCCAATCTGGACAGAACGTCAGGGCAGACGCACCGGATAACGGTGTCGCGCGCGGGCCAGCAGATACGAGGTGCGGGGTAGGGCAAGCGCGACGGCTTCGCAGGAAAAGGGTGGCACACCGCCTTGCGAAGGCGCGTACCGGCGTGTTCGGTGCAGCGGATCCGGCTGCCGTTCGCGACGATTGCGAACCCGCGTTGGCTTTGGCACAGCTTTCGCACGCTGCGAATAGTGCGGACGCTGCAGATGAATGATGTCGACGAGCGTGCCGGGTATGTTTGCCGTCCGGTCGTTGCGTGTCATGTGCTCGATCAATCCCAGCAGGCTTACCGCTTTGCGCAGGCACGCGGCACTGAGCCTGCCGCTCGACAGCGGGGGCAGATCATCGATGATAGCGGCGGCATGACGGATTTCGACCCGGCAAGCGCGCGCCGTGTCGTCGAGTACGATCAGCACGTCATACAGCCTCGCGTGGTGACGTGCGTGCCGGTAACGGAAACAGAAGCGAGTGACGGCGGACTGACGGCCACGCAGCCGTGCTATCGGCGTAAGCATCACACGCCACCGCTATAACGGTCCGGCGGAATACTGCCGAAGAACGATGCGGTGTCCGGCTCCGGTATGCCCACCACCATGCAACCGGTGGCCCGCAGCAGCGATGCACGAAAGACCCGCGACTTGGCCGACACAGTTCGCCTCCAGATAGATAAAACGCCTCACGGCATGCACGAGCGCCCGGTACTGACCGGCAGCATGGGCCTCACTGGGCCGGGCCGCACGCGGCGGCCTGCACTGATTCGATAGCGAGCAAGCTTCACAAGGTTTGTATTCCACACCCCTGCGCGCCATGAAGCGTTGATATCAGTCAATCCGTTCCGCGCGCGGCCGCTATGCCTGACCACTCGCCCGTTCGTACCAGTGCTCAATGATTTGCCAGATCTGTGAAGCGGTTTCCGCAACGCAGAACAGGTCCGCATCGCTCGCGGCGATCATGCCCTCGTCGATAAGAAACTGGACGTCGAAGGCCTGGCGCCAGAAGCGCTCCCCCACGAGCAGCACGGGAAGCGGCTTGATCTTGCCTGTCTGCAGGAGCGTCAACACCTCGAACAGTTCATCGCAGGTGCCGTAGCCGCCCGGGAAAAAGACTGCAGCCTTCGCCCGCTCGAGCAGATGCAGCTTGCGGATCGCAAAATAGTGAAAGCGAAAACAGAGATCCGGGCTCAGGTACGGATTCGGCAACTGCTCGTGGGGCAGCGAGATGTTGAAGCCGACGCTCGCCGCGCCGGCTTCGAACGCGCCGCGATTGGCCGCCTCCATGATGCCTGGCCCACCACCTGTGACGACAGTCAGCTTCGGCAGCGTGGACGACGCCTGCGCGCCTCCGATGAGACGGCCAAGCTCGCAGGCGACCGTGTTTTACGCGCTCTTTTCGAGAAGGCGCTGCGCGAGTGCGACCTCGCGCCTGCCGACCGGATCGCCGGGGGCGGCGTCTAGCGCGCGCTGTGCCGCCTCAAGCCGTTGCTGCGCCGCGCCGGGTTCGATGAGGCGCGTGCTTCCGTAGACGACGACGGTGTGGTCGATCTGGTGACGCTGCAGCAGTTCTTCAGCCTTCCAGTAATCCAGTTGCAGGCGCACGCCGCACATTTCGGGGCGCTGCAGGAAAGCAAGATCTTCATCAGCCTGCTGGTAGCTCGGGCTTTCGACCAGGCGCTGAACCCGGAGGTCGGTGCGAGGCGTGGACGGCAGCGATGCGACAGCGGGTTGTTCAGTCATGAAAAGCTCCGTATGGAGGAAGAGGCGTTGTCCCCGTATTCCAACCAGCTTCATGATTGACGCGCGCCGGGTGCACTTCATGATCCACATCAAATGCGATCGAAAGTCAGAGCGCAGACCTGACAATTGTGGCACGACGCCCACGTCCTGGCTTGCTGCGGGCGTGGCGGTGCGCCGGGCGCCAGCTTGATCTGGATCATGAAGCGCGCTGCGGGCACCCCTATTCTGACCACATTAACGGTCGACGCTGAAAGCAATGAACAACAAATCCAACTTAACCGGCGTTTGGTTCACGGTCGGCATGATGCTGCTGTTCGTGGCGCAGATCTTCCTGTTCCGTGAGCCATCTGAGACGATCGCCTACAGCGATTTTCACCGGCTGCTGGTCGCGCGGCAGCTGGACAATCTGGAGATCGGCCCCGCACAGATTACCGGTAGCGTCCGGATGCCCGGCGCTGCGCCCTTGCTGCCTGCGTCCGCCGCCAGCGACCTCGCTGCCAGTGGCGCGCCGTGGCGTTTTTCCACCGTGCGCGTCACCGACGATCATCTGATCGACGATCTGGCGAACTCGGGTATCCGCTATATGGGCGTTGCGGACAGTACGTGGCTCGTCACGCTGCTTGGCTGGCTCGTGCCCGTGTTCGTGCTCGTCGCCGTCTGGAGCGTCTTCATGCGGCGCGCGGGCGGTGGTCTGCGTGACTTCGGCGGGATTGGCAAGAGCAAGGCCAAGCTATACGCGCAGCAGGACACCGACGTCACGTTCGACGATATCGCCGGCATCGACGAAGCGAAAGCCGAGCTGAAACAGATCGTCGAATTCCTGCGCAACTCGGAGCGCTATCGGCGCCTCGGCGGCAAAATTCCGAAGGGTGTGCTGATCGTCGGCGCTCCCGGCACCGGCAAAACGTTGCTCGCGAAAGCTGTCGCGGGCGAAGCGGGCGTGCCGTTTTTTTCCATTAGCGGCTCGGCGTTTGTCGAAATGTTCGTCGGGGTCGGTGCTGCGCGCGTGCGGGACCTGTTCGAACAGGCGCAGCAGAAGGCGCCGTGCATCGTCTTCATCGACGAACTCGATGCGCTCGGCAAGGTGCGCGGTGCGGGTGTGACTTCCGGCAACGACGAACGCGAGCAGACGCTCAACCAACTGCTGGTTGAAATGGACGGCTTTCAGCCGAATTCAGGCGTGATCATTCTGGCGGCCACCAATCGTCCGGAGATTCTCGACCCAGCCTTGCTGCGCCCCGGGCGCTTCGACCGGCACATTGCAATCGACCGTCCGGACCTCAACGGGCGCAGGCAGATTCTGCAGGTCCATGTCAAACACGTGACGCTCGCTGCGGACGTCGATCTGGGCGAACTCGCATCGCGGATGCCAGGTTTTGTCGGCGCGGATCTCGCCAACGTGGTCAACGAAGCCGCGCTGCATGCGGCCGAACTCGACAAGCCGGCCATCTCCATGACCGATTTCGACGAAGCGATTGACCGTGCGATGACCGGCGCGGAGCGCAGAAGCCGCGTCATGAACGAGCAGGAGAAGATCACGATCGCTTACCACGAAGCGGGTCACGCGCTGGTCGCGCAGAGCCGGGCCCATTGCGATCCCGTCAAGAAAGTATCGATCATTCCGCGCGGTATAGCAGCGCTCGGCTACACGCAGCAGGTGCCGACCGAAGACCGCTACGTGCTGCGCGAGAGCGAGTTGCTGGACCGGCTGGACGCGTATCTCGGCGGACGTGTGGCGGAGGAGATCGTGTTCGGCGACGTCTCGACCGGCGCGGAGAATGATCTGGATCGGGCGACCGCGCTGGTGCGGCATATGGTGACACGTTGTGGCATGAGTGCGGCTCTCGGGCTCGCTACGTTCGATGGCAGCAGTCCCGATCCCGGCTATTTCCCGCCGGTAGGTCGCGGCGAGCACTACAGCGAAAGCACGGCGAAGCTCGTTGATGACGAAATCCGGCGCGTGCTTGCTGCGGCGCACGAACGGGTCAGGCGCACGCTGGGTGACAGGCGCACGCAGCTCGATCGCATTGCGAAGCGGCTGCTCGAATGCGAAGTACTCGATCAGCAGACCTTACTCGGGTTGATCGCGGGCGACGGCGCGCCAGCACCGGGCACGCAACACCGTGCCCCCGACGCGGCCATCGCGTCGAACGGCTAGTCGAACGGCGAGTCGGGCCACGCAGCGCCGCTTTCCCTTCCCAACACGTCAGCACGGGCCATGGGTGGCTTGAATACATTGGCGATATCCAGACCGCCTTCGCCGCCCTCCTGTTGAACACCCTGCGCAAGCAGTGCCGTTCCGTAAAGAGATTGTCCTTTCGTTCTGACGCGGCGAGTGCACGGTAGTGCGCCCGAACGGATTTTCGCCTGACGGGTCACTTGATTTGGGTCAACGTACACCGGGTCCTTGCGCGTAGTCTGAAGTTGCCAGCGTCGGCGACGCAAGGACGCCGTTGTGGTCCACCGCGGTCCTCGTCAGAGGCGTACTCGGGGCAGTTTTCAGAAGAACAGGAAGGTTCAATGCGCACCCTATGTCTAGCATTGCTTGCGGTCATCGTGTTATCCGTCTCCGGATGCGGTTACAACGCTATCCAGACTCAGGATGAGCAGGTGAAGGCGAGCTGGTCGGAGGTACTCAACCAGTACCAGCGTCGTGCCGACCTCGTGCCGAATCTCGTGAACACCGTGAAGGGCTACGCGAGCCAGGAGCGAGAAGTGTTCACGAGCGTGACCGAGGCGCGTGCCCGGGTCGGTTCCGTGCAGGCGACTCCGGCGCTCATCAACGACCCGCAGGCATTCGCCAACTTCGAAGCGGCCCAGGCACAGTTGTCGTCTTCGCTATCGCGACTCCTCGTCGTCTCTGAGAATTACCCGCAGCTGAAGTCCGATGCCAACTTTCGCGACTTGCAAGCGCAGCTCGAAGGAACCGAAAACCGCATCACGGTGGCGCGTAACCGCTATATTAAGGCAGT
This sequence comes from Paraburkholderia phytofirmans OLGA172, assembly GCF_001634365.1. Classification (NCBI taxonomy): domain Bacteria; kingdom Pseudomonadati; phylum Pseudomonadota; class Betaproteobacteria; order Burkholderiales; family Burkholderiaceae; genus Paraburkholderia; species Paraburkholderia phytofirmans. The sequence continues at coordinate 29,647 of NZ_CP014580.1, forward strand.
GCAAGACTACAACACGACCGTTCGGTCATTCCCGTCCAATCTCACTGCAAGCCTGTTCGGCTACAAGGAAAAGCCTAATTTCTCGGTGTCGGACGAGGCGGCGATCGCGCGTCCTCCACAGGTCGATTTCAGCACGGCCCCCACGCCGGCCAGTGGAGCCGCCAATTGAACATCCTCAAACCCGCCAGCATGCTGCTGCTCGCCGTCCTCGCATTCTTGCCGTACGGTGCCGGCGCGGAGGTGGCGATTCCCGCATTGACCGCGCATGTCACCGACGAGACGGCTACGCTCACCAGCGAACAGCGCGCGGCGTTAGAACGGACATTGCAGGCGTTCGAGGCGAAAAAGGGCAGCCAGATCTCCGTACTCATTGTGCCCACGACCCAGCCGGAAACTATCGAACAGTATTCGATCCGCGTCGTTGAGCAATGGAAGCTGGGACGCAAGCGCGTTGACGACGGCGTGCTGGTGATCGTCGCAAAGGACGACCGGACGCTGCGTATCGAAGTCGGCTACGGGCTCGAAGGAGCGCTTACCGACGCAACCAGTAACCGCATCATCGACGAGACGATTGTTCCACGGTTCCAGCAGGGTGATTTTTACGGCGGTGTGGCGGCCGGCGTCGACAGCATCATGCACGTCGTCGATGGCGAACCTTTGCCGCCTCCGCAGCAGCATGCAGGTAGCGCGTCCGGGCAACTCGCGCGCTATTTACCGATTCTTTTCGTGCTCACCCTGGTGGCGGGCGGCGTGTTTCGCGCGGTACTGGGGCGCTTGCCCGGTTCAGTGGTGACGGCGGAGCCGTCGCGGCCGTCGCGTGGCTGTTGTCGGGCACACTGTTCATCGCCGTCGTGGCAGGCGCGATCGCGCTCGCTTTCACGTTGCTCGGCAGCGGTCTTGGCGCCTATGCCGGAGGCCTCGCTATCGGCGGCCCGCCGGGCAGATTCGGCAGCGGCGCCGGACGCACGATCTTCCGGGGCGGTGGCGGCGGATTTGGCGGCGGTGGCGCATCGGGCAGGTGGTAGCCATGAATCTCCAACGCATCATCAGACATCTGTTCGTGACACGCTGGCATGTGAATCGTGCGTTTCCGCCGCAGACGCTGCGTGCCATCGAGCACGCCATCAAGCAAAGCCATCGCGCGCACATCGGGCAGATCCGGTTTGCGGTTGAAGGCGCGCTTACCGATTACGGCTTTATCTGCAGGGATGTCGGAGAGAGAACGTGCGATCGATGTCTTTTCCGAACTGCGGGTCTGGGATACCGAACACAACAACGGGGTACTCGTCTATCTTTGCTGGCTGATCATGACGTGGAAATCGTTGCGGATCGCGGGGTGCATGCCAAGGTGAGGTCCGGCGAGTGGGAAGCCATTTGCCGGCAGATGGAGGCTGATTTCGGGATCGGCAAGTATCAGGCCGGCATACTCCGCGGTGTCGAGGAGATCACGGCCTTGCTCGCAAGACATTTTCCGGCCCAGCAGGAAAGGCTCAACGAGTTGCCGAGCAAACCGGCTGTGCTTTGAGCGGTTCCCAGCCGATGCCAACGTCGAAGATGATCAGGCTTACCAGATAAAAGATTTTTGCCGCATGCGTCTACCGTGAAGACCATCACGGCAGCGTCACACACGCAACGATTCCCCTACGGGGGCACGTTGATCCGGAAGTCCCCCACCAACCCTGCAAGGAAGAGCCATGAGTGCCACTACTGTCAGCAAACTACTTTCTGAATTTGACGACCTTGCCTCAAAAAGCGATGACGTTAACGTTCAGGCCCTGATTCGAGCAATGAAGCTTCATGCCGAACTCACGAATCTGCGTCTCGGCGCATTGGAACAAGCGATGCTTGCCTTACTGAAAAAGTGAGGAATACGGCAAGTTGAGAGCGTGAGCGCAGGGTGGTTCCGCGGCCACGCCTTACCCCGGTCGCCCTAGCTGCCGAAGCGCCTGAGCAGCGCCGGCTCGATGACGGCCGCCGACATCAGACCGCCCATGAAGGCCCCGGCGACGCCGGGCCCTGTCAGGTCCTGGCCGGCAAGCAGCAAGCCGTGGACGGGTGTGCGCACCCGTAATGCCGGGGTGGTCAAACGCATCTCGTTATACAGAAGTGTCGTAGCCGTCGCGCAAGATCTGGATGGTGCTCACAGCATCCATGACTCGCTGCATGCCAATCCACAACGTCTTCGCGCCCGGTTCACCATCGCTCTTGCGCCCGAGGAATCCACCCAGTGACGCGATCATCCGTATCATCTGGTTCAGTGTCGGTGGTTTTTTCGGACGCGCCTTCTTGCAGAGCACGTGAGCACCATGTATCTCGTCAGCCGCGAAGAATAGCGACGCGTTTAGCTCCGGACACGTTCTGCCCACACGCATGAGCCGTGCAATACGCCACGATACGACCATGTACAGCGCAAGTGCCTTCTCTACCCGTTCCATCTGCGAGAGCTGCAGCGCCTCAACCCGGCAGGCGTTCTTCAGGACATTGAAGAACATTTCTATTTCCCATCTCGCGCGGTACCAGTCGATGAGTTCGATGAGCGCATCCGCATCACCCGCTTCGCGGTTGGTCACAAGACGCCAGATGACTGGCTTTACGCCCGCTGGCGCATCCACCTCATACGCCTCGACGCAGGTGAGCGTGACGCTGACGCGACCGGGCAGCGTAATGCGCTGGCTGCGCAGTTCCTGCTTCACTTCACGTGCCTTCTGGCCACTGCGCCCGGGCAGCACGAAACTGATACGGCCGAGCACGTTACCCGCGTGCACCTTGTCCCACAGCTTTTCTTCGTCCTTCAAGGCACGGTTGTGCTGCGAGCGGATCAGCCAGTCCGCCGGTTCACCCAATTCCTGCGCACGCTGCATGAGCGCCGCGATGTCGCCTTCACGATCGGCCACATACACCAGCCGCGCGTCTGGCAGGGCCCGTGCCTGTTCGGCCACGATCTCATAGCTTTCGATCCACCGCGCACTTTCCCTGACTCCGCCACGCCTGCCGTTTGCATCGCGTGACTCGCGCGCCCACATCCAGGCATTCATCACACCCAGCGGCTCCCGATCCGGTGTCACCGCATAAGTCGCGTGAAGATACATGCCCACCTGTGCTTCATAACTGAGTGGGCCGGCCCCTTCGATGTCCTGACCGTTAAAGTTCAGCTCTGTCGTATCGGCAATGCACAGCACCACCGGCAACGCTCCCATGCGCGCCGTGGTGCGATCCCAATGCGGCTGCATCATGTCGCGCCAGTCGATGCGCTCATTGCCTAGAAAGCGATATGCTGCCATCGTCTCGGCCCAGCCTTCGCACGCGCCCGGAATGCTGGCCGTGGGCCGGCTGGCAAACCGTTTGATCAGTTCCTTCGCGCGCCGGTCTCGCCGTGGATCGCCCAAATCCAGAGTCTCAAATTCTTCGTCCACCCATGCTCCCGCGTCGTTTCGGATCTTCATGCTGAAAATCCGAGAGTAAACGCGAAATCCGCATTGTTAACAACCCCCTTCCGGCTACTTTGCTATCCAACATCGTCTCCGGAACTGTCGATTTGTGTATAACGAGATGGGTCAAACGGGCTGCCGTCATCTCAAGTCCATACATGGCGCCACCTGGCGAGCGCAAGTAGCGTTGCTGCGTCAAGGGCGTCGACAGCTCATGGAAGCGGATCAGTGGTGCGAGAGCCGGGAAGTGTCTGCAGAACCGTGCCAGCAGCCGTTTTTCGATTCGTCCCTTCAGCTCGAGGTACTGCTCGGAGCGCCTCCCGTCTGCCGTATCCAGCCACGGGGCGAAAGCGCGTGCATCGCACAGTGCAATCACCTCGGCCGTCGGCTTACCGGTCCAAGTTCGGTCTTTCATTGAGGGGAATGACACGAACAACCCCGGCGGGTCATCTTCTTCCACGTTGTGCCACACCCGCCCAATGTCTTCACTTTCGTAGATCCAAACATTGGCACCGGATGCGCCCGCCGCAGCGATATCGCCGTCGAGGCCGACGTACAGCGCCAGGTGCGCGAGGCCCGGGCGCAACCCGCGCAGCGTTTCCTGCCATGCGGGTGCCGTGGCGGCGTCGAGGCAGGATACGGTGTTGGCGATTCCCATCGCCGATATCACGTGGCTCGCGTGCTCAGTCCGGCGCGTGCCGCCTTGGCTAAACGCCACACCAGCCACATGGCCGCCGGTCACGAGGATGTGTTCTACGGCGGCCCCCAGTTGCACCTCGCCACCGGACGCTTCAACAACCGGAACGAGCGTGTGCCCGATGCGGGTCGGACCACCTACCGGATAGTACGCACCGGCATTGTATGAACCGGTAACCAGCGCGTGCTCGAGCATCGGCGCGCTGTCGGGGGGCGCGCCGTAGTCGCCCCAGCGGGCGCCAAGCACCGCACGCAGTTGCGGATCGGGCACTGCGGCCAACGTGCTGGCAAGCGTGCGTTGCGCCCAGTGCTCGACTTCGTCGCCGTGAATCAGGTGCATTCCCCAGGCGAGCCACTGAGGCATGCCGCACATCGCGAACCTCGCAAAGGCCGAATGCAGCGCGGCCTCGCACGCGGCGAACCAGCGCCCGATCGCCTCGTGCTGCGCCGGGAAGCGCGCGAGCAGAGCCTCGCGGTAACGCTCTTTCGGATACAGGATGCCAAACTCGATACCAGGCAGCCGGACGATGTCGTAGGGATTGCCGCAGGAGACGAATCGCAGTGCACCATCGGTCAGCCACGCAAGGATCCGGCCGATCTGCCCGCTTGAGCCTGCGATGTCGCCGACGCCGCCAATGTAGTGCACACCTGTAGCGAAGGTCCAGTCTTCCCGCGTAAAGGTCTGGGTGAGGCCGCCGGCCACGCTGTGCTGCTCGAGCACGAGCACGCGCCGCCCCTGACGGGCGAGCGCCGCCGCGGCGCCGAGGCCGCTAATACCGGAACCGATCACAATCACATCCCACATGACATCACCCTCCGTCCTGTCGCACTCGCACTCGCACCGCTCGCGCAGCGGGCCGCATGAATGACATCAAAGCGCACCGCATCGCAGCGCGCTTGATACATGTCAACGATTTGCTCCAGTAGCACGGTATTTGTCAGCGCCTTGACACACGGCCTGTCAACACTGGGGCTATCCACCCGAGTACTGGGCATCGCATGATGCAGGTCAAACGGGATGTGCCCGATTCGGACACGATAGTCAGGGTACCTATCAAATGGGGAAGCACCGTGGAGCACCACGCCGAGGTTCTGCAAGGGGGAAGATGGCACCAGCACGGTCCGAGCTGGCAGGATCTTGCCGCGGTGCTGCTGGTGTTGGGCATGGTGATCCTGATGGGTGTGGGCGTGCGGCAGATGGTGGCCCCGCTTGTGGTCGCTCATCAGCCTGGCATCTCGCTCTCGCCGGCCGCGCTGCCGCTTTACACGCTGCGAACCATCACGCGGATGCTGGCCGCGCTTGTCGCATCGTTGATCTTTACGTTCACGTACGCGACGCTCGCCGCCAAGAGCCGTCGGGCCGAAATGGTCCTGATACCGTTTCTGGACGTCCTGCAATCGGTGCCTATTCTGGGCTACCTATCCTTTACGGTGGTGTTCTTCGTCTCGCTGTTTCCCGGCAATGTACTGGGCCCGGAACTCGCGGCGATCTTCGCCATCTTCACAAGCCAGGCCTGGAACATGGCGTTCAGTTTCTATCAGTCGCTCAAGACGATCCCGATCGGCCTCGACGAAGCGAGCCGCAGCTTCCGTTTGTCCGCGTGGCAGCGCTTCTGGCGGCTCGAAGTGCCGTTCGCGATGCCGGGGCTGATCTGGAACATGATGATGTCGATGTCGGGAGGCTGGTTTTTTGTCGTAGCCGCAGAAGCGATCTCCGTCGGCAACCTGCAGATCGCGCTTCCGGGTGTGGGATCGTATGTCGCAACGGCGATCCAGCAGCGCAGCCTCGCTGCAGTGGGATGGGCGATCCTCGCGATGACCATTGCTATCGTCCTGTACGATCAACTGCTGTTCAGGCCGATGGTTGCCTGGGCCGACAAGTTCCGCCCCGAGGATACCGCCGCGCAAACCGTGCCGCGAAGCTGGGTGCTCGATCTGTTTCGCCGCTCGAGGGTCGCCGCTCGCCTTTCCGGCCCAGTTGGAGCCAGGTTGCAGAGGGCGGCACGCGCGAGGCTGGTGTTGCCGCATGCCGTTCATCTGACCCGCTGGTCCGCGCCTCGCCGCGTGGCGGACGCGCTCTGGCTCGTTGTCATCCTCGCGGGCGTCGCCTACGCTGCGTGGCGGCTCGCAGGATTCGCCCGCGGCTCGCTCTCGTGGGCCGATTTCCGGATCGTTGTGAGCAACGGGGGGATTACCCTCGCGCGCGTCGCGTTCCTCGTGCTGCTCGCCTCTGTAGTCTGGGTGCCGATCGGCGTGGCAGTCGGCTTGCGGCCGCGCTTGACCGCCCGGGTCCAGCCGGTTGCGCAGTTTCTGGCCGCCTTCCCGGCCAACCTTCTGTTTCCGGTGTTCGTTTATTTCATCGTGCGCTTCGGTCTCGCACCCCGGATCTGGCTCGTTCCCTTGATGATTCTGGGCACCCAGTGGTACATCCTGTTCAACGTCATTGCCGGTGCGAGTGCGTTTCCGAGCGACTTGCGGGAAGCGGCCACGAGTTTTCGCGTGCGTCCATGGCGCTGGTGGCGCGACGTCATGCTGCCTGGCATCTTCCCTTACTACGTGACCGGCGCGATCACCGCATCGGGCGGCGCATGGAATGCGAGCATCGTCTCCGAGGTGGTCAGCTGGGGGCCGACGAGGCTGAACGCCGGCGGCCTCGGCGCTTACATCGCCCAGATGACGGCCGCTGGGGACTTTCCCCGTATCGGACTCGGTATCGCTGTGATGTCAGTGCTCGTCATCGCCATCAACCGCCTGGTATGGCGGCCGCTGTACGCCTTTGCAGAACGCCGCACACGGCTTGATTGAGGGGCAATCCATGGACAGAATCGCGCCTGCCGTCATCCACGCACCGACCATTGCGTTCGACAAGGTCTGCATGGCCTTTGCAAGACCTTCTGGCGGTCCGCTGCCGGTGTTGTCGAATATCGACCTGGCCGTGGGCGAAGGTGAGATTCTCGGCTTGCTTGGACGCTCGGGGTCGGGCAAGTCCACCCTCCTGCGCATCGCCGCCGGGCTGATCAAGCCGACCTCGGGGCAGGCGCTCTACCGCGGGGTGCCGTTGACGGGTCCATCGGAGGGCATCGCCGTCGTGTTCCAGACGTTCGCGCTCTATCCGTGGCTCAACGTGCTCGAGAATGTGGAGTTCGGCCTCGACGCACTCAAGCTGTCGCACGATGAAGTGCGCCGCCGCGCGATGGCGGCGATCGACCTGATCGGGCTCGACGGTTTCCAGTCCGCATTCCCTCGCGAACTCTCCGGCGGCATGCGCCAGCGGGTTGGCTTCGCCCGGGCCATTGTCAGCGAGCCGACGCTGCTGCTGATGGACGAACCGTTTTCAGCGCTGGACGTGCTGACGGCCGAAACCTTGCGCACCGATTTCCTCGATCTCTGGACCGAACATCAACTCTCCACCCAGGCTGTGCTGATGGTGACGCACAACATCGAGGAGGCGGTCATGATGTGCGATCGCATTCTGGTGCTGGGTGCGAATCCCGGTCACATTGCGGCTGAAATTCAGGTGCCGTTGCCGCAGCCGCGCAACCGGCTCGACGCGTCGTTTCTCGCAATCGTCAACGAAATCTATTCGATCCTGACCTCGCGCATGGCCGAAGCGATCGACAGGCAAAGCCAGATCCACGGAGGCCTCGCGCTGCATTTACCTGATGTATCGATCAACAGGATCGGCGGATTCATCGAGAACCTTGCTTCATCCGCGTTTGGCGGCCAGGCAGAACTGGCGAAGATCGCCGCTCCGCTTGGCCTGAAAAGCGGCGATGTGTTTCCGATTGCGGTGGCCTTGCAAATCCTGGAGTTTGTCGACGTCAAGGCCGGCGCGATCAAGCTCACGCCGGCCGGCCGCGTGTTCGCGCACAGCGAAATGGATGAACGCAAGCGGCTTTTCAAGGAACACCTGCTTCGCTTCGTGCCGCTTGTCGCCCATATTCATCAGGTACTCGACGAGCGTGAGGCGCACCGCGCACCGCGGGAACGCTTCGAACTCGAGCTTCAGGATCATCTGAACCGGAACGACGCCGACAACACGCTGCGCATCGCAATCGACTGGGGACGTTACGCGGAACTCTTCACCTACGACGACCGCACACGAACGTTCGGCCGCGACGAGGCAAAGGGATAGACGATCGTGTATCCCCATACCCATCGTACGCATCGTTCCGGCTGGCTTCGCGCCGCTGTGCTCGGGGCCAATGACGGCGTGCTGTCCATGTCGGGGCTGATGGTCGGCGTGGCCGCGGCGCAGACGCAGCCACACGGCGTTCTGGTGTCAGGCGTGGCGGGCCTCGTCGCGGGGATGCTGTCGATGGCCGCAGGCGAATATGTTTCCGTCAGTTCGCAGGCCGATGTCGAGCGTGCCGACCTCGAAGTCGAGCAACTGTCCCTGCGAAACGAGTTCCAGAAAGAGCAGGCTGAACTGGCGGGCATCTATGTGCGGCGCGGCCTCGACCCGGAGCTCGCGCAACGTGTGGCTGTGCAACTGATGGCCTTCGACGCGCTCGGCGCCCATGCGCGCGACGATATCGGTATATCGGATGCGACGACGGCGCGACCCATCGTTGCGGCAATCACCTCGGCGTTGAGCTTCGCGAGCGGTGGCGCCGTGCCGCTGCTTGCCGCGACCCTGGCGAAGCGTGCGGCGCTCATACCGGTGGTTGCCGCTGTGTCTCTGCTTCTGCTGGCGCTGGTGGGCGCCCTCGCTGCACACATTGGCGGCGCGCGTATCGTACCGGGCATGCTGCGGGTGCTCGCATGGGGTGCGATCGCGATGAGTGTCACAGGCTTCGCGGGCACGCTGTTCGGTGCGCTCGCGTGAGAACGGCGCGCATCGGGCGACGCTTGCGCGCGCAGCGCTTCATAGGGACTCGGCATTGACCTGCGTCAACAGGGCGGCCGCGGCATTGCATAGTCTGAGGCGTAGGGGTGACGGCGTGGCCGGAACCCGCATCCGGGATGCGGACGTGATGACTCAGGGTGTGGTTTCCGTCGACGAAACCACACCGTTGAGCGAGCTGGCGAACGGAATACAAGCTTCGGGGGAACGGAACATCATGTATCACAAGATTCTGTTAGCGGTAGACGGAAGCGACGCGTCGAAACGAGCCGGAGAAGAGGCATTCCGGATCGCGGCGTTGGCGCGCGCTCGCGTGCACGCCTTATACGTCGTCAGCAAATGGGGGCTCGCGCCGTATGCCGGCTACTATGAACCGGAAGCGCTCGGCACAGTGCTGCGAGAAGACGGCCGGCTAGCGTTGGAAGCGGTGCGCGCGGCGATGGCCGAACGGGGGATCGCGGGCGATATCGAAATCGACGAAACACAGAATGCCGCCGACGATATCCCGAGCTGTCTCGAACGGTGCATTCAGCGGCAACACATCGATCTCGTCGTGATGGGAACACACGGCCGGCGCGGCGCGAGCAGGATCGTGCTGGGTAGCGTGGCCGAGGGTTTGCTGCGCATGTCGACCTGTCCTGTGTTGCTTGTGCGCTCGCCCCGAAACGAGACTGCGCAGGGCGGGCAGGGCACCCACGGTTAAGCCAGGCCCACGGAAGAAGGACGGGTCGCGGCAGGTCGCCGCTGCTCGCGGCGTTGCAACGTTCGGGCGCCTCCTCCCGATGACGAACCTGCCATTTTGGACGGCGGGGCGTTGTCAGAAACAGCTCGTATGCATGACGCGATCTTCAGTTGACGCTCAGTTCATCCACCACCCACCGCACGCCTTTGGCTGCCCACGCCACGCCGCATGCTGCCCGCTTTTCCGCCAATGAATCGACGGTTCCGGTCAACCTGACGACGCCATCGTGCACATTCACGTTGACGCGCGCCGACTCGCGCTGCGCCCGCCGCGCCAGCGCCTTGGCGATCTGCGTGTGGATATCGGTGGCAACTTCAGCGCCGCGCACGGTGATCTGATTGGACAGGCCAACCACACCGCGCATGCGGCTCACCGTCGTTTCGGCCGCCTGGCGTTGATAGCCATGGTCAACTTCCCCGCTGAGCGTGATGCAGCCGTGCTCCACGACAACGTGTATCACGTTCTCCGGTACGCCGTCCTGCCATTTCAAAGTCGACATGACCGCCTGGGCCAGCTCTTCGTCCGTGTGCTTCGAAGGCGAGGGCAGCCGCACGACGAGTTCCAGCACAACCGCGCGGCTGTCAGCCACACGTTGTGTGGCTTTCTGCGCGGCGAGTTTCTGCGCATAGCTCGAAACCGAGCCTTCGAGCGTCACGACACGACCGTGAACGGTTACGGTGACATTGCGGGCGTCGACGGCGGAATCCCACAGCAACTCCTGCTCGACGTCATGTTTGAGCGCCTCATCCGACTTCATCTCTTTCTCCTCTGGCAACGCATCCCGCAACCCTGCGCGATGCACAGCTTATGGGGTCGCGCAGCGCGTGCTAAATGTCTTGATACTGGTCAAGCACGTGCCGTATACCCCTGCGCGAAGGCTCTGTAGTCGACTACCGCTCTCATCTGACCGGGCGGATGATCGGACATGCTGCCGGGTCGTGCGGGAGTGGGTGGACATCTCAGCGGCTCTGCACTTCACGATACAGCCGTTCGACGTCGGCCCGCTTGCAAAGCGCCGTACCGGCACTCAACAGTGTCGCCGATGCGGCAGCCACGCCATAGTGAAAAGCCTCATCGAGACTGGCATCACGGTGGAGCGCCCAGACCATCGCAGCCACAAAGCTGTCGCCCGCCCCAATGGAGCTGGACACCTGCACGGGGAGCCCCATTGCCCGCAGGAAGCGCTCGGCCGTCACCAGCACTGCGCCTCGTTCGCCGAGCGTCAGGGCCACAATCTGTGCGCGCCCGTCGCGGACGATTTCCTCTGCTGCGGCAAGCCATTCAGGCTCGCTGTCAAGGGGCTGACCGGTCAGGGACCGCAGCTCATTCAGGCTCGGCTTGACGAGCCACACGCCTGCGTCGAGTGCGGCGGCGAGCGCGGGGCCCGAGGTGTCCAGAACGACACGTGTACCGGGCGCGCAAGTCGAGCGCGCGATCCGCGCATAGCTATCGACTGGCGCGCCGGGGGGCAAGCTGCCACTCATCACCAGATAGCGCGGGGGCGCCCCCAATGCATTGATCTGGTCGATGCACCTTTGGAGGTCGCCTTCCGCGACGGTGGGCCCCGGCATCACGAAGCGGTACTCCCGGCCGGTCGACGTCTCATGAACCGAAAAATTTTCGCGTGTTTCGCCGGTGATCTCGACGCCCTGGCTGGCTACATGTTCCGCATCGAGCAGTTGCTGCAGCACCTGACCTGTTGCGCCTCCGTGGAGATAGAGCGCCACGCAGTCGCCCCCCAGCCGTTGCACCACGCGCGCCACGTTGATCCCGCCGCCGCCGGGATCGCGCTGCGCGGCGCTGCATCTGAGCTTGCGCGTGTCGATGATCTGCTCGACAGACGTTGCCACGTCTACCGCGGGATTCAGCGTTACCGTCACAATTTCTGTCATGATCGTTCCTGTTGTGGGCCTGCGGCGAAACGGGCATCGCCTACTCAGCGATGTCGGAAAGTACAGTCTGTTCAGCGGTCGCAACGCGGCGCTTGACCGCGATGAAACTGTCAGGACTCACCGACATCGAATCGATGCCGCATTCCACGAGAAAGCCGGCGAACTCTGGTTGGTCGCTCGGCGCCTGTCCGCATAAGCCGACATCGGCGCCGACCTTGTGCGCCTGGGTGATGATGCTCTGAATCATCCACCGCACGGCGTCGTCCTGTTCGTCGAACAGTTCGGCGAGTTCCGCCGAGTCACGATCTACACCGAGAGTCAACTGCGTCAGGTCGTTGCTGCCGATCGAGAAGCCATCGAATCGCTGTGCGAACGCCTTGGCCAAAATGACGTTGGAGGGGATTTCGCACATGACGTAGACCTCCAGCCCAGCTTCGCCGCGCCGGATGCCGTTCTCGGCCATCACTTCGAGTACCCGGTCGGCTTCCTTCGTCGAGCGGCAGAACGGAATCATGACGACGACGTTCCTGAAACCCATCTCGTTGCGCAGACGTTGAATCGCCCGGCACTCGAGCGCAAATCCTTCCCGGTAGCGCGGCGAGTAATAGCGCGACGCGCCCCGGAATCCGAGCATCGGATTGTTTTCCTTCGGCTCGAATTCGCTGCCGCCTATCAGATTCGCGTACTCGTTGGTCTTGAAGTCGCTCATGCGGACGACGACGGGGTGAGGGTACTGAACCACCGCAAGCCGCCCCAATCCACGCGCGAGCCGATCCACGAAATACTCGGTCCGATCCTCGTACCCGGCGGTCAACTCGTCGATGGTGCGCTTCGCAGCGTCATCCTTGAGGGAGTCGTACCGTACAAGCGCCATCGGATGGATCTTGATATGGTTACTGACGACGAATTCCATCCGCGCGAGCCCGACGCCGTCGGCGGGAAGCCGCCACCAGCGTAAGGCTGCCGCTGGGTTCGCGAGGTTCAACATGACCTTGGTGCGGGTCGTGGGAATACTGTCAAAGTCGATGTCCTCGACTTCGTAGTCGGCAATGCCTTCGTAGACAAAACCCTCGCGACCTTCCGCGCAGCAGACGGTCACCTCCTGCTCGTTGTGGAGGAGGTGAGTGGCCCTGGTCGCCCCCACGATGGCCGGCAAGCCTAGCTCACGGCTCACGATCGCCGCGTGCGAGGTGCGCCCGCCGTGGTCGGTGACGATGGCAGAGGCGCGCCTCATGATGGGCACCCAGTCGGGGTCTGTCGTGCGCGTGACCAGAATGGCGCCGTCGACGAAGCGCCCCATTTCGCTCGGATTTTCGATGACGCAGACCCTGCCGCTCGCCACCGCTTCGCCGATGCTGACCCCGGCCAGCAGCTGGCGACCCTTTTTCTTGATGTGATAGGTCTTCACCGCACTTGCTTCGCGCCGTGACTGAACCGTTTCCGGCCGCGCCTGCACGACGAACATCTCGTTGGTCTGGCCGTCCTTGGCCCATTCGATGTCCATCGGCTGCCCGTAATGGCGCTCGATGACACAGGCCCAGCGTGACAAGGCCAGGATTTCCTCGTCGCTCAGAACGAAGGCAGCGCGCTCCGCCTTCGAGGTCGGGACATTCCTGGTCGGCTGCCCGCTATCGCTCGTGTAGAGCATCTTGAGGGCTTTCTCGCCGCGCTTCTTGCCGATGATCGGCGACAGGGACGGGTCGGACAGCAGCGGCTTGAATACCTCATATTCGTCGGGGTCGACCGCGCCCTGAACGACGTTTTCCCCGAGGCCCCAGGCCGCGTTGATCAGGACTACCTTGTCGAAGCCCGTCTCGGTGTCGATGGAGAACATCACGCCGGCGCCACTGAGGTCCGACCGGACCATGCGCTGCACGCCAACGGATAACGCCACTTTCAGGTGATCGAAACCTTTCGCCTGCCGGTAACTGATTGCTCGGTCCGTGAAAAGCGACGCGTAGCAGCGCCGGCACGCATCGAGCAAGGCTCGCCCACCTCTGATGTTGAGAAAGGTTTCCTGTTGCCCGGCAAAGCTCGCGTCCGGCAGATCCTCGGCCGTCGCACTCGAGCGCACCGCAACGTCCATTTCATGCTGTGCGGTGCGGCGGTTCAATTCGTCGTAAGCGGCACGAATGGCTTGCGCAGTCTCCTCTGGCCAATCGCCGCGCAGGATGGCACGACGAATGGATTCTCCCGCTTCGGCCAGAGAAAGCTTGCCGTCCGCGAATTCACCGAGCGCAGAGGAGACGGTCTTTTGCAATCCATTCGCGTCGATGAATTGCCGGTAAGCATCGGCTGTGACGGCGAAGCCCGGCGGAACCTTTACACCCTGTCTCGAGAGGTTGGCCACCATCTCGCCGAGCGATGCATTCTTGCCACCGACCCGAGGGACGTCGGCACGCCTCAGTTCCTCGAACCAGACAACCTGTGAAGTGTCATTGGGCATTTGATGCTCCTCTACAGTGGTGGTGCGCCGGAACCTGCCCACTGAGGGGGCAGCGTGCCGCTTCGAACGTTGCAAGCAGTGCGAATCTGCGGTCAGCTAGTCGAGAGCGAAACCGGCCGGGGCGCCTGAAGCCGGTTCGTCGGCGGGAACGTCGCCCGCACGTGCTTTCAAATGCTGATGTAGCCGTGGAACGTCCACGGAAGCCTCATTTGGGAGGGCGGCTGGCTTTCTTCGGCTATGTCCATGCTTAACCCGAAAAAGCCCGGGCTGCCGTCCGACGAAAAGACCGGCACGAAAGAAAAGACCCCGTTGATTGTGACCAGAAAGTCGGGGTTAAAACGAGACGGTGCGTAAATCGTCACTTCACGAAAGAACTGCGGTTCCCCCTCGGGCAATCCAGCAGCTGACATCGTGAGTGGCTGCACAGCATCGTAGTGAGCCGGTAGCTCATAGCGCCGATTTCCCGCTTCAACCAGGTGTGCTGGCGTCAAGGCGAGTTGCACGCCTGGATAGGGGAGAACGTATGCCGGTTGTGCGACCGGGCCATCGGGTCCCAAAACAAGGGGCGGGTGAGCCCACAAACTCAGAGTCAGCGGACTGGTGCGCTGCGCAAAATATTCTGCTAGCCAGTTCATGTCAACCTCCTGGTAGTGCATCGTTTCAACAACGCGCACGCTGTGCCTGCACGACGTTCAGAAGTAGTGCAAACACGTCATTCCCGAAAGGCGGACGAATTCTCAGTGGGCCCGGATTAAAGGGCCTGCGCGATAGTCGATCATTCCGCCTCTCGATGTCTCCGCGTAGTCTTGTCTAGCGTTATTTCAATATATGTGATTGCTTTTGCTGCCAGTTGATGTGCATCAATCCCGCTGGGACTACGGCTGAGACAGATAGGTGCGCCGCAAACCAGGCACTGGCCGGTGATCTGGGCGTGACGATTTCAATCACGTCGCGGGCGGAAAATCAGCCAGGCGGCAACACAGGTCAGCAGCACAGCAATCAGCGCGACGATCCAGAATCCGTGGTTGTCGTATTTCAAGGGCAAGCCGCCTATATTCATGCCCAACAAACCGGAGATCAGGTTGACCGGTAACGCGATAACCGTGACAGCGGTGAGGATCAGCACGCTGCGGTTAGTGTGCTCGGCGACCCGGTCGGCGATTTCCTCTTCGAGCAACTTGATACGCTCCTGGAGTCCGGCCATGTCCCGCAATGTCAGGGAAAACTCCTCTGCGGATTGTCTGAGCGATTGCGCGTCTTCTTCCAGCACCCAGTTCGGCGGTCGGCTGACGAGGCGGAAAAGCGCGGCGGGTTCAGGTGCCAGCAGACGGCGCAGGCGCACCAGATCGCGGCGAATGCCGCCGAGGCTCGACCGGGTTGGCAGTCTGCCGGCGAGCAGCGTTTCATCCACGTCGTTGGCGGCCTGCGCTGCCGTGCGAACAATGCTGATAAGTACATCGGCCTGTTCCTGCAACAGATGGATCAGGAGAGCCATCGGGCTGCGGAAGGTTTCCCCCGCCTCGACCGCCTGTCTTAACTGGCTGACTGAACGCAGCGGGGAACTGCGCACGCTAATGAGACAACGTACGCCGACGTTCACCCACAACGTCGCGACCTTGAGCGGCTTCTTCCGCTCAAGGTCGTACTCGACATCGTTAAGGACGGCGATGAGGGTCTGGTAGACGTGCGTAATTCGTGTCGAGCGAGAGCCTTCCCTAAGGGTATCGCCAAACGCTTCGGGTAGTTGCACATGTTGCAGTGGCCAACCCTGCAGCACGGTAGGGATGTCGTGAAAATGCAGCCAGATGAATTCCGCACTGCCTTCGTCACGATGCTTTAACCATTCGACGGCTGTGTTCGCGTCGATCTCGCGGCCCACGCCGTTCCCCGAGAACAGATAGCCACGGTCCAAAGGGAAATGATCAGTGTTTTGCACCGACAGAAGTTCGGTGGCCATTCAATCCTCCATCTTGCCGGGGCGCGGGTCGCGCGGCATCCATGTATCGGCTTGTTTGACGTGTGAGCGCTTAACCGCCGTCCATGCAATCCGATGAGCGATTTCTTCCTGACGTGACTCTCCGGCATGCGCTGAATAGGCCACGTTGAACGCGTTGCGATAGATATCCTGCGCATGCCCGGGAAGATGATTGCGTAAGGGCGCAGGCAGATCGGCATTGAAATAGTAGGGCATCGGCGTGCGGGGAAAGGCAGGGTATCCCCGATGCGGGTTGAGGTACAACCAGACTAGGTTTAGCGCAGAGGCTAGGGATTGACATGTATCAACCTCCAGAGATCGGTCCGCCCGGCTAACATCCACTGTGCACGCGAGATTCGTTCATCATCCAGTCGAAGTCGCTGGTGCGGTATCTGCTTGACATGGGTCAAGAGCCTGGGCCTTGAGCGGGCTATCGTGCAGGGAGACATGCACCGCAGGCAGGATCGGAATCTAAGGAGACTACGGTGACGAACTCGACGAACCGTAGTTTGCTCCTGGTTGCGTTCGCCGTATGACCTGCGCTTTGGAATCGGTCACGCCCGGCGCGGCCGGTCGGGGAAGGGCGACGTGCTCAATTCCCGATCGCTCGCAGAACTGCGGCCATTGCTGGCGCGCACGCTCAGCGTCGCGGAATCGACCTGACACAGCCACGGTGTGGCGACCCCAATTCGTAATCGGTGAAAGTGCATGAAGCATTTCGATGTGTTCAACGGTGACGCCGACGGAATCTGCGCGCTGCACCAATTGCGTCTCGCTAAGCCATTGCGGTCCTTGCTGATCACGGGTGTTAAGCGCGACGTGACGCTCCTCAGCCGCGTTCCCATCAGACGGGGCATATCGGTGACGGTATTGGACATCTCTCTCGAAACCAATCGAACCGCGTTGCTTGCATTGCTTGAGCATGGCGTCAAGGTTGAATACTTCGATCATCACTTTGCCGGCGTGATTCCCGAACATTCTGACCTGAGCACGTACATCGAGACGACACCCGATATCTGCACGAGCATGCTCGTGGACCGTCATCTGGGAGGACAGCACCGTCTCTGGGCTATTGTTGGTGCCTATGGCGACAACCTCGCGCACGCGGCACAAACACTTGCCGCTAGCAGCAGGCTCCAACCTGGCCAGGTCGAACAACTGCGTGAACTGGGAGAAGCGATCAATTACAACGCCTATGGAGACTGTGAGGCGGACCTCCTGATCCCACCTGCGAGACTTTACGAAACGCTGCGCGCTTATGCCGACCCATTCCAGTTCGTGGAGAATGAGCCGATTGTGCGGGCGCTGTGCGACGCAAGAAGGCACGACATGGAACTGGCGCTGGGACAGTATCCCACTGCTGTCCTCTCTGGCGGGTCAATGTATGTGTTGCCCAATGAGGGATGGGCTCGAAGGGTGCGGGGCAGTTTCTCCAACTTTCTGGCGAGAATATCACCTGATCGTGCTCATGCCGTCCTTACCGTGGATGTGCAGGGCGACTATATGGTGAGCGTGCGTGCGCCGCTCGCCAATCCTTACGGCGCGGACGAGTTATGCAGACGGTTCGCAAGTGGCAGCGGCCGGGTCGGCGCGGCCGGCATTGGTCGGCTTCCGCATGATCGCCTGAGGGACTTCATGCACGCGTTCGACCAAGCCTTTGACGGAGGCGTTGCCGTGACCGGCGACACGCCGCCATCCTGACTGCGTGTCCGTCCACTCGACTACATGGCCGGAGGCGCTCTCAAGCTCATTCGGCGTGGTAAGTTGCCCACCAGGCTGCAAAGGCAAGCGGACAGCCTCCCGGACTACGCCGTCAGTCGTTCTGCTTGCGCAGGGCATCGCGAAACTGCTTGAGGCGGGCCTGATATTGCTCTGACTCGCCATAGAGCAGGAAGCGCTGGTACCTCGCGTGCGTGCCGAGCACCTTGTGAGCGTGCTTGATGGGGCACCAGTACTGTTCGGTGCGTGCGGCGATCTCGGTCGCGTAGGCGATGAGCCCGTTGGCATATTCGCAGTACGCGCAGTGGAATCTTTCCATAACGTTCAGGTATCGCAATTGCCATCGGTCCATCACGATGTAGTCGGCTCGCCTGACTTTCACCATGCCGTAGATCGGAAAGCAGATCGTCTGGTAAACGGATAGGCAGATGTCGAGAAATGCAAGTGGGATGATCAGCCCGTAGATGAACGGCGCCGCCACAAAGTTCAGCGGCGCGCTGTCAAGAAGCCACCGGCCGATGCTGGTTTTCGACTCCTGATGAAGCTTTCTGACCGCCGCGTCGAACTCGACCCGTTTGCCGCTCACCCGATAGAAGAGCCTGGTTTCCTTTTGATGCAACTCGGCTCTCAGATCATCTTCCAGTGTGCTGATCTGATTCAGAATATGCTGGATTTTCTTATCCACATCGACTCCGCCGAAGTGAAGAAACTGCATGTGTTGCCGGCTGTGCGTCGCTCAGCCTGCTTCCGGTCGATCTTCAGGAACGGCGGGTAACCGAGCACTTGACCGCGACTCTAATCTATTGCCCCCCGCCAACCACCGGTTGATCCAGGTCAACCCCACAGTCATACGCGCGCGACTACCGCCATAATTGGCACGGAAGGTACGATAACCCCACGAAGCGCTCAGCATCACCGATCTCGCTCAGGCGCAGCTTCATGCCGTCCATCCCCTGGCCGCAGCAAGTAAGGCGACGGCCGAACGCGGCATGTCGGTTGACACTGAAATCGACGAAACAGAACGGGCGGCGGAGGACCTCCCGAGTCGCCTGCGGCGCTGCGTGCGACGTGAGGGTGGCAACCTTGTCGTGATGGGCACGCAAGGCAGACGTGGCGTGGGCACGGTCGTGCTTGGCAGCGTCGCCGACCGGTTCCTGCGCATGCCGACTTGCCCAGTCATGCTGATCCGATCCGAGACAGGCCTGTCACAGCGGCCTACGACCGCATGGGCAGCGAGCGGCGCAATGGCCAGGACTTCCAGCCGCCGCCGAACTGGGACGAGGGCTTCGAATTCCGCGGCGCGGGGCAACGAGGCCGGCGAACAAGCCGATTTCCACGATCTCTTCGAGAAGATATTCGGCGGCGCGCGTGGCGCGCATCCGCGCATCGGCCTTTCGATGTGCGCGGCGAAGACCATCACGCGAAGGTACTGATTGATCTCGAAGATTCCTATCGCGGCGCCCAGCGCTCGATTTCGCTGCAAATGCCGGTGATCGATGAACGAGGCCATGTTTCGCTAGAAACGCGTACGCTCGATGTATCCATTCCAAAGGGGATTCGCGCGGGGCAGCACCTGCGGCTGAGCGGGCAGGGAGCCGCAGGCGCCACGCCCGGAACTGCCGGCGACCTCTACCTGGAAATCGCCTTTCGGGAACACCCGCGCTTTCGCGTGGACGGGCGCGACGTCTCGCTCGAATTGCCGGTGGCGCCGTGGGAAGCGGGCCTCGGCGCGCAGGTTACCGTGCCGACGCCTGACGGTTCGGTCGAGATGACGGTGCCAGCCGATTCTGCCGGCGGCAGACGCTTGCGGCTCAAAGGCAAGGGCATTCCAGGCAAGCCGCCTGGCGATCTGTATGTGATTCTGAACATCGTGCTGCCGCCGGCGGATAGCGACGCTGCGAAGGCTGCTTACGATGCGATGCGGCAGGCGTTCAACTTCAATCCTCGCGCGCACTTCTATCGGTGATCATCGTGAAAGAGACGAGTAAAACGACCTATTTGCAAGGGCAGATTGTCGACGAGAACGTCGAGTTCACCTTGGTTGAATTGAGCCGGGTGAGCGGGGCATCGGAGGAGGAATTGACGCTCTGGGTGTCGGAGGGCGTGTTTGAGCCACGAGGCGAGCGACCGCAGGAGTGGCGCTTCAGCGGCGCGGCGCTGCGGCGCGTCCGGACCGCACAGCGGCTGGCACACGATTTTCAGATCAACCCTCCCGGAGTCGCGCTAGCCCTCGATCTGCTCGACGAGATCGACGCATTGCGCGCGCGCGTGAAGCGCCCTCGTGGAAACTAGGCGAGCCTGTGCGTGATGTTCTGCTGCACGGCGACCGCCGGGGCCGATCCGAATGATCCGGGCATCAGTCCTGCAAACGCGGAGCTCTGAATCTGAAGTTCGACGCAGCTATTCAGGACAATTGCCTGTGTTTCCTACCTCTGAGCAAGTTGGGTCGATTGGGCCGCGAAGGCGTCGTTGATAACCAGGTTATACGTTACCTCGCTGAATCCGGGATTATCATCCAGCAGTTTTCTCTCCAGGGTTTCGCAATCAGGACGCTTGTCGAGTGCTGCCGAGACATATGCCCGTGCGTCCTGGTTCAGACGGCTGACACGCGCTATCGCCTCGTCTATTTGTTGCAGGGTCTGGTTCGGGTAGATCTCCGAAACAATGATCGCCCCGGAGGATGATGAAGATCCCAGCGGTGTGTCGACGAGGCTATGGTTATAGCGCTCGACACGAAAGACACCATCCATGAACTCTCCCTCTGAGGCTCTGGTGCAAATAGCGTGGTCGAAACGGTTACAGTCTCGGGCCGAACGAGTTTGAGAGCCGACGATGAGTAAGTTTAAGGGTCTGGAGGAGTTGTTCGCGGGGCGCCACTTTGATCGCGAGGTGATCATCCTGTGTGTTCGCTGGTACCTGCGCTACAAGCTCAGCCTGCGAGATCTGGTGGAAATGATGGCCGAGCGAGGACTGTCGCTGGCGCACACCACGATCTTGCGTTGGGTGAAGCGCTATTCGCCCGAATTCGTCAAACGCTGGAACCGTTTTGGCACGCCCACCGGTCAGTCCTGGCGTGTCGATGAGACGTATATCAAACTGCGTGGCCAATGGGTCTACCTTTATCGCGCGGTGGATCGGGCAGGCCAGACAGTAGACTTCATGCTCCGCGCCAAACGCGACGTGGCCGCAGCAAAAGCATTTTTCAAGAAGGCCATCAAGCATCAGGGCCAGCCCCCGAAAACCATCACTCTCGATGGCTCCGCGGCTTCGCATCGCGCGATTCGTGAGATGAAGGAAGACGGCGTGCTTCCCGAAGACACCAACGTCCGGTCCTCGAAGTACCTGAACAACCAAGTCGAGCAAGACCATCGCAACATCAAGTCAAGGACGAACGTCATGCTTGGTTTCAAGCAATTTAAGAACGCCACGATCACGCTTGCGGGCGTTGAATTGATGCATCGCATTCGCAAAGGACAATTTAGCCTCACCCAACTGCGCGTCAAGGATATCACTGTGCCTGCGGTTTGGAATGCGGTCCTCTCGGCTCAGTGAGGCATCCTATCAAAACCATCTTGCTCGACAACCTCCGCTATTTGCACCAGAGCCCGCGCGAGTCCCTTTGCGGTGACGGCGGCACGAACCTTTTCGTGCATCGCGGCGCGTACGGTCTCATACAGGTCGCGCTGCGCGCCTTCGAGTTCGACGGTGCGCACGATGATCGTT
The DNA here is from genome assembly GCF_001634365.1 of Paraburkholderia phytofirmans OLGA172. Lineage (NCBI taxonomy): Bacteria > Pseudomonadati > Pseudomonadota > Betaproteobacteria > Burkholderiales > Burkholderiaceae > Paraburkholderia > Paraburkholderia phytofirmans. Next base: position 51,114 of record NZ_CP014580.1, read on the forward strand.
TTCGGCGGCAGTTCGGTGGCGACCTCGTCCTTGCGCCGTCGCAGCATGAAGGGACGAATGCGCCGCGCGAGCAGATCGCGACGCACGGTGTCGCCGCCTTTTTCAATGGGCGTGCGCCAGCGCTGCGTGAAATCCTTGTGGGCGCCGAGGAAACCGGGCAACAGGAAGTCGAACTGGGCCCACAGTTCGCCGAGATGGTTCTCGAGCGGTGTGCCAGTCAGGCACAGGCGGTGCCGGGCACGTAGTTCGCGGATCGTGGTGGCGGCCTTGGTGGCGGCATTCTTGACGTACTGGGCTTCGTCGAGGATCAGCAGGTGGTACTCGTGTTCGGCGAGCGCTGACTGGTCGCGCCACAGCAGCGGGTAGGTCGTGAGAATCAGGTCGTGTTTGCGGATCTGGTCAAAGCGCTCGTGGCGCTGCGGGCCGTGCAGATCGAGCACGCGCAGCTCCGGTGTGAAGCGTTGCGCTTCCTCACGCCAGTTGTGCATCAGTGTCGTCGGCACAACGATCAGCGCGGGCCGGTCGAGCCGGCCGGCTTCCTTTTCGGTCAGGATGTGAGCGAGGGTTTGAACCGTTTTGCCAAGTCCCATGTCATCGGCAAGCACGCCCGACAGGCTGTGTTCACGCAGGAACTGCATCCAGCTGAGCCCCTGGCGCTGATAGGTACGCAATTCGGCTTGCAGTCCTCGCGGCACCGGCGTTTCACCCACACCGGGTCCCGCCATCAGGCGCTGCGCAAGCTGCCGGATCGATGCGTCTCCATGAAACTGCCAGCGGCCGGTCCGGTCGAGCGCATCGAGCCGGGCGGCATCCAACTGCGAAATGCGCAGGCCGCCTTCACCGAGTGAATCGAACAGATCGATAAGCACGCGCACAACGGGTTTGAGCCGGTCGGCACGCAGGCGCAGCCGTTCATTGCGGTCGGTCTTCAGATCGACCGGTTCATCGTCGGCAATGGCGTCAAGTCCACCCGACAGCCAGCGGGAGTCGCGCCGGAACAGATCTGCCAGCAGTGGTTCGAGGCGAACCCTCCGGTCGTTGACCGTGATCCCCATCTCGACATCGAACCAGCCGTCACCGGCCTGATGGAGCGCACCGTCGATCGCCTCGATCTCGATGACATTGTGGCGAAACACTTCGGTCATCGCTACCTGCCAGCCGTTTTCGCGTAACCGGGGCAGAGCCTGCTTCATGAAGACGGCCCAGTCTTCGGCATCGTTGGGCCCTAGCATGCCATCCGGAAATGGACGTGGGCCATGGACACGACTGGCTGGAATTTTTCGCAGCCCGGCCTTGTGCAGCTCTGCCAGACGGCGCTGCTCGATATCGAGAGACCGTTTGATCTGCATCACTTCGCCGCTGGCGGTTCGCACGAGTGTGGTGTTGCTTTGCGCGTCGATGTTGACCCCCGTATAATCGAAGCTGACGGTGGCAAAATCGAGCATGTTGGGTGTGTCGGACATCCAGCCCGATCCGTAGGTCGGCAACGTGTTGAGCGACAATGCGGGTACCGGGGTGGTGTCGATGACGCGCACGGCCGATACGTTGTGCGCAGGCGGCAAGGGCAAATCGGGTGCAACTTCGCGCAGCACGTTACCGACCAGTGCGGCTTCGTCGAGCGAAATCGATGGCATCGCCAGGTACTCCGCGAGATCTTCAGCGGGCCACGGCATGTCTACTGTCCCGGCTTCTCCCGAATGAGGGTCCACGTACCAGCAGGGCTGCGTTGTCGTCAACAGCATCGTTGCGGGTGGCTCAGTCTGCAGTACCGGTCGCACACGTGTGTCGGGCTGCGATCGCCAGGCGATCTGTCCGCGGCGCGAAGGCCCGGGATGCAGTACACATGGCGTCCCGGAATGCATGGTGCTCGCGCCCGGCGAGGCAAATGCACGCCCTGTGGCGATAAGTTTTTCCAGGATTGCCGCGCCGGTTGTGCCTTGCAGTCCAAAGCTGCTCGTGTACTCGCGGGAGCGGTCCAGCCACAGCCCTCGCAGGATAGGCAGATCATCTTCGGCAACAAACTTCGGCGGCTTGACGAGCGCGTTCTCCACGTTCTGCCACGCGTCGTCGAGTGAGCGGATCGTGCCGTCGGCACTTACCCTTGCCTTGTAGAGGAAGATTTCCGGATATCCGCGATACGATCCGGCAATCACGTAGGCAAGCGCATGCGTGGCCCTGGCGATCGCGGGCTTCTTGCCTCTGGGAGGTTTGGCCGTGCGTTTCGCCCGAAAGCCTTCGAGCCACGTCACCAGTTCGGGGCGCACGCCGGTGGCGGGCTGCGTCGGGATCAACTCAAGACCCGCGATCAGGAGCGCAGCCACGTGCTTGCAGTCGACGCCGACCGGGCACGTGCATTCGCCTTCAACCCACATGTCGCGATGATCGTCAATATCGTGAAAATGCACACACACGTCATACGGACGGGTCCTTGTGCCTTGCACCTGGCCACTCAGGGTGTCGGCGCTTCGCCAGCGCAGCTCGGAGACGGCGTGGGCGTACTCGCGTGCCTTGGCGAGCGTGTGGGGACCTAACCAGTCCGTGAGTTGCTTGCGATTATAGGAGACAGACATGCTGATGGATTCGGGTTGACGACGCGAGGGGCATTTTACGCGGGCCGGTTGCCGGGTGGCCCGCTCGTTTCCTGCGCGGACGGCACGTGAGTCGTCTGTGCATGGCGGCGATCATCTTCGGCATGCAGATAGATGCCGGTCGTCTCGATCGACGCATGCCGCAGGTTTTTCTGGATGAAGCGCAGGTCGGTGCCGGCGTCCGCCTGATGCGAGGCCGCGCTGTGGCGCAGCCAGTGGGTCGAGGCGCGACGTAGCGTGGTGGCGCCAATTGAATCGATTGCATCGAGCGCGTCAGCGGCACGACGAAAGACGTCCCTGACGATCAGGTAGATCGCCGCGGGTGTCAGATGCCGCGCATCGTCGCCGGCGATGCTCATCACGGCAGGACCGGTCTCGCTCGCGGCCGGTACCGGCGACAGGCCGTGAAAGGCGCGATAGCGCGCAAAGTCGGCCATCAACGCATCGCCAACCGGTACCTCGCCCTCGGCGCCGCCTTTGCCGATGACGTGCAACCACCATTTGCCGCGGCGCTGATAGAAGTCGGCCGCCTTCGCGTGGGCGGCTTCCGAGACACGCAGCGCGGTGTGATACAGCAGGCGGATCAGCCAGCGGCTGCGCTCGTAGTGCTGCTCGTCGCGTTCGGTCAGACGCGGCCACTGCTCGACGCTCGCGAGCACGTGGTCCCACAGCGCGTGCTCGAGATAGCGCTCGACGCGGCGGGACCGCCTGGCTGAAGTCGTACGCCCACGGCGCAGCGCGAGCGGATTGCCGGCCAGATAGCCGGCGCTCACGAGGTACGTCATCAGGCCCGACAGGATGCCCAATGCCTGATGCTGGCTGCGCTCCGACAGCGGCCCCTCGAACAGCCGCCTCGTGCGTCCGCGGCGCGGCCGTTCCGGATCGGCCCAGTCGCCGGTCGGTGCAGCCAGGAAGCGCTCGTAGAACAGGAAGTCCTCGCGCGTGAGACTCGACAGCGGCTTGCCCAGCGTCTGGGTGGCCCACAGCAGCAGGCGTATCGCCTCCTTGCGGTAGCTGCGCAGCGTATGCGGCGACGCGCTGTATTCGGCAAGCCACAGGCGCACCGCTTCGACGTCGGTGTCGGCGGCGATCTGCCTGTGTCCACCGCTCGCGCGATTGGTGCCGAGGCTGCCGTCGAGCGCGGCCGGCAGCACGATAGCGAGAACAGGTTCGGTGGGCGCGACGGCAAGGTTCATGGTGTGACGCGTTCGGGAATCAGGTTTTCGCAGCGTACAGCGAAATAACTTGCGATTATGCGGATTATCATAAATTTCAAACCGATATCATTATGCTTATACCGTTATACAGTAATATACGATTCGATTTTCTCTCCAAACCCATCCACTTCGACCGATTTCACCGGTTAAAACGCATCCTATGAGCCGCATCAGCGATACCCGTTTCCGTACCCGCGAAGCCGCCGCCCGCCTCGTGGCCGCCGGTCGGCTCCCGCATGAGCTCACCGTCGACCTGATCTACGCCGAGATCCGGCAAGGCAGCCGCACCACGATCAACGACGAACTCAAGCTGTGGAAGGACGAGCAGGCGCGCATCGATGCACTGAGCGCTGCGCTGCCGCCGACGGTTGCGAACGCGATGCTGTCGGTCTGGGCGCTCGCGGTCGAACATGGCGAACAGGTCTTCGCCCAGCGCGGCGAAGAGCTCGAGACCGAAGCGACGGCCGCGGCGATACGCGCCGAGTCCCTGGTGACGGCCAACGCAGGTCTTCAGGCCGAAACGCACACGCTGCGCGTCCAGCTTGAGGATCAGCAGACACGTCTTGCCTCGGCCCTGGCCGATCTTGCCCGCGCCCAGGCCGAGCGCGATGCCGCCACCCGGCAGAGCGAAGCCGCCACGATCGAGCGCGATACCCTGCGTGCGCAATCGGAGCAGGCACTGCGCGATGCGCAGTCCGCGCATGCGCGCGAACTCGAAGGACTGCTGGCGGCCCGCACCGAACACGAATCCACCTTGCGGGCGGAAGTCGACCAGGCAACCACCCGGCTCGAAAGCGTCCAAAAGCGCGTGATGATGCAGGCCGATGAAGCACGCGAAGCGCAGCGTCGCGCCGAAGCTGCGCTGTCAAAGACCCAGCAGCGCAACGAACAGCTCGTCGGTGACGTCCAGCGCCTGTCAGCCGAGGCCGCCGAGCAGCGGCGGCTCGCCGAGCGGCACGACAAGCAGCTCGCCAGCGTCATGGATGAAGCACGCGAGCTGCGGCGGGAGCGTGATGCGCTCGCCCAGCAGGTCGCGTCGCTACAAGGTCAGATCAAGACGCACACCAATCCTTCGTCAACGCGCCCGACGAAACGGCCGCGCTAGACTCCAAGGATCACTTCAGCGTAGCTGTGCGCCGCGGAATGCCCAAACATCAAAGAACAAATACACGCTTCCCATGGCAGCCAATTCGCATCGCCTGTCGATCCTGACACGCCACGAAATCGACGAACTGTACGCACTTCCACACTTTACCGACGAGGAGAGGCGCGCCTACTTTGAACTGGGCGAGGCCGAGCAACAGCTCGTTCAATCACGCACGACTTCGGTCGCCGCGTACCTGACATTGCAGCTCGGCTATTTCAAGGCAAAGCAGCAGTTCTTCGAATACGACCAGGATGCCATCCAGGACGATTTGCGGTACATCCTGTGCCGACACTTCCTGGATAAGGGGGCGGCCTCCATCAGTCCGCCTTCGACGCCAACCCGGCGCCTACTGCAGCACAGCATCCTCGATCTGTTTGGCTTCCAACTCTGCGACAGCGCCGCAAAAGCCGAGCTCGAGCGTCGCGCGCAACGCCTCGCCATGCTCTCCACGCAGCCTATCTTCATTCTACGAGAGACCCTCCAGTACCTGAAGCAGCAGCGCATCGTTGTGCCCATTTACACGTTTCTGCAAGACATGATCGGACGTGTCGTGAGTGCGGAGCGCCGGCGCGTCTCGAACCTGCTCAGCGATGCACTCACCACGGAGATCTCACAGCAGCTCGATGCAATGCTGTGCGCCGATGAATCGATGTACCGGATCAGCATCCTCAAGCACGAGTCAAAAGACTTCAGCTACAAGGAACTTCGTCAGGAATCGGGGCGTAGGGAATTCTTCGCGCCGGTGCATGAGTTCGCCAGGCACTTTCTCGAGACCACCGGAATTTCCACGGAAAGCGGCCGGTATTACGCGTCGCTCGTGAAGTTCTACACGGTGTACAAGCTGCAACGCATGCCAGTCGCCATCACGCGCCTGTACCTGCTGTGTTTTGCCTACTACCGGTTTCGCCAGATCAACGACAATCTGATCGAGGCCTTCATTTATCTGGTCGACCAGTATGAGCAGTCGGCCCGCCAGGCCGCTGAGGAGGCCGCGCAAAGCGCGCTCACCGACGCCAGCACCCATCTGAAGGCCGCCGGCCAGGTTCTCCATCTCTTTGTCGACGACTCGATCCCACGCAACGCGTCGTTCGCCAGCGTCAGGAAAAAAGCCTTCGCACTGCTCCCGCCCGAACGTTTCGAGCCGGTCTCCAACTACATGCGCAACGTCACGTTCGACAAGGTCAGCTTCGAATGGTCGCACTACACTGCGTTGTCGGCCGTTATCAAACGCAATGTCCGCCATCTGTTTGCCGGCCTCGAGTTCGCCGGCCGCGTCGAGGACGCGCCGTTGCTGGAGGCTGTCGCTTTCCTACAGGAGCTGTTCGGCAATGGTAAATCGCCCCGGCAGAGCAAGCCGTCCGCGTTTCCCACCGCGTTCATTCCGAAGAACCTGCAGCCCCACCTGTATCGCACTGAGGTCGGAAAAAAGAAACAGCTCGACGTCGATCGCTACGAATTTCTCGTCTATCGCCTCCTTCGTAACGCGCTCGAGGCGGGCGATGTGTTCAGTAATGACAGCACCGAGTTTCGCCGCTTCGAGGACGATCTGATCAGCGACGCGCGCTGGCAGCACAAGGACGATATCCTGCGCGAGATCGGTTTGCCGGTCCTGCTTGCGCCAATCGAAGAAACCCTCGCCACCTTGCACGACGACATCGAGGCTCAACTCAAGCTCGTCAACCACCACATCGAGCACCGCGACAACCCGCATATCAAGGTGCGCCAGCAGGGCAGCAAGCGTCGCTGGGGCCTGGTGTATCCGGACCCCGACGAGTCAGTCAACCATTCGTTCTACGGCCAGAGTTGCCCGGGATCGACGTCGCGAGGCTGTTATGGTTCGTCTCTGAACGCACCGGTTTCCTGAAGACGTTTACCCACGTGCTCGACCGCTATGTTAAACACGACGCCGACCCACGCGAAATCCTCGCCTGCGTAGTCGCCATGGGCACCAACATGGGGTTGCGGAAAATGGCCGAGGTGTCAGGCATCAGCTACGCTTCGCTCGCGAGCACCGCGCGCAACTATCTGCGCCCCGAAACCCTGCATGCCGCCAATGACGCGATTAGCAACGCGACCTCAGGCTTGCCGGCGTTCCATCTGTTCGACATCGGCGACCAGATCCATTCGAGCAGCGACGGTCAACGCTTCGAAACCCAGATCGACACCTTCAACGCACGGCACTCGCCCAAGTATTTCGGCCTCGACAAGGGCATCAGCGCCTGCACCGTCATCGCCAACCATGTGCCGATCAACATGAAAGTCATCGGCGCGCACGAGCACGAGAGCCATTACGTGTTCGACCTGCTCTACAACAATACGTCCGACATCCGACCGCAGGTCCATTCCACCGACACGCACGGCACCAACCAGGTGAACTTCTGGACCCTGTATACGTTCGACTATCAGTTTGCGCCGCGTTATCGCGATCTGCACAAGAAAATCGGCAGCCTCGTCGGCCAGCATCCACCGGGCCACTATGGAAACTGGGTGATCAAACCCTCGCGCAAGGCCTACGACGAGCTGATCGTCCGGGAATGGCCCAACGTCCAGCGCATCATGGTCTCGCTCGCACAAAAGGATGTCACGCAAGCCACGATCGTGAGGAAGCTCAGCAGCTACGTGCGTCAGAACCAGACAAAAAAGGCGCTCTGGGAACTCGACAACCTGTGCCGTACGCGCTATATCCTCCGGTTCATCAATGACGTCAACCTGCGTCAGGCCGTGCAGAAGGCCCTGAACCGCGGCGAAGCGTACCACCGCTTGCGTCGTGCGATCGCGTACGTCAACGGCGGCAAGCTGCGCGTCCATACCGAGGCCGAACAGCAACTCTGGAACGAGTGTTCACGCCTGATCGCCAACGCGATCATCCACCACAACACAGCGCTCCTTTCACGTGTGCACGAGCAGAAGCGTGCCGCAGGCGACCACGCCGCGATGGAACTGATCGCCAGCATGTCGCCCGTCGCCTGGCAGCATGTCAACCTGTTCGGCTCGTTCGAATTTGGCCCAGCGGGTACCCCCATCGACATCGACGTGCTCGCCGCGTATTACGACGATCCGGCGTATTGGGCCAAGGTACTGGAAGCCGCGTCTGAACCCGACGAGCGCTGAATTACTGCGGCGAAAATCCCTCAGTCCAGCGCGTTTCCCGCGCTAATACGCCTCTGAAAACCACGCCTGGAAAGGGTTTGGTGAAGATCTTCAGTTTTCGGGGGATGGGCAAAAATAGCCAACGTCAATGGCGCACGCGCGCCAATCCGTTCGCTGATGTTTGGGATAGCGAAGTCGTGCCATTACTACGCAGTTTCCCGAAACTCAAAGCGGTCACCTTGCTGCGCAAACTGCAGGAAGACCATTCTGGTCGCTTCCCCGACGGAATGCGGCGCACGCTGGAGCGGCATGTCAGCCAGTGGCGTGCGCTCGAAGGGCCCAGCAAGGAAGTGTTCTTCCCCCAGACGTATCAGCCCGGCGTACGGGGCCTGTCCGACTTCACGCATATGGAGAAACTGGGTGTGACGATCGCCGGCGTCGCGTTCGGACACATGCTCTATCACTTTGTGCTGGCGTTCTCGCGCTGGGAGTACGCCAGCGTCGTTGATAGCGGAGAGAGCTTCCAGGCTCTTGCGGCAGGTTTGCAGAACGCTCTATGGCAGGCGGGGGGCTGCCCGAGCGAACACCGCTCTGACAGCCTGTCGGCCGCCTTTAAGAATCTTCAGGAAAAAGAAGACTTCACGGTTCGCTATAAGGCGTTGCTTGAGCATTATGGGATGGAAGGCACGCGCAACAATCGAGGCCTGGGCCACGAGTATGGTGTGGTAAAAAAAATGTGCTGGTCGATAACCAACGAGGCGAAGGCAGCGTCTTTGCGGAAATCGAACAGCACATATTATTCGGCTACAGGGTGCGGAGGAAGGCCATCAGGTCGGGCTGATCACGCCATTGTTTTTGTACTTCGGCATTGCCTTGCACTTCGCATGTCGCCAGCGCCCGCGCCTTTGTTTCCAGGTTGATCTCGGCATAGATGTTGGTCGTCTCCAACGACACGTGCCCAAGCCAGCCGCGTATCGTATTGATGTCGACACCGGCCTGCAGTAGTAGCGAAGCGGTTGTATGCCGAATCACATGTGGGTGCACATTCTTGCCGGCGAGTGACGGCGCGCTGGCTGCAGCACGAATAGCGCAGCGCTTCACCAGAGCATGAATGCCGGAGCGCGTCATCGTCTGGTGGAAGCGGTTGAGGAACACAGGTTCGGCGGCGGCCCTGCCTTCAGTCTGTGAGCGCAACGCCTCGATTGTGGATTTCCAGAGCGGGCAGCGGCGATGTTTGTTCCCCTTGCCGACGATGCTGGCCGAACGCGTGTGCCAGTCAATGTCGCCAATCCTGAGCTGCGCGGCTTCGCTTGCACGCGCTCCTGAATTAAACATGAAGAGCAGTAACGCATGTTCGCGCTGCCCCTGTGCTGTATTCATGTCAGAGGCTGCGAGCAGGGCGTCCATTTCCTGCCTGCTAAGGTAGCTGATCTCCGGCCGACTGGTTCTCTTGACGGGAATCAGATGAATCTGTGCCCACCATTCGACGTATTCCGGTGCATGTTCGCCGATGAAACGAGCCAGCGCATGGATGCCGCCGAGCCGCTGATTTCGTGTGCTGACCATACAGTGGCGCTGTTCTTCCATGTGCGTCAGGAACAGGCGGACCATTTGCGCGGAGAGATCATCAACGCTCAGGCGGTCGATCCGTTTGTCGACCTTGGCGGCCAGATACGGAAGCAACAGCATGAGCATGTCGCGGTAACTTTTTTGCGTATTGATTGCAAGGTTACGTTCGCCCACCAGATACTCGATCAGGAACCGCCGGATCCACGGACCCAGCAGAGATGAGTTATTCATGATGCACCTCAAGGAAGTAAGTTTCAAAGCGCGTGCCCGCTTCATTCAGCAACTCGGGCGTCAGAGTGAGGTAGCGCTGGGTGCTCGCGAGATCGATGTGGCCGAGATAGGTGGCCAGTTGCGGTAACAACAGTTGCAACTCCACGCCACCGCGATACCAGGCGATTAGCCGGTGCACTGCGCCTGAGTGCCGCAAATCATGCAGCCTCGGCTGGCAGGACGCACCGCCTTCGCGTTGGATGTTTGCCAGGGCGCGCTGTCGCTGAAAGGCCTTGCACACAGCTTTCTGGGTCACAGGGCGACCATCGCGGAAACAGAAGAACGGCGCAGCCGGTGCCTGCCCAAATCTCTGGTTGCGTTGCCGGGCATAGGTTCGCATCGCACTATTCAGATCTGCGCCTAGCGGAACCAGCCTCGATTTATAGAATTTGCTCTCGTGCACATGCAGGACGGCTTCGTCGAGATTGACGTCCTGCATGGTTAGCCGCAAGGCTTCGCCATGGCGCAGGCAAGCGCCATACAGAATCAGAATGAGTGCACGCAAAACATATGCATCCAGCAGACCGTATGGACTGCATGCCGCCGGAGCCACGTCGAGCAGGCGCTTTAATTCCTGCTGCGAATAGATATAGGGTATCAGCGGTGGCGGCAATTCCGGACTGTAGGGAGAAAGTGGAGAAGCCGAGACATGCCCACGCGAGAGGGCAAAACGAAACAGGCAGTCAAGTACCGACCTTCTCTTGCGCCAATGGTTAGTCAGCGGCCTGTTGCCAGTCAGGAAGTCATGTACATGCCTGAGCGTGACCGACGTCACATCAATGTTGCCATCAACCCGGCGGCAGAATGAGGCAAGCGTGGCCGCTTCGGAATCAAAGCGCATGCCCAACGCCCGTTTGTGGCTCACGTATTGGGCGACAACTTCGGAGAGCGTCATAGCAAACTCCCCAGATCGATTTCGGCCACACGCCTCAGTCCGCTCAGGTCAACCTTCGCATAGGTTCTCGTCGACGAAGCGCTGCGATGGCCGAGATGATCGCCGATCTCCTTCAGGGCAAAACCAGCATCGAGTAAGTGCCGGGCATTGGCATGCCTCAGGCAATGTGCGCCACGCCGCGGGATGTCGATGCCAAGCACTGCGAGACGCGATCGGACAATGTCGCTTACGCGCGCAGGTGACAACGGTCGGATCGGCGCCTCAACCGACAGGAACAGCTCACGATGAGCGCTTCGTGGACGCGCCTCCTTCAGGTAACGCAGAATGGCATTCCCAACTGTTGCCACCAGCGGATATTGCTGTGTGCAACGCTGCTTGGGACGATGGACATGAAGGATCTCGCCGCACCAGTCTATATCCTCCAGACGGAGCAGTACCACCTCGCCGCGCCTCAGTCCGTAGACAACCAGCAGCATGATCATCGCACGGTTGCGTAGATCGATCGCACTGTCGCCGACAAAACTGGCGACGAATCTTTGCACGTCATCCCAATCTGGCCCGAGCGGCAAACCCTCCTCCCTATACACCACGGGTGCTTCAATGCCGCACGCAACGTCGGTAGCCCAGCCTTGTCCTTCTGCATACCGGAAGAAATTGCGCAGCGTGCTCGCAAGCGCGTGCAATGACACTCTGGACCAGCCATGGTTGCCCTGGTACGCGAGGTAGGTGTCGACGTCGTGGATAGTGAGAGCATCAATTGCCCTGTCAGGGCGGCAGACCATCGCCAGAAAATGACCGATCTCATCACGACAGTTTGAAATCGTAGCAGGAGAGAGTCCTCGCTGGTCGCGCATGAAATCGACGTAGTGTTCGACATAGCGAACAAATGGTTCTCTCGTGGGATGCCGTTCCTCCAGACGCCCCAGAAAACACAGCCAGGCCGTGGCGGTATGGATGAACAGAAGCCGCGAGCTGCGGGACTCGTTCGTGCGCTCACTTCGAACGAGACGAATCCGGTGGTCAACCGCAAACGCGATTTCCTCGTGCGTTATTAACCGCGGGCGGGACAGATCCATGCTCTGCGAAAAAACCAGCAGGACCCACGCGATCTTGCGGATCGACTTAGGCGGATAACCCAGTTCCTGACAATGTACGAGGAAGCGTTTCCTGGATTCCACGCAGGGCGCGAGCGTGTGGGCAGCAAGAACATGCGGACGCGTAAAGAGAGTCTCAAACATGATATTCCCCCAATGTGGATCAGTGGAATATCAGTATCAGCCTGAAATTATGTCGCCATGGACGCGTCAACCTGACAGGCAATACAGGGTCATTAAGAGGCACCGCGACATTTTTTTTACCACACCATACTCATTTTTATGGGCTCGAGCCCATAACAACGAGAACGGCAGTGTCGAATCCTCGCATCGATGGCTGAAGGAAGCGGTCGATCAGGCCTTGTTACTGCGCGGTCATCGGGATTTCGACGACCGGCCAGCCTATGACGAATTTGTGCGCAGTGTGGTGATGCGCCGCAACCGGCGCAATGCCGCCGCATTCCAGGTCGAGCGTGAGTACCTGCGGGATCTGCCTGAGCACCGTACCACCGACTTCGTCGAGGACGAGGCGCGCGTGACGCGCTGTGGCACTTTTACGGTGGACAACAGCCTCTACAGCGCACCGTCACGCCTGATCGGACATCGCCTGAAGGTGCGGCTCTATAACGATCGGCTTGACTGCTATCTGTCTGGCGCGCTGGTACACAGCACGGCGCGCGTCACACGCACGAGCAAAGGCCGCGGACGCGCCATTGACTACCGGCATTTTATTGAGTCGCTCAAACGCAAACCTCAGGCCTTCAGGGGCCTCGTGTTTCGTGACGATCTGTTTCCGCGCGAAGCTTACCGCCGGACATGGGAACGCCTGGATCAAGCGCTGAGCCCGCGCAACGCCTGCAAGGCCATGGTGGGCCTGCTCGATCTGGCCGGGAACCACGGCGTGGAGGCTCAACTGGCAGAACGGCTCGACGCCTTGCTCGCGCTCGGGAATCTGCCCGATCTGAAGGCGCTCTTCGACGAATTCGCGCCGCGTGAGGCCGAATGTCCCGTTGTGTCGGTCGAGATGCCGGACGCCTCGATCTACGACGCGTTGCTTGATGAAGAGGTGTTCGCATGAGCGCACCAACTTACGACATCGGCCGCATGGGACTGATGCTCAATGAACTGCGTCTGCCAACGATTGGTCGGCTGTGGTCTGACTTCGCCCAGCGCTCGGATAAAGAAGGCTGGCAAGCCTCGCAACTGTTGGGCGTATTGTTCGAGCATGAACTGGCTGAACGGGCGAAACGCAGACTGGAACGTCATCGTGTCGAATCACAATTGGACCCGACCAAGACTCTTGCCACGTTCGACTTCAGTGTCGTGCCCATGGTATCGAAGGCACACGTCATGGCGCTGGCCACCGGCGATGCGTGGCTCGAGAAGGGCGCCACGATCCTCCTGTTTGGGCCACCTGGCGGGGGCAAGAGCCATCTTGGAAGCGCCATCGGACACGCGCTGATCGATGCAGGGTACCGCGTTCTATGCACGCGGACCAGTGACTTGGTGCAGAAACTTCAGGCTGCGCGAAAGAGTCTGCAATTGCCCTCGGCACTCGCCAAACTCGACCGCTTCGATCTGATCATCCTGGACGATCTGTCCTACGTCAGGAAGGACCAGGCTGAAACCAGCGTGCTGTTCGAGTTGATAGCTGAAAGGTATGAGCGCAAAAGTCTTCTCATAACGGCAAATCAGCCGTTCTCGGGCTGGCATAACGTCTTCCCGGACCCCGGCATGACGGTGGCCGCCATAGACAGGCTTGTTCATCACTCGACGATCTTCGAGTTGAATGTCGAAAGCTATCGGCGCCGCAACGCCAGCGACAAACAGAAAGAGCGGCGGCGTCAACTACCAACCGACGACCACAACGGAGCGACAACTATAGCCAATTGACAGCGACAATTACCCCCGTCGACCGGCCATCGTAGTTGTCGCGCAACCGGACATCGTAGTTGACGATATCCACGCGACCTCGAGTTGCCTGCAGCGACCACGTCTTTGTTCGAAACATCGCCCCCTTCAAGCCGTTTATCTCAGGCGATTGCATATCGTCGGTAGTGAAGCGTGCACTAAAACGGGCCGGGGTGAGTTCGCCCGCCAAAGGCGCACATCTGCTGCGCCACACAGCGGCGACCGAGATGTTGCGTCATGGGCTTCCCCTCGACCAGATTGGCCAGGTCCTGAGGCATCGCGGCATCGATACCACGGCCTATTACGCCAAGGTCGACGTCGCGCTGCTCAGGCAAATCGCGCAGCCATGGCCGGAGGTGATGAAATGATGCCGGCCGTGGAGTCCTATCTTGCCGCGCGGCGTGCCGCCGGCTTCAAATTACTGAACGCAGACTATCTGTTGCGCAGCTTCGCGTGCTTTGCCGTCAAGCGCGGTGAAACGCACGTTCGCGCGCAAACCGCAATCGACTGGGCCGCCGAGGCTGCGTCGGTGGCCCAGCGTGACGCGAGGCTAAAGACCGTGTGTCGGTTCGCCCGGTATCTGCGTACCGAAGATCAAACCCATGAGCTGCCGCCCGCCCGGTACTTTGGCTACCGAAAGACACGCCGTGTCCCGTTCATCTACTCGCGCGCCGACATCGAGCGCCTGGTCAACGCAGCCTTGCAATCGGGTCCTCGCGATACGTTGCAACCACAGACGTATGCGACATTAATCGCCCTGCTGTCCGCCACCGGCATGCGGATCTCTGAGGCCCTGAACCTGCGGCGTGCCGACATTACCCCCGAAGGATTACTCATACGAAAGAGCAAATTCCAGAAGAGCCGTCTGGTTCCACTGCACGAGACGGCGGCGGAGGGTTTGCAGAGGTACTTGACCCTGCGGCGGCGGGCCCGTCCGGGTGACGACCATGTGTTCGTTGATGACGATGGGCGCCCGCTCAGATATACGGTCGCTTATTGGATGTTCCAGAAGCTGCTGAAGATCGCCGGCATCGGCACCACCCACAACGGTCACCGTCCCCGCCTACATGAGCTCAGGCACACGTTCGCCGTCAGGGCACTGGAGGTGAGCCCGGAAGGGCGGGACCGTGTTGGGCGGCACATGCTGGCCCTTGCGACCTACATGGGTCACGTCAACATCAACGCCACCTATTGGTATCTGGAGGCAACTCCCGAGCTTCTGCATGACATTGCTGTTGCCGCAGAAGGGTTTCTCACTGGAGAACAGAAATGATCCCGATCGCGCCGCACATTGTGGCATTTCTTCGTCAAAACCTTGCTCATGAGAGAGGCGCTAGCCAACACACCTGCGACTCCTATGCTTGCACCTTCCAGCTCCTGTTCGAGTTTGCCGCCGGGAGACTCAGGATGACGCCGTCGTCGCTAGCGCTGGAGCAGCTCGATGCGAGACTGATCAGCGACTTCCTGGAATATCTGGAAGATACGCGCCAGAACTCGCCCGGGACTCGCAATGTCCGGTTGGCTGCAATCAGGTCCTTCTTCCACTTCCTTGAGTATCGCGAGCCCGCGATACTCGAACAGGCGCGACGAATCCTGGGCATTCCCTACAAGAAAACTGATTCACGGTTAGTGCCGTATCTGGGCGAGGAAGAGGTTCAGGCCCTGCTCGATGCGCCCGATCCGTCAACGCGCGAGGGGATCCGGGACCGGGCGATGCTGCATCTGGCCATCTGCGCTGGACTGCGTGTATCGGAACTGACGGGTTTGCAAGCCGCCGACGTTGTGTTCCCGTCGATGAGCATCCGTGTTCACGGCAAGGGTCGGCGGGAGCGCGCATTGCCCCTGTGGAAAACGACTGCTAATGCATTGCGTGCCTGGATAGCGGTACGGGGAGCTGTTGCAGTACCGGAATTGTTCGTCAATGCTCGCGGTGAAGCAATGAGTCGCTGGGGTTTCGCGTATATCCTTAAATGCCATGCTGAGACAGCTCGTCATACGTGTCCCTCGCTATCGAAGAAGCAGGTATCACCACATGTATTGAGGCATACCTGCGCAATGATAGTACTACGAAGCACTCAGGATATCCGGAAAGTGTCCTTATGGCTCGGGCATAGCGATCTGGCGACCACTGAAATCTACACTCGCGCTGACCCAACTGAGAAGCTCGAAGCCCTCAATGCGATCGTCCCACCACATTTGCGCAGGGGTTCGTTTCGGCCGTCCGACAAGGTAATCGCCATGCTCAGGGCCAAGCTTTAATGGAGAGTTAAACGGGCGCGTAGTCCGCTCCGCGCTCGCTCCGAGACATCTTCTCCCCATATGGAACCACTTCCCATAAGGCAGGTAACGGAGTGCACTCCGTTACGTGCCGGAATCGCCACTGTCCCAGGTGCCAGTCGCTAGCCCGTGCACAATGGCTTGACGACCGTCAGGCCGATCTGCTGCCGGTACCGTACTTCCACGTGGTGTTCACGGTGCCGCAGGAGATCGCTGCGATCGCCTACCAGAACAAGGCGGTGGTCTACGACATCCTCTTTCAGGCCACTGCCGAAACACTGCAGACCATCGCTGCTGATCCGAAACACCTCGGCGCTGGCATCGGCTTCATCGCGATCCTCCATACCTGGGGCCAGAACCTGCTCCACCATCCTCACCTGCATTGCGTGGTCCCGGGCGGCGGTCTGGCGCCGGACCACTCACGCTGGATT
The DNA here is from genome assembly GCF_001634365.1 of Paraburkholderia phytofirmans OLGA172. Classification (NCBI taxonomy): domain Bacteria; kingdom Pseudomonadati; phylum Pseudomonadota; class Betaproteobacteria; order Burkholderiales; family Burkholderiaceae; genus Paraburkholderia; species Paraburkholderia phytofirmans. The sequence goes on from NZ_CP014580.1 coordinate 67,603, forward strand.
GCCTGCCGTCCTGGTTTCTTCCTGCCGGTGCGCGTGCTATCACGCCTGTTCCGGCGTCTGTTCCTCGAGCGGCTGAGGCGTGCCTTTGACACTGGGCGCCTGCGGTTCTTCAACTCCCTCGCGCCCCTGCAGCACGTCCAGGCATTCGCCCGCTATCTGGATGGCCCGCGACGCGCGGAATGGGTGGTGTACGCGAAGGAACCGTTCGGCGGCCCGCAGCAGGTACTCGACTACCTCGGGCGTTACACGCATCGCGTCGCCATCTCGAACAATCGCCTGATCGATATCACTGATGGACAGGTCACGTTCCACTGGAAGGACTACCGCCATGAATCCGCACAGCGCGTGATGCAGCTCGATGCGCCGGAGTTCATCCGCCGCTTCCTGCTTCACGTGCTGCCGCGCGGACTGCAGCGTATCCGTCACTACGGATTCCTCAGCAACCGGCGCCGCGAAACCGGACTCGCCGAATGCCGGCGGCTGCTCGACGTCATACCACCGCGCGCGACTGCCACTGATGAGATCAGCCAGGACTATCGTGACCACTACGCCAGACTCACCGGTCGATCCCTGCGTGACTGTCCAGCGTGTGCGCGCGGACACATGGTATGCATCGAACTACTACCGCATCACGCCCGGCCGCGGGCACCTCCCGCTGGTGTGCCGTGACGTCCGCGCCTTCACGCTCCGCGCACCTGTCCGGACAACCGTTCGCCCGGTTGCGGCAGCGCTTTGGCCACGCCGCGGCGATCACGGTGCCACTGCGCACATCGTACCGTCCGTCACGATCGTACAAGCGTCCTCGCAACCTTCACACGCAGCAGCGGCACGTCTTCCACGACGCATCCAGCACCGCCATCTGCAACATCACGGTCATCACCCTGATTCAATGCCCATAGCCGCTGACGCCGGCGGAGCGGTTTAGCTCAAAGAATTTTTAGCGAAGCGGACGCGGATTTCGCGCCGTGCCTGCGCGCATCCCCGTGCGCCGCTTCCGCTCCGCTAAAAATCCTCTGCCTTATCAGCATTGCATTTAATGGGCTAAAATGGGGGCAGGGCGCACCGCGCCCCGCTGGCTATGGCCTTTCCGTCGCCGGCATCCCCATGGTAACGAGGCGTGAATGTCGCAAGTGCCGGTCGATGTACGTCAGCTGCTCAGAGCCACGGCGTCAAGCCTCTGGGCCACCGTGCAGTGAAGTGGAAGTAGAAGCGTTTTGGAAGTAAAAGTAGAAGCAGCCTGGGCGCAAGTGGTCCACGTCGCCCACCCAGATGGTCATCAGGTCCGTTCCGTTCGTACCCTATTCACCGCCCCGTGCGCAGAGTTCCGGCAACTTTTCGCTCGATCCGTCATCGCTACGTTGCGGCCCCGCCGGTGGAACCGCTCTGTTCGTTTTTCTTTCCCGCCGCGCGCTGCGCCGCCGTTCCGCACGCTTCACGACGTCCTCCAGAGATTGAACGTGTTCTGGCGTAGTACGACCAAAGCGCTTGTGATAACAATGCGCGATAAATTCCGAGAGGGGGCGCTTCCACGGTTCCTGCTGCCCGTTAGCCAGTGACCCGAATTTTCGGGGATTCAATCCCAGTTCGCGCGCCATCTGTATATGAGCATGGCTCAATCTGAAACGCTGCCTCGCTTCAAACCACGGCTGAAGTTTCGATGGTATCGGCATCAGTGTTCACCTTTGCGCCAGCTTGCGGCGGTCAACCGCTCCACCGCCGCGTAATAACGCGCCTGCGAAGTCGCAGCATCGTCGTTCTGATCCGTCTTCAGAATATCAAACAGATGCTCTGCGACGACTGAGCCGATCGCGTGAACCGCGTCGTGTCGCGCAAGCCCTTCTTTCCCGAGGCGATCCATCGCCCGGACCACGGGTTCAAGATTCAGGGCGATCTGGTTTTCGACGATCGCATGTAGCGCAGCGTGTGCCGCGACGTTGGGAAGCTTGATCCGGGCAACGCGGTGATACATTTCGACGAGAGCAATTCGCTCCTGCTCATCGAGTTCGAGCCACGATTCAGGTTCGGGTGCGCACCCGGGGTTGTACTCTTTCATGATGCTAGTCCTGTACTAATTCTGCCTGCCGTAAAACTACCGTCTACAGCTGCGTTGCGCTTCAGTCCGGTCATCGGCGGCATAAACGGGCACCCGTCCCACACGACCCGGGGCGACCCGTTGACGACAACACGCCGGGCCGCGGGCCGTTCGGGAACCGTCCATCCCGCGACCTGGATGCATCGCGACGTCATGCCGACAGATGATGCGCCAGCACCGTGGCGACGAACGAATGCCCCAGAATGGCCGCAAACTGGTCCCGCAGACGCCTGTTGAGCTGGTCTCGTTCCATGCCAGTGGCAAAGGCCGCATCCGCCAGCGCATCGTAAGCATCCAGCACATCGCTCCCCGTGATTTCGTAACCGAAGCCTGCGGCCATCCAGTGCAACGCCGCTGTGCCACAGGCCATCGCGAATGCAGGCTTGCACTGCGCGAAAGCGCGTGTGGCCCGCGTCAGGGTTCGCGGGTCGGTGGGGCCGCGCATCGCGAGCGACGCCGCCAGATCGAACATGCCGGCGTCCTTCGCAGCGGCGAACCATTTCCCCTCCGCGCCGGGACTGCTCGCGACCAGATCGTGGAGGATGCTGTCGGGACTCCTGCCCGGATATTTTTTCGCGATGGCACGGAACGTTGCGAGATGCGTGGTGGCCTGATTGGCCTCGATCGCATAGCGCCGATAGGCCTCGTCCATCATGCCCGACGACAGAAGGATCGCTTCGCATTTGCGGGCGATGGCGGCAGTGGGCGCATTCAGCCCCCTCGACGCTTCCGCGTAACGCAGTGCTTCAGCCGAACGATTTAATGCGATCAGTGCATCCACCCCGTACTGGCGATACCCCCACCAGTTCAGGCGCGCGCCATTCACGAGAGCAAGCAGTTCCTCATGGCGCCGGGCGGCATTCAGCGCGGTGAGGCAGGCGGTGGTACCCGCGAAATGCTCGCCCAGACCTTCAGCGCCCATCACGCGCGCTGTTATTGGCAACAACCGGTCCGCCCATGCGGACGCGATGGCAGGCGACGTACACAGGTCGCCCCAGCGATCGCCCAGCTGTTCGATATACGGCATCGGGTCGTCCTGGAGCGCGTCAAACAGCCGATCCAGCCAACGCATCCGGACCGGAGCAGGCACGTCCGCCCCGGCGATAACCGGCACAAGCGCATCGATTGCGCGATTCACGGCGGTGCCAATTGCCCCCGAAGAACTGTCTACGTGTTCAAGCGCCGGCGAAAGCTTTTCGAGCAGGGCGACCGCGCCGTCCGCAGCGAGAACAGGATCGGCGCGGGCGATCTGCCGGATTTCGATCAGGGCCTCCTTCAGACGCTGGATCGGCAACGCGGATTTCCAGCCGAAGGCGCCACGCCGGAACCGCGTGGCGAAAGCCCACTTGTGAGCGGTGTGAGAGGTTGTGAGTGTCATGCTCCGGGCTAGCAGCTCAGCGCGTCTTCATGTAGGCCGCGTACAGCGCCGCGTTGAGCGCCTGCAGTTCACGGCGGGTTTCCAGCAGTTCGTGATGCCGGCCCTGTCGCTCCAGGCTGAGTAACTCGAGCATCACCTTCGCCGCCCGCTCGGGCGCGTTGCGTCGCGAAGGCTCTGCCTGTTTGAGCAGCGGCGCGAGGCCGGCCTTTTCCGTGAGTACCCACGCCGGAAACCATGCGAGATCGTCAATGTCGCCGGCGCCGTCGAACGACGTATCGAAGTTGCGCCGCAACGTATTGACGCACGCGTCGCCAAGCCGGCTCAAAAGCTGGTCAAACCGGGATGGAGAAAGCCACGCAAGCTCCACCAGCAATCGCCAGGCCGCGTCCAGGCCATCGAGTCGGTAACGTGCCTCCGTCATCCAGCAAAGCGGCGCTGGAATCCGTCGCCAGGACGCGATGCGCGATACCGCATCGGACGCCTCGGCCCACCGCGCAGCAAGCAGGAAGAGCGGTGCCGCGTGCGCATCCGCGTGGTCCGCACGGAAAGGCAGCGCAGAGGCGCGCCCGGCCAGTTCTGCCCAGAGCGACGCGAGCCAGGTCGCCCCGCTCTGCCCCGGGAACGCACGCGCGACTGCGGGCTGGACTTCGTGAGATAGTGCCTGGCGAGCCTGCAGGGCGGCTTCGTGACGGTCAAACGGTACCGTCGATCGACCCTCGAGAGCATTGACGATCGACCCGAAATACACCTGGGCGACATCGTCCGGATACTCGTTCTCAAGGGCCTGTAGCGCGCGCCGCGCGCCCGCGGCATCGTACTGCTGCAATGCTGACAGGACGTCATTGCGCAGCATCACGTCGCGGCTGTCGTTGAAAATGTCGAGCTGCATCCGTCGGATTCAGAACAGTTGGCTGGTCGGATTGACGAGATTATTCCATTTGACCGTGCGTCTCAATTTCCTGTCGTGCTCATCGACTGACTCGACGATTGCGCGCCGACCGCTCGCGTCGGCGACCGCACGCACCGTGTCATGCTCTGGCTCCCATCTTGTACAGCTCGCCGAACCGCCAAGGAGATGTATTTCCGCACACAGATTGCCACAGTAACAAGCAGTCAGTCTCTGAATGGTTGTTGATGCTTAACCGGGCGTGATGCAATCCCTGTCACGACAGTTGACCGTCTGAACCGTCAGCGCCCTCTTCCGACCGATGTTGGGCCTCCCATGCACGTCGGGTTCTGGCCAGTTCTTCGGCGAGGAGTTTTTCATCCGGCAGGACCATATGGTACTCAGCCGCCAGCACTTTGTTTGGCAACCCTTCTAATGCATAACGCGCCACCGCGGCATTCGTTCGCGCACACAGGATCAGCCCAACGGGCGGGTTCTCTCCTGGCAGCGTCCAGTGCTCGCGCGCGTAATTACAGTACATGTGCATCTGACCCACGTCGGCGTGATTGAGCTCCGTGAGCTTGAGATCGACGATAACAAGGCATCGCAGACGCCGATGAAAGAACAGAAGATCTACCCGGAACCAGCTTTCACCAATCCGAAGGCGACGCTGGCGGCCCACGAACGTAAAATCACCACCCAACTCAAGAAGGAAGTCTTCGAGCCGATGGACCAATGCCTCCTCCAGTTGACTTTCTGAATATTCGTCCTTGAGATCCAGGAACTCAAGAACGTAAGGATCCTTGATGGCCTCCTCTGCGGTCACAAGGTCGCCCGGTTGCGCCTTGCCCGCCTTCTGTAGCATTGCCGGCCTGTTCTTCGACAGCATCGCACGGGTGTGAAACTGGCTGCTGATCTGCCGATCCAATTGTCGCACGCTCCAGCCGCCACGAAGCGCTTCGGCTTCGTAAAACGCTCTTTCTTCAACTGAGCGGGTTCGCCGCATGAGGTGGACGTAATGCGTCCAGGACAGCTGGAATGTGGTCGCGAGCTGGTCGAGATCGAAATTCCGAATCGCCGATTCGGAATTTGCCGGATGGCCTGAGGGCGCGGATTTCCGAATCAGTGATCCGGAAATCGCGGCTGGCGGGTAGGTCTGGTAGAACATCCTCATCAACTCCAGGTTGTCAACCCCAAACCCCCGCCCGAAGCGGGCTGTCAGGTCGACCGACAACCGCTCTAAAAGGGTCTGACCGTAGGCCGCACGCCCCTCCCCGCCCTGTCTGAATTCGACAATACGACGACCAATCTCCCAGTAGGTAGCCGTCATCAGTGCGTTGACACTTCGGGCCGCAGCACGACGACCGTGTTCCAGAAGCGCAACGATGTCGCCATGTATGCCACTGTAATCGGCACCGCTTAATGCGATATCAGTCATTTGTACTGTCAACAGGTAGCTTCAGCGTTAATGAGTTCACGGTGGACATTACCTACCATGGTGCTGCGCTGACCGCACTCAGTCCATCAATGAAAATCCATGTTGGCAACCGATCGGCTCGAAATCGCCCACTCGAGCCCTTAGCGCCACGTTGCCGATCCTTCCGATGCATATGAAGTAGGACCGGCATTGCGACCAGCGCCCGGCTGCGGTCGACGAGTCGACGCATGTTAACCGCTCGCCGGGGCCAGCATCGAACCGGTGCACCGCTTCGTCCCACAGCGGCAGGCATAGTCAGCGATCAGTTCGGGAGTCGTCTCTTCATCAATAGTGAGTCCATAGACGATAGAAAGCTCGTCGCCCGGCATCACGTCTCTGAGCGTTTCGATGAAAACCCGCCCCCGCTCGTCCTCGATCGCCTCACAGTTCGGCTGGCAGGAGTGGTTCAGCCAGCGGGCGCTGTTGCCGCCGACGCTGCCGTCGATCACGCGCCCGTCAGCCAGTCCAAAAATGAAGGTGTGGCCGGGCACTCCCGATCGCCGGTACCGGGCAGAGGCCCGTCGCCACGACGTCACCTCACCGCGATATTCGAAGATCCGCTGGCCGGCTGGAATCGCCCGTAGCGCGAAGACACCTCGCCCATGAACCGATGATTTTCTGACCGTTACGCGCCGCACGTCGAAACTCCTGATCCGTTGAAGGCTGCGAGCATAGCGAGTAGCGCGTTGCGCGGCAACCGCGACGGTCGTGTCAGAACAACCGGGTCTGCCTGGGATCGCGTGGAGGGGGTCGGGATACGTCAATCCGGCTGGTTTGCCGGCGCTTACCGTGCCTGGCTCCGACCCGCTGTAGCCGTGCCAGCATCAGGCATTCCACTGCCCCATCGTTGAAGCGCAATTCGAAGACGCCGGTTTCGCCGGACCGACACCGCGCCGTTGGGCGGAACGACAGGCGCAGCCCCCGCCGTTTCGCCCGGCCCATCATCTGCGTGCGACTCATGCCGTGCCAGCAATCCGAGATGAAACGCGACACGGTCCCGGGCAGGGACTCATGCGCGACGCCCTGCGGAAGCGTCAGTCCGGCGAGCAGGTAGATATCAGCCATGCAGCCCATTTCCCTGGTGGCGGATTACTCGGTGTTGTTACCCTGTGTTTATACCGTTTTCTTGCGACGCGTTGCTGGTTTGGCGGTCGGCACGGCGCGGGACGAACGGGTCGGACGTGGTGCCTTCCGGGCTCCGGCCGAGGCGGCCAAAGCAGCCGACGGCCGGGTTTCCCGCGCGCGCGTTTCCGCTTCCCGCAGCGTCATCATCTCTGCCTGCAGCCGCAGGCTCTCCGCCTGAACAGCATCCAGCCGCCCCTGCAGCACGCCCGCCTGATGACGCGCGTCGCCCAGTTGCGCCTGCATGGTTTCAGACGCACGCCGGTGGTCGTCGTCCTTCCGGTCCGCCCGGCGTGTGGCGTCGTCGAGCTCCTTCTGCAGCTTCGTTGCGGTATTCCGCTCGCGGTCAATCTCCAGCAGGGCGCGCTTCTCGGATGCACGAAGCCGCTCCTCCGCGCGTTCGGCCGCTTCCCGCTGCTTTGCCAGCTCGCGCGCAAAACCTTCCCTTGCCTCCACCAGCTCGCGATCGCGCGCGGCCAGCCCCGCCCGCATCCGTTCAAGCTCTGCCTCGAGCGCTTTCCGCTGTGCATGACCTTCGGCCTGGGCCTTGTCCAGTTCGCGGATCTCAACCTGCGCGGCCAGCAGCGCGGCGGTGCGCTGCTCAAGCGCGGTCTCGGTGCGACCCAGCTCATCGCGGGCGGCAACGACCGACTGCTGTGCCTCGACCTGCTGCGCCTCGAGTTCGGCGCGCAGCGCGTCGAGCGCCGCCTCCGCTGACGCGGTCGCGCGTGTCCAGAGGGTGGCCACTAGCTCGCCCGCGGCCGCACCGAGATCGGTGGGCAGGTCGGGATGGTCGATCCGTACCCGGCTCTTCTCGCGCAGTTCCGCCCAGAACTCGCCGAGCACGGCGGTCGGCGTGCCCATGCTGCCGCGCCGGACCAGCTGATAGAGCCGGTTCGCGGTTGGCGTGATGCCGTGCCGGAAAAACAGCAGCGCGCAGACCTCGCGATACAGCTCGCGGGTCTTCGGAAATGCCCCCTTCAGGCGCTCGATTTCGGCGGCCAGCGCTGCGTCGGGGGACAGGACGTCACTCATGAGGTTTTTCGCTGATGAATTTTCGTAAATATTACTACATAAACCGCCTACTTTCCAACGCCGCCCTGCTAGGATTTTGACATTAATCCTATAATGTTGAAATTCAATAGCGGGAGTGCGACAATCGCCACGCGACACCCCGAACACCGCCCGCACCGGTCCCGATGCCCATGAAAACCGCCCTGATCGCACCGCGCCCGCTCGATGTGCTCGAACTGCCCGCCGATCTCGACGGTCGCGACGGCACCAACCGCGCGCGCGGCCACTCGCAGATCGCCGCATGCGACGACCTGGCTGCAGTGCGCGCGTGGCTCGCGCGGGTCGCCGACAAGAAAACGACCTTCGAGAATTACCGCAAGGAAGCTGAACGGCTGCTGCTGTGGGCAATCGTGCAACTGGGCAAACCGCTGTCGTCACTCACGCACGAGGACCTGCAGCTATTCCGGCAATTCCTGAATGCCCCACAGCCGCACGCGCGTTGGGTCGCCGACGATGGACGCAAATATCCGCGCCACGATCCGCGGTGGCGACCGTTCTACAGAACGCTCGGGCCGAGCAGCCAGTACCAGGCGATGGTGATCATCAACGCACTGTTCGCGTGGCTGGTCGAAGCCGGCTATCTGGCGGGTAACCCGTTGTCGCTGTCGCGCCAGCGCGCGCGCCGCTCAAAGCCACGCATCACACGCTATCTCGACCGCGAGCTGTGGCAGGAAGTGAAGCTGTATATCGATAGCTTGCCGAAGGACACGCCGCGCGAACGGGAGCGCTACCTCCGTGCACGGTGGCTGTTCACGCTGTTCTATCTCGGCGGCCTGCGCATCTCCGAGGTCAGCGGCAACACGATGGGATGTTTCTTCTGCCGGCGCGATGCCGACGGTCACGAGCGCTGGTGGCTCGAAGTGCTCGGCAAGGGCGACAAGGAAGGGCTCGTGCCCGCCTCCGCGGAAATGATGGTCGAACTCGGACGCTACCGGCGCGAGCGCGGCCTGTCCGCCCTGCCCTCCCGCCATGAGGACACGCCGCTCGTGCTGCCGCTGGGAAAATCCATGAAGCCGCTAACGCGCGCCGCGCTCCACACGATCGTCAAGGGCATCTTTGCCGGTGCAGCCGAACGCCTCCGACTGCGCGGCGACGGCTTCGCTGGCCAGCCGGATCTGCTCGACCAGGCCTCCGCACACTGGCTGCGCCATACGGCAGGCTCGCACATGGCCGACGGCGGCGCCGATCTGCGGACAGTTCGCGACAACCTGCGTCACGCGTCGCTGACGAGCACCAACCCCTACCTTCACACGCCGGACGAAGAGCGACACCGTGAAACCGAGGAAAAGCACCGCATCGACTGGTAAGGTCTCGCCCGCCCCCCCCCCACCGACCTCCCGAGGCCACGCTGTTTGTTGCAGAATACCCCGTCCAGAGTCCCTCCGTTCTTGCCGATTGTCGCGTTCAACCGCTCGTGAGCGAGGGTGCGCCGATGCAGCGTATCTGGCTCCAAGGTTAGGTACGGGGTGAATTGCGCGTGTTCATTATTTTGGTTGTTCTTGCTCGTGAAAACCCAGAGATCCCCTGGCGCAGCGTCAGATACCGAAATTCTCGTCCGTAGTCAGGACAAGGGATATAAGCCGTTCCCAGATTCGTCGCATATGCTCACGAGCGCCGAACGATCGTCCAGTATCACGCCAGACAGTCTCCCACCGTTATCCAATCGAAGCATTCAGAAGTTGCCGGTTGCGCCGAAAGCTCTCGGCGCGACAGGTTCACTCGCATAAGAACGCAGCGTCTTTTGCCACCAACCGACATCTCGCCATGCACCGAGCTTGAATCCGACCTTTTCATAGACACCGATATGCTTGAATCCAACTGCTTCATGCAGCGCGATACTCGCGGCGTTGGGTAGCGCGATGCCTGCGAACGCCTGCGCGTAGCCCAGCTCCGTTAGCTCCGCCAGCAAGGCTTCGTACAGTCCGCGACCAACACCTCGCCCCCGACTGGCAGCGCGGACATAGACTGTCGTATCGACCGACCATTGGTAGGCCTGCCTCTCACGATGCGCGCCGGCATAGGCGTAACCATTCACCAGACCCGCATCATCGAGACTGACTAGCCATGGGAGCCGTCGCAATGTCGCGATCAATCGCCGCTGCATCTCGTCCGCTGTCGGTGGTTCAAGTTCGAAAGAGATGGCGGTGCCTGTGACTACTGGGGCGTAAATCGCTGAAATGGCCTCAGCATCGTCAGGCGTCGCGAGGCGTAGTCGCATGAGAGCCTCCATGTCTGATGGGTAGAAAGGAACTGATTCTGTAGCGCCAATTATCGGACGTACATTCCGTGTCCTGCCCTGCCGAACCTCCGCGCAACGGAGGCGGCACGTTGTCGCCCCGTAGCGCTCCACCCATCAATTCAATAATACTTGAAATGTTAAAATGAATGATCTATTGTTCAGGGCATGGACTCAAACCTCGTTGTACGCGCCCTTAGCGCGCTCGCCCACGAATCGCGCCTCGCGATCTTTCGTGCCCTGGTCGTGGCCGGTCCAAACGGTATGGCCGCCGGTGAAATCGCACAGCAGTTGGAGCTTTCCCCTTCAAGCCTGTCGTTTCATCTGAAGGATCTGTCACATGCAGACCTGGTGAAGCCGCGACAGCAGGGGCGTTTCATTATCTACACGGCGAATTTCGATGCCATGACGGGCCTGATCAGTTTCCTGACGGAGAACTGCTGCGCGGGAGCAACCTGCGCCGCGAGCGATCTCCCCAACTGCTGCGGAGACACACCATGAAGCGTATGCACATCCATGTCGCTGTCGAAAATCTAAGCGACAGTATTCGGTTCTATAGCGCGATGTTCGGCAACGCCGAGCCCACTGTTCTCAAGACCGATTACTGCAAATGGGAACTGACAGACCCCGCGGTGAATTTCGCGATTTCGCAGCGTGGTGCAAAACCAGGTATTGATCACGTCGGCATTCAGGTCGAAACCGATGCGGAGTTGGCAGAGATGAATGCGCGATTCGCGACGGCGCAACTGCCGGTTGCAGCGCAAACCGGCACGACGTGCTGCTATGCCAGGTCGGACAAGGCGTGGACCATTGATCCGCAGGGCGTCGCCTGGGAAACGTTTCGAACACTCGAAACCGCGCCGGTCTACGGTCACTCGCGCGACCAATCACAATCACATCCGCAATCGTCGGCTGCATGCTGCACGCCGGCTAATTGATCCTATCGTGACTTTCCGGAGCCGCCCGTGAGCGACAAACCTTACTCGATTCTCATTCTCTGCACGGGCAACAGCGCGCGCAGCATCATGGCCGAAGCGCTTTTCAACGTACTTGGGAAGGGCAAATTTCAGGCGTATAGCGCCGGCAGTCATCCATCCGAGACGGTGAATCCGTTCGCCATTGAACGCTGTGAAGCGCTGGGTTACGACACAGCGGAACTGCGCAGCAAGAGCTGGGACGAGTTCGCGACGCCTGCCGCTCCACACATGGATTTCGTCATCACGGTCTGCGACCAGGCTGCGGGTGAAGTCTGTCCAATCTGGCCTGGCCACCCGATGACGGCACATTGGGGTTTCGAGGACCCGGCGGCTTTCGCGGGTAGCGACGACGAGAAACGCAAGGTATTCAGCAAGGTCTATCGGCAGATCATGAACCGGGTGAGCCAGTTCGTGAATCTGCCTCTGCATGTGCTGGACCGAAATGCGATTCAGCGCGAAATGCGCGCGATCGGTGACAAGCCCCCAGAGGAATCAAATGAGCAGCACTGATACAGCGATCGGCACGGCACGGCCGGCAATCGGATTTTTCGAGCGTTATCTGACGGTCTGGGTCGCCCTCTGCATCGTAGGCGGCATCCTGGTCGGGCAACTCCTGCCCCAGCTCTTCCAGGCGATCGGCCGGATGGAAGTGGCGCACGTCAATCTTCCTGTCGGTGTGCTGATCTGGGTGATGATCATTCCGATGCTGATCAAGATCGATTTCGGCGCGATGACCCAGGTCAGGAACCAGTGGCGCGGCATCGGCGTTACGCTGTTCGTGAACTGGCTCGTCAAGCCCTTCTCCATGGCGTTGCTGGGCTGGATCTTCATCCGTCATGTGTTTGCGTCGTGGCTTCCCGCCGACCAGCTCGACAGCTATATTGCCGGCCTGATCCTGCTGGCCGCGGCCCCCTGTACGGCCATGGTGTTCGTGTGGTCACAACTCTGCAAAGGCGATCCGTATTTCACGCTCTCTCAGGTGGCGCTGAATGACTCCATCATGATCGTGGCATTCGCGCCCCTTGTAGCGCTCCTGCTCGGGCTGTCCGCGATTACGGTGCCGTGGGATACGTTGATCATTTCGGTTGGGTTATACATCGTCATTCCCGTCATCCTTGCCCAATTGCTGCGCCGACACCTGCTGGCCAGAGGAGAAGCGCATTTCCGGCAGGCGGTCGTACATCTCGGCCCGTACTCGATCAGCGCGCTGCTCGCGACACTCGTCCTGCTGTTTGCCTTTCAGGGACAGGCAATCGTCAAGGAGCCGCTCGTTATCGCCATGCTCGCGGTGCCGATCCTGATACAGGTGTTCTTCAATTCCGGCCTCGCTTACCTGTTGAATCGCAGGCTCGGCGTTGCGCACTGTGTAGCTGGGCCGTCGAGTTTGATCGGTGCCAGCAATTTCTTTGAACTGGCGGTTGCGACGGCAATCAGTCTGTTCGGGTTCCATTCTGGTGCAGCGCTGGCCACAGTGGTTGGCGTGCTGATTGAAGTGCCGGTGATGCTGTTCGTCGTCGGCATCGTCAACCGCTCCCAGCACTGGTACGAAACGAAACACAGCATAGAGGGGCGGCAATTATGAGCGTCACGATTTATCACAACCCCGACTGCGGTACGTCGCGCAATACGCTGGCAATGATCCGCAATGCCGGAATCGAGCCGGAAATTGTCGAGTATCTGAGGACTCCGCCTGATCGGGAGACATTGAAGGAACTGATTGCTCGAGCTGGCCTGACGGTACGCGCCTCGCTGCGTGAAAAGGGCACGCCTTACGCCGAGCTTGGTCTGGGCGATACGTCCCTGACTGATGCGCAGTTGCTTGATGCCATGATGGAGCATCCGATCCTGATTAACCGCCCGCTGGTCGTGACACCGCTTGGCGTCCGCCTGTGCCGGCCGTCCGAACTCGTACTCGACATCCTGCCTGCCGGGCAGAAGGGCTCATTCAAGAAAGAGGATGGGGAGCAGGTTGTCGATAGCGAAGGGAGGAGACTTCTCTAATGACGCAGGACACGCCTAACGTCAGCGCCCCGCATCTCGACTCGCCTGACCTGAAGAAGCTCGAACCGCGTGCAGTTTCGCAGCACGCGCCGCGAATCCTGTTGCTCTACGGTTCGTTGCGTCCTACGTCGTACAGCCGACTTCTCACGCTCGAAGCCGAACGCATCCTGCGCCATTTCGGCGCGGAAACGCGTGTCTTCGATCCGCACGGCCTGCCGCTTGTTGACAGCGTGCCGGCCGACCATCCGAAGGTGGTCGAACTACGGAAACTCTCGGAGTGGTCGGAAGGGCATGTCTGGTGCAGCCCGGAACGTCACGGAACCTTGACGGCAGTATTCAAGAACCAGATCGACTGGCTACCACTGGAAAGCGGCGGCGTTCGCCCCACGCAAGGCCGCACGCTCGCGGTAATGCAGGTGTGCGGTGGATCGCAATCGTTCAACGCGGTGAACGCGCTGCGCATTCTCGGCCGGTGGATGCGTATGGTGACCATCCCGAATCAGTCTTCGGTGGCGAAGGCCTGGCAGGAGTTCGACGCAAACGGTCGGATGAAACCCTCGGCATATTACGATCGCGTCGTGGACGTGATGGAAGAACTGTACAAGTTCACGCTGCTGGTACGTGACCGCTCGGACTACCTGACAGATCGTTACAGTGAACGGAAAGAAGCGCACCCGGAGCTTGCAACGACACTGGCGGCCGCCGCCATGAACCAGGAAGCGGTGACCGCCAATGCAGACACCGACGACAGCGAAACGGAGTGACGGGCGCAACAATGGTCGCGACACTATCGCAACGTGGGCGCTCGCAGTTGCGCAACTCGTTTCCTGGGGATCGATCTATTACGCGTTTTCACTCTTTGTCGTGCCCATGGAAGGAGCGATGGGATGGAGCCGGACGGCGACGAACGCAGCGCTCTCAGTCGGTCTGTTGATTTCAGGTTTGGCGGCGTATCCGGTCGGAAAGTGGATCGACCACGGCCACGGCCGGCGTGTCATGGTCTGCGGGACCCTGTTGGCCGTAGCGATGCTGACGTTGTGGTCGCAGGCACATAGCCTCGTGACACTGTTCGTCGTCTGGATCGGCCTCGGTGTCGCAATGGCCGCGACGCTTTACGATCCGGTTTTCGCGGTAATCACACGAGACTTTCCAGGCAGCTTTCGCACAAAGATTACATTGGTCACGTTGGTGGCCGGCTTCGCCAGTACCGTCTTTATCCCCCTGACACAGGTTCTGATCGACTTGCTCCAGTGGCGAGACGCGCTGCTCGCGCTTGCCGGATTCAATCTGGCAATCTGTCTACCCATACATGTTTTCGCAATCGGTCGTGATGCGCCCCGCGAAGACGATCGGGACTACAAGGCCGCGCTGAAGGCGACCAACGCAGCGGCAACCGGGCGCGCTTTACGGACGCCGACATTCTGGGCGCTTGCGGTCTGTTTCACGGCCTACTATGCGACATTTGCGGCGCTGACCTTCCACCTGGTCCCGCTTATGGCGGAGCGGCGAGTGTCGCCAGCACTGATCCTGATGACAATGGCTGTGATCGGTCCGGCTCAGGTGCTTGCGCGCGTGCTGTGGTTCACGATCGGCCGCAATGTTCGTCCGTCGATTGTCGGCATCGTTATTACAACAGCGTTTCCCGCGTCGGTTGTTGTTCTCATGTGCGCAGGCACGTCGCCTGCGTTGCTGATCCTGTTTGCGGTCGTCTACGGTGGCGCAAACGGCATGATGACGATCCTGCGCGGGACGATTGTGCAGGACGTGATGTGGACGGAAGGCTATGGAGCCGTGAGCGGACTGCTATCGATGCCCTCGAACATTGCCAAGGGGATCGCACCGATTTCAGCCGCGGCGATCTGGACGGTCGGCAGCAATTATGTGCCTGTCGAATGGACCGTTCTGTTGGTGTCGCTGATTTCGGCTGCCGCGTTCATTCTCGCCATACGCTTCGCCTCCGGCAAAAATTTTGGCGAACATCATGCCAGTTTCGAGTGAGCATACTGCCATGCAGATAAGAAACGCCAACGAAGCCGACCTCGGTACGATCCGAAACCTGTTGAACGCGAACGATCTACCTGTTGAAGATGTCTCGACGACGCTCATCAAAGGATTCCTCGTTGCCGAAGACGCAAGCGGAACTGTTGTCGGTAGCGGCGGCCTTGAACAGATTGGTTCGAGTGTGCTTTTACGATCGCTAGCCCTCGCGCCAGAATGGCGCGGGACAGGCGTCGCAAGGAAGCTGGTCGAACTGCTTGAAGACAACGCACGCTCACTCGGTCAGCAGGATGTCTGGCTGCTAACAACGACTGCTGAACGCTTTTTTGAGCGAGCCGGCTATGAGCGGGTAAACCGTGATGAGGTCTCCAGCGACGTGCGGTTGTGCACGCAGTTCGCGGTCCTGTGTCCGTCAACCGCCCTTTGCATGCGAAAGAGGCTCCTACCGAGATCCTCACCAACTGTGGTCGAACCGCCGGTATCGAGCTGATTTCCGCCACGCGACATCTGTTCATCAACGGCCCCTTTTTACATCTGCGCCAATCCCGGTCCAACGACAAACTTCCGTAGTCGACCTGTTGCGGCCGCCCGGGGGGCTATGCCCGCTGACCGCTGCTGTCATTGAAACGAACGGCCACCAACGGAGGCGCCTGTTTTGATGCGCTCGACGCAATCTAATGAACGCTGGTCAATGTCGTCACGGTAGGCCGATGTGAGCCAATTTGGTCCCAGATTGCGTTGGATAGCTTCGATTTCGCCACTTCTGCCGCATCAAACATCGCCTTGATCACGATCAAATCGCGACGACAAGGACGATACACACTGCAATCTCGTCGTCGTGGACAATGGATTTGATATCGAGGCGGAATTGTGAGTACCTCATACACCAGTCAGAATGCTCCGTCAGGAATCGATCGTATATTGGTCGCGGTGGATTTGTCACCTGCCTCACTGCGAGCAGCGGAGTTCGTTCGAAACATAGCGCGAGCTACTGCGCACATTCGCCTCGTGAGTGTCGCCGACAATCCTCGGGCGCTTAGTCCCATGCCTCCGAAGGCGAGTGCCGAACTGTATGCCGCGCGGGCTGAGCTTTTGCGTGACGCAGCGGATGCACTCGTTCAGGCAAAGCACGTCTTCGCGGGTTGTGATTTTCGCCTCGAAGAGGATGTAGTCGACCTTTCGAAGCACGGTGGCGATATCGCCACGGCATTGATCGATGCTGCCGACGACTGGCATGCCGATCTTCTGGTCGTCGGCGCACGTCAGCATCATGGACTACTGCGCTGGGTCGAAGGCACGGTGTCCAAGCCACTGGCAACACACTCCCGATGCTCGCTCCTGATCGTGCCGCCTTCCCACGAGGAAAAGTTGGCGCGCCCCCCGCAACGGGTTCTGATCGCGATCGACGGAAGCGCGCCGTCGTTCGAGGCTTTGAGGTACGGCATGCGGTTTGCGAAGCCGGAAGTCAACATGCGGGCGGTCTATGTCGTCGATCGCGCGGTGCGTCTGACGGATTTTGTACCCATTCATGTGCTTGAAGACGCGTTTGTCGAAGAGGGCAAAGCGGCGCTTGCCACAGCGGCGGAAGTATTTGCGGGTTCGTCCTGTCACTGCGATACCGCACTCATCAGTACCAAGCAGACAGGAGACGACATCGCCCACGCGATCGTTCGCGAGGCAAGTCACTGGAATGCTGACCTTCTGGTCATGGGCACGCATGGCCGACGTGGAGTAGCGCGATGGCTACTGGGCAGCGTCGCGGGCCGTGTCGCGCATATTACGCAGACGCCCTTGCTGCTCGTTCATGCCCAAGACTCGTGACACAACGTGTCGACGAGGCGCTGCGTATGAAGCGATATGCCAGCCTGCTCCAATGGATCGTGCAATGCTGCGCGTTTATGGCGAGCTGGGGGAACGGGTGACCGGGAAGCGGACCTCGACGCCCAACCCCCGGCCGTCAATGCCCGATGTATAGGTTAGATGTCCCTCAAGGCGAGCCACAATCCGAGCGACGATCGAGAGCCCCAATCCACTACCGCTTTGACGGCTTCCCCCACCCCGGAAAAAGCGATCGCTCAGACGCAACCGGTCCTGCTCCGACACACCTGGGCCGTTATCTCGCACAAGCAGTAGGGTCGCCTCCGACGTTCGCCGGGTGACGACCTCGACACAACCTCCCGTCTCGCCATACTTGATAGCGTTGTCCACCAGATTGTCCAGCAGGATACGCACGAGTGCGGGCTCCGCTAACGTCGTCACGTGTGTATCCCCGTTCAGGACTAACCCGATGCCTTTGGACGACGCATTCGCTTCGTGGGCAGCGATGCATTCGCGGGCAACGGCATCCAGTTCCACGGTCGACGCTGGTGCGGGTACACCTTCGTCAAGTCTCGCCAGCAACAGAAGTTGATCCGCCAGATGTGTGCTCCTGTCGACACCTTCAACGACCCGCTGCATTGCGAGGCGTTGTTTTGCGGGATCACGGGTGGTAAGCGCGACCTGAGCCTGAACCTTGATCGCCGCCAGTGGCGACTTGAGTTCGTGTGCCGCGTCGGCCGTGAAGGCCCGCTCACGGTCGAGCGACCCTCGCAGCCGCGAGAACAAAACGTTGAGCGCGTCGACCAAGGGGCGCACTTCGGCCGGAGTGCGACGCATATCGATGGGGTCCAGATTGCCTGCGTTTCTGGCACCGATGGCCCGCGAGAGTGTTTTAAGCGGCGCGAGGCTGCTGCCAATGCCCACCCAGATGAGCAGCGCGAGAACCGGCAGCGCATAAGCAAGCGGCTTCGCGATGCGGCGCGCCACTCCGGCGCCCAGATCGGCGCGGCTATCGCTACGTTCAAATACCCGCACACTCCTGCCACGCGCCGCGTCATGGAGCACGTAGGTATTCCATTTGAGCGAGTCGTATTTCGCCACAGCGCCCGCCGCCGCCTGAGACGACGGCGGCTCCTTCGCGGCGGCACGCGGCAAACCGGGGCTCGCTGCAAGCAGGCGCCCTTCGGCGTCGCGCACTTCATAAAGGAGCCGGCGTGACAGGTCATCGTCGCCGTCATCGTCGGACGCATGAAACCCATCTTCGGTGAGCGCCGCCAGATCATTGGTATCCACCAGCGTCAGTGTTCGAGCAGCCTGTTCGATTCGCGCGTCGTCCCATTCGCCGGCTTCATGGACGGCTTGCCTGTAACTTGAAACGAGGGCTGCCACCCAGACGACCGAGACGCTTGCTAGCACCAGTAGCATCAGGCGTTGACGGATTGACCCTGTCACGATGTCTTCTCCACAACGTACCCAACGCCCCTGATTGTCCTGATCAATCCAGGTCCGAGCTTTTTGCGCAGATTGGAGACGTGCACCTCGATGGCATTGCTCTCTACCTCTTCCTGCCAGCCGTAAAGACTTTCCTCGAGGCGGGCGCGGGATAGCGGAGTCCCTTGATGCGTCAGCAGCTCGACCAGCACAGCACATTCCCGTGAAGTCAATGGCTGGCGCAGACCGTTCCGTGTGACCGTGAACGTCGAGGGATCGACGCTGAGATCCTGATACTCGATCGTCTCGACGCTGCGCCCATGCGCGCGGCGCAAAAGCGCCCGGCAGCGCGCAATCAGTTCAGTGAGATCAAAGGGCTTGCCGAGGTAATCGTCGGCGCCCGCAGTCAGACCTCCTACCCGGTCTGCTACGGTGTCCCTCGCCGTCATGACCAGAACGGGCGTATCGTCGCGACGGCCTCGCAGCCAATCCAGCAACTCGGTTCCAGATAGTTTCGGCAAACCGAGATCGAGCACCACAAGTTCGTACTCTGTTGTAGTCAGTGCCAGCATCGCCTCCCGGCCATCGTGAGCCCAGTCGACCGTCATTCCGGCATCGCGCAGACCTTCTTCGACGCCGCTTCCTATCAAATCATCGTCTTCGACCAGTAACACACGCATTTCGTCGCACTCCAAAAGGAACAGGCAGCAAAGCTCGCTGCATAGTAACCGTCGTGACTATCAGCTTCGATCGTCAAGTCTAATCCCGCTCGGCATGCCTGCGCGAGGGTGTTCTGCTTAAGATTCCCTTCAGGCTCGCGTTGCAGCATGCATCTGTAAATAGCACCGTCGATATTGATTCAACCCACCTGACTATGGAGTTCCAAGTGAAAACGATGAATGTTCGCCTCGCCGCTGCCGTTGCCCTGATTGCGTTGCCGTTTGCCGCACATGCAACTGGGTCCTGCACCACCGAACCAAAAACAAAGTGGATGCAGGACAAGGAAGTTTCGAGCCAACTGGAGAAACAGGGTTACCAGGTCAAGCGGGTCAAGACTGAGGGAAGCTGCTATGAGGTCTATGCATTGGACAAGAAGGGTAATCATCACGAGATGGTTGTCAATCCTGTCGATGGCAAACCTGTTAGCGAGGAGGTCAACGAATGAGTTCCCTGAGCCGAGGGGACGGCGACGCCTCCCGATCAACGCTAGTGTGGGACCTGTTCGTACGGGTGTTCCATTGGGGTCTTGTGGGTGCATTTGGTGGTGCATACGTTTTGAGCGAAGACGGCGGAACCATCCATCATGCCCTCGGCTACGCGGTTCTTGGGTTGGTCGCGGCTCGTATCCTGTGGGGCTTCGCGGGAAGTTATCACGCCCGCTTCGCCAACTTCGTACCGACGCCGCGTGCATTTGCCGAATACACAAGAGCCATGCTGGCGGGCCGCGAGCGGCGGTACCTCGGGCATAACCCCGCGGGTGGGGCAATGATCATTGCCCTTCTTATGCTACTCACCGCGACGGGCGTGACTGGATGGTTGCTTACGACCAATGCATTCTGGGGTTCCGAGGCGCTGGAAACTCTGCACGGCGTATGTGCCAACGCAGTACTGGTGTGTGTCGCACTTCATGTCGGAGGCGTATTGCTGGCGAGCTGGCGTCACCGGGAGAATCTCGTCAGCGCGATGCTTACCGGCCGCAAGCGCAATGATTGAAGACTTCGCTGGCTGGTACACGTGCACCGGCCGGCTCTTCGCGGTTGGGTAAGTTCGCCTGGAAATGCCCTCAGGCTTCGCCTATGTCTGCAGGTCCGGTCCGGCGCTCAAGTCCCCCAGTCTCCGGCTCCTTTTTACTGTCGCCTGAAGCGGAACCTATGCTCGTTAAGCAGGTGTGCCCAGTCGAGCTTCATGAAGATGAACACCAATCCCAACAGCACCAGTTGGGAAGCGATGAACAGGTAGTTCGATGGAAGCTTAACGGCAGATTCAACCGGTCGATGTAACATCTCTCCAGTTTCATATTGGAACAGAGAGCCGCATCACAGGCTGTCCTTACGCGAACTCGATGTATTTGTTCCAATAGCATCCGGCGAGCCGCAATCTGCGGCTGCGAAACCAATCGGCGTAAGCGTGAAGAGAGTTACTACACACCGAACGCGAGTTCTCGACAAGATGACGATGCGCCACAATGTGGCAGTTGTTCGGTACACGCTGTTGCACAAACATTTCGAAGACGACGCTGCCTGAACAGCAAAGCTGTTTGACATCATTGCCGACAGCTCACCGAGGAGAAATCTGTTCAACAGTAAGGCATTCAGGAGGTCCTTGTCCGCATAACCCCGCACCCCCTTGCCTCTTGGAACGATCTATCCGCGCGCCCTGACTTCAACCGCGTCATCGGCCGCGCGCAAAGCAGCGTTGGCTATCACCAGCAGGCCGGCATCGTGATCGCGGAGCGCGGCCTCGATTTCGACGAAGGCGATATTCAATTTCTTCCGTTCGGGCTTGCTTGACTTGCCGTTTTCCGAAATCAGGTCAGCCTCCCTTTTCAGGCGCTTGACCAGTTTCGCTGCGCACCGACTATCGAGGGTGCCGTCGTGCACAAACGCGTTGATTTGCGTCGTTAGTGTCGTCAGCGTCGCTTCCGTCGATTCGTTCAGGATGACAGCCTCATCAGACTCGGATTTCTTGCTCATTTGCGTTCTCCAGCTTGCACCCGGTATGCATCGGGCCGGTTAGAAAGTCCCGTGCTGCGCTTCGAATTGAACCACGCGCCGCAGCGCTGACCCTATGCACCGCAGTACGGCTCCCTTCCGGGCCACACTCACCGATTCTTCTACGGCCGCTATCGTTATCCTGCCAAACATGCGGGTCTATGCGGCATGTTGTGTGTGCAGGCAGCGTGACGATGGTCCTGACTGTCTGGCCCCCTCTGAACGTGGCCGGTATCGTCATGGTTTTGCCGAACGCCTGGCTTCTTTCCGGTCCCGTCATTTACCGGTGCGGACTGCCGCTGGACCCACCAGAAAATGAAGAGGCGGCGTCCTCCATCCATAGACCGCCATTGCACAACCAGTCTAGTCATGCAGACACGCCGGGGGTTGACGTAAATCAATTGAAAGTGAAGCAGGAGCTCTTATACCTGGGACATCGATTGCCTTTCGAAGGCTGTGCCTACACGGCGCTTCAGCCGGCGTTTTCCGCGATCAACACGGAGTCTTTCCATGAACCAGCAAGTCAGCTCCAATTCACCTTTAGCCCGTTTCAGTCGGCTTCTGCTGTGCGTAGATTCAAGTATCGCGTCCATCCATGCTGCTACCTACGCCTGTCAACTCGGCGTCACTGGCATTCAGGTCCGTGTCGTAAGCGTGCTCGAAAACCCCCGGGCGATACTCTCCGCGCACTCGGCAACCGGGCTGAATATCGCGGCATTCTCCGACGAATTGCGGGAATCCGCGAACGTCGCGTTATCGGATGTTCGACGCATTTTTGAAGACCATGGTCTGACGGTCGAGGCCGAACTGATGGACCTCGCCAGGTACGGAGGCGATGTGTCCCATGCCCTCGCATCGGAGGCGCAGAGATGGAATGCAGATCTGGTCGTCCTTGGGACGAGACAACATCATGGCCTGTTGCGATGGGTTGAGGGCGCCGTCTCAGGACCCGTGAGCAAGCTGGTTAAATGCCCCGTGCTCGTCGTCCCGGAGAGCTACGAGCCGCAACTCCAGCACGGACCGACGAAGATTCTCTTCGCTATCGACGGAAGCCCGGCGTCTCATCAGGCTTTGCTGACAGGCATGACGCTCGCCGCGAAAGGGGCGCATCTAAGGGCGCTGTTTGTCGTAGATCGGACCATCAGCTTCACCGATCTGGTTCCAATGGACGTGCGGGAGGCGGCACTGGTCGACGAGGGGAAACGGGCCCTCGCCACGGTGGCTGAGGTATTTACATCACTTGCCCCCGATATTTCCACCGACTCCGGTTTTCTGCATACGAAGCGGAGCGGCGATGATGTCGCACACACCATAGTTCGCGAGGCTATTCGCTGGCCCGCAGACCTGCTCGTCATGGGCACGCATGGGCGGCGTGGCGTTGCAGGCTGGGTACTCGGCAGCGTCTCCAACCGCGTCGCGCGTATCACTGCAACGCCGCTGCTGCTCGTTCGAGCTGCAGCCGATCACGCAGAGAACGATGGCGAGAAAGATACTTCGACACTAGAAATCAGATCCTTGTGGAACCAGTCTTAGACTGGCGGCGCACACTTGAGTATTCCGATTTTGTGTTCGCCCAATATCGTACGCACGTCTAGTTGCCAAACACCACCAACGCATGTGAGATCGCGCTTTGCACGGAGAACCAACCATGACTGCATCGAGTGCCAGTAATCGCCTTAAATCAGGATTCGAGCGGATCATGATTGCTGTCGACTCGTCACCTATGTCTGCACGCGTGGCGAAGTACGCATGCGGGCTCGTGAGCCCAGGCACTGAGGTGCGTATAGTAAGCGTCGCCGAAAACCCGCGTGCGCTCGTGCCGCTTGGATTGTTGGCGGATGCTGTATTCGAGACCATACAGGAGGAACTTGTACGGGATGCCAGCGATGCGGTTAAGCAGGCAAACGAAGTTTTCGCTGATGCGAACATCGACGTCGACGCCCGCGTGGTGGAACTTTCGAGGCTAGGTGGCTATGCGGGAAATGCGCTGATCGATGCTGCAAGTGAGTGGCACGCCGACCTGCTCGTGGTCGGTGCCCGTCAACATCACGGCATGTTGCGCTGGTTCGAAGGAACGGTGTCCGAATTCGTCACAAACCAGACTCCGTGCTCAATTCTCATCGTGCCCGCCAGCTATGTGGCCGCGATACATGCCTATCCGCGGCGAATCCTGTTCGCGCTCGACGGCAGCGAGGCTTCATTCGATGCCCTGCGGTCTGGCCTGCATCTGGCAAGACCCGATTCGTCCATACGAGCTGTCTACGTCGTCGATCGCGCTGTTCGATTTCTCGAGGATACGTTCATCGAAGAGGGGGATAAGGTGCTCGCCGCGGCGGCCGAGGTTTTTGCCAATCAGATTAACCCCGTAGAACTGGGGCTGGTCAAAACAGACCCTGCAAGCGATGACATACCCCACACGATTGTTCGCGAGGCTGAGCGATGGCACGCGGACCTCGTAATCGTCGCAGGCCGAACGGCCCGCATTACTCAAACTCCGCTGTTGATGGTTCGCCCCCGGCTGAATTCTTCATCGTTATCCTGACACATGCAGAAAATGATCCTCTCCTGAATTCTATGCGTTCACCTGGGTGATGCACGACCGCGCGGTTGCGTTAGTCAGGTACGGGCATTCTCACCCGGTCTGTGGCGCCTGAAACGGAGCATGTGCTCGTTGAGTGCAACGCTCCAGTCGACTCGCATCAGGGCAAAGACGAGGCACAGCAATGCCAGTTGGGTAAGAACGAAGTAGGCTCCCAGATACCCGCCCTCGAGATCGAATTCAGGGTCCATATACGAGTGCGCGACCTGCGCAAAATGTGTCCAGGCTGCATAGCTCGCGAGGCGTCCTAAGAAGAATGGCACGCCGATCAGCCACAGTCTCAGCCGGGTTAGCCCATATGCGATGAAAAGATAGTTCGATGGAAAGGGACTGAATGCATACAGCAGCAGCGCGCCGGCAGTCACCACCTTCCTCTTTTCCAGCCAGGCCTTCACAACGTCGATGTTTTGCCGGTCCGCTTCGCGCATCAGATGGCCGCGTACGAGCCATGTGGAGCATCGCGCAAGAATCAGACGCCCCGATGTGGCGGCACAGGCAGCAACTACGGCCAGCAGGAAGGGGTTCTGGTCGGGCTGATTGAAGCCTATCCACGACATTGCCATCCACGTCGGAGGGGCGAAGGCCGGAATGACGTTGAGCAGCAAAATGGCTGCGAAGAGTCCCGCCATCATGATCACAGGAACATTCTCCAGGTTTTTTTGTATCCGCACCGTCAGACGCTCAGCAACGCGACCAGTCCAAACAGCCGCGCCAGTGCAGGAACGGTCATGAGAAGCAGTAACCCCGCGCCGGCGGCACTTAGTACCACCCAGAGGTAGCGATTCTGCTGACGTGCGCGCGCATGGGTCCCCGACTGCGGAAGTAATCGGATCACAAAGATCAAGGCCACATTACACGCCACGAGCGCCATGAATGACAATGTGCGGGCGAAGGTAAGGTCGTAGCCGTGGCTCAGCAAGCCGGCATACAGACCGAGCACCAGCATGGCGGCCACCGCGCCTGCCGCCGCCCCTTGAGCCAGTGCGCGATTCGATAGCAGCCGCGCGCCGGCGCCGCGCGGTGGCAAACGCATCAGGTTCTCGCGTTCAGGCTCGTTCTCGAACACGACCGAGCACACTGGATCGATAACCAGTTGCAGAAAAACGATATGGACCGGCGCAAGCATCGGCGGCCAGCCAACAAGAACCGGAATCATGGTGGCGGCTATCATCGGAATGTGAACGGCAACCGTGTAGCTGATCGCTTGCACGAGATTGGCGTAGATACGCCTTCCCAGCCGGATCGCTGACACGATTGGCGCGAAGTCGTCACGCAACAGGACCAGCGAGGCTACCTCGCGCGCAACTTCGGCGCCGCGCAGCCCCATTGCAATGCCGATGTGCGCCGCCTTTAGCGCAGGCGCGTCGTTCACACCGTCACCGGTCATCGCGACCACCTGGCCGCTTTCCCTGAGCGCGTTGACGAGCCGTAGCTTCTGCTCCGGTTTGACGCGGGCGAACGCGTCAACGTGCTTTATGACATCGCGAAGCTGTGCGTCGTCCATCGCTGCCACTTCCTGGCCGGTCACGACCCGTGCGCCGTCGATGCCGACTTCAGTCGCAATAGCCCGCGCCGTTGACGGATAGTCGCCGGTGATCATCACCACGCGGATGCCGGCTGCCTGGCATTCTGCGATAGCGGTCGCGACCTCCGGCCGGACCGGGTCCAGCAGACCGACCAGCCCCACGAAGGAGAACTCGAAGTCGTGCTGCTTTTCAGGCCACTCGGGATGTGAGTACCGTGCCTTGGCCACCCCAAGTACCCGCAGCCCGCCCGACGCCATCTGCTCGGCCTGATCAAGGACAGTCTGCGTGTCCCGCTCGCCCAGGTGACACAAAGCACAGACCGCCTCTGGCGCGCCCTTGCAGGCCACTGCGTGATGATCGAGTTCTGGCGCGTGCCATACGTGGGACATGGCCGGCAACTCCGATGTTAGCGCGTACTCATGGGCCAGCGACCAGTGCTTGTGGAGACGTCCGGTGCCGACGAGCCCAACCCGGCCTGTTTCGTGAAACGCACGCTCCATTGGATCGACCGGCTCGATTTCGCTGGCGAGTACCAGATATTCGATGAGTTCGTGATACGCCTCGTCAATGCGCTGAGTGGCCTGATCGATGACTTGCCGCTTTCCTTGCGCGAACAGCACGCGCACCGACATGCGGTTTTGCGTCAATGTGCCCGTCTTGTCGACACACAGTACTGAGGTCTGGCCAAGGGTTTCGATGGCACTCATGCGGCGCGTCAGCACGCCTTCGTTGGCGATGCGGCGAGCCCCTAGCGCCATGAATACGGTCAATATCACCGGAATCTCTTCGGGAAGAATCCCCATGGCCAGCGTGATCCCGGCGAGCACGCCCGGAAGCCATTCCCCGGAGCGCCAACGATAGGCCAAGACCAGCAGCACACACAGTGCGATTGCAGCCAGCGCAAAGCAATTGACGAATGTTCTCGTCTCCATTTGCAATGGCGAGCGGGCTTCCGTGATGGCGGTCAACGACTTTCCAATGCGACCGAGCGTGGTATTCGACCCCGTCGCCGTCACGACCATCTGCCCCTGGCCCTGCACCACCATTGATCCGAAGAAAAGCTGCCCGCCGGACTCTTCCTCCTGATTTGCATTGGGTCGCGCCACGGACTTGCTTACCGAAATGGACTCGCCTGTCAGTAGCGACTCGTCTACGCTCAGTTCGTGAGCTTCCGTCACGGAGCCGTCAGCGGGCACGCGTGCGCCTTCGTCGACGAAAACCACGTCACCGGGCACCAGTTCGGCAGCGGAAACGAGTTGCCGTTGCCCGTCCCGGAGGACCTGCGCGCGGGGCGCGGACAGCTCGCGAAGAGAGTCGAGAACCCGCGCGGTGCGGTGACTCTGAAACACCGTGAGAAAGACGATCCCCATCACGAACGCGAGGAGCGTCAGCGCCTCCGAAACGTCCCCGAGGACGAAGTAAATACCGCTCGCAGCGAGCAACAGAAGGAACATGGGCTCACGGAGTACCTCCCCGAGCGTTTGCCACCAGGTGCGCCGTGCCGTTGAGTCCACAACGTTGCGACCGAATCGGACACGCTGCTCCTCCACCTGCGCGCTCGACAACCCGCGCTTCATGCCGGCATGCCCGGCCGGCGGCGCCAATTCGACGTGGCCAGAGACTACGTCCGGTCCGGGCTCAACGGGATTTGTCTGCATTCTGGTGCCCATTAGGACGCGGATTGAGTAACGAAACAGGCCGCTCAGGGACGAGCCGTATCCGGACAGCTTTTACAGACGCGCATGACTCCGTGACGATCCGGATCTTCCCAGTAGAAACGCAAATCAGCGCCGCCGTGTGCGGGCACCTGGATCTTTCTGGTTTCCGTGATGTGACGCGTTTGCGCTCCGATCTGGTAGCGCCCTGCCGGTAGCCGGACAAACAGGAACGGGCCCTCTGTCCGAACGGACAGGACGGATCGTCCGGCTCCCGACGTTATCGTCACATCGATGTCGGACAGATAACTCCCTGTCTTCGACGCAAACGTCATGCGAAGGTTGTAGCCTGGAGCTGCGGCGCGAAATGCCTGAACTTCGTCTTCGCCCACACCGCCGGTTATGTAGGAGATGCCGTTTTGCGAAGCAGGTTGCGGTAACGATTGCGCGAGCGCAGCACCGTTTGCACAGACGCAGACAAGGAAAGGTAGAAACAACGAAAGACGGGCGTTCCTGAACATGGCAATCCTCGATATGCGAACTTTCTGGCGACGCAGGCGACCGAAGTCGTGATTTGTTCTCGCCTGGACAAGGAATGGTCAATCCGCTGCCGGCAGGTGCCCTGTACGGACAACGTATCCATTTCAGAATGACGCCGGGTGAACACGTAGGCGTTGACCTACGTCAAGTAGATGACTTCCGGCTGAAATAGCCTGAAGTCACGTATCCGTCGCTGCGGCGTTGCGCGACCGAAGATCGGCATATCGAATACCCGGAGGTGGATCATGATCAAGCTGGTTCCAGGGCGGGCGAGCATCCTGGGCGCGCTGCTGATACTTTTGTCTTCCGCTCTAGTAGCAAAAGAGCTGGCGACGATCGAAACCCATACTCAGCGATATGGTTCTCACATCGCCATTTCGGCTTACGACGATCCCCTCGTGAAAGGCGTGACCTGCTATGTCTCAGAGTCGCATTCCGAGGGCGCACTGGGAAGTGGACGAATCTCCCGCGGGACGGATCTGACGGCATCCTGCCATCAGACAGGCAACATCCGCATTGCCGAAACCGTTCCCAGGCAAGCGCAGGTATTCACGGCCGAGTCAGATCCAACTTTCGACTCGCTCCACATAATCCGGGTGCTGGACACTGAACGTCACTCGCTTGTCTACTTCACGTACAACGAAGACGAGGTTGCGGGTGACTTGCCGGGTCGCATCAATGTGATACGGTTGCCAGCAGGTCCCAGGATGCCCGCCAGATAGGTAAGTGCTCGCGCCGACTTCGCCGGAACGCTGAAATCAGAACTGCTGATCAACGTCGAAACTGACCTTCACGGGTTTTGACTCATTTTTCTGCGTGACAGCGAGGCTTACGTGATACACGCCTCGCCAGCCCATGTCGAAAAAGTTTCCATAGGTGACCGTGTCGCCGATCACCAATGGCCGGAGCTGCTTTGTGACGGGGCGTGAATGGGCGTTGCCTTTTGGCCCCTTGGGCCCCTTGACCGTAGCGAGCACGGTCGCATCCTTGATGCGTTCGTCGGTGCTGCTACGGAAAAGTGCAACCACCAGGTGATAACTGGACAGTCCTGGCTTGGCGTCCGCGCCTTTTTGGGAGGCATCGGTGCCTCGCTCGACCATTTGAGCTTTCGTGGCAGGCATCACGCCGTAGTGGACCTTCAAGCCACTTTCCGTGACGCTTTGCGTCGGCTCATCCGCATATGCCGCAGCAGTTGTTGCAGCGAACAGGCTGATCAGGCTCGCCATAATCAATGTAACGCATCGATGCATTGCACACCTCCACATTTGTCGTGCCTGATTGCCGCCGACCGGGATCAACCTCCCCAGACAGGATGTCTCGCTCAGCGAACCCGGCTTAGGTCTTCCGTCGATCGCAAGAAACTTCACTTGCGACTGACCGGCTCTGTCCGCACGCGAAGGTCGTTGCTCGCCGGTATTCCTGCATGGTCTTCCCCGCTTGCGTGCGCGCCCTTGATTAAGGTCAACCCTTCGCTGTGCGCGTCGCCACAGATCCGATCACGCAAATTCACACCGGAGAGATAACGGCGAGTGCAGATCTGGAGGGCCGGAAACGGCCCTCCATTTGGAAGGGCCGCCGAACAGGTTGATATAGATCAATCCCCTGGCCCGCGGTCACGACTACCGTAATGATCAGTTGCTGCGGGTCCGGACGGCATCGCCGTCGACGGATCCGCCGCCCCCGCCAGACCTGGCATGCGAAATGCCAGTGCGAAATTGGCTCGTGCCGCGCGGACGTAACTGCCATGAACTCCACTTCGCTCGGCGTACGGGGACGCGCCCCATGGGTAAAGGCGGGGACCGCGTATGCTCTCATAGTCTTTGTGATCGGATTCGCTCTCGGTGCAGTACGCGTGCTGGTGCTGGTGCCGCATCTCGGCGCAACTGCCTCCGTGGTACTGGAAACGCCAATCATGCTTGCGGCCAGTTGGAAGGTTGCGCAATGGAGTGTGCAGCGGTTCAATCTGCAACCCGATAGGCGCAGTTGTCTCCTGATGGGGATCGTGGCCTTCATCGTTCTGATGGTCGCAGAACTTGGGGTCGCCGTGTTCGCGTTCGATGAATCTCCTGCACAGTATGTTTCGGGTATCGGGTCGATCGCTGGCGGGATCGGCTTTGCGGCACAGATCTGCTTTGCCGGATTCCCCTGGCTACAAGCCTACCGACATTGAGCGGTAACGAGGATCAACATGGAAATCAATTCGCGAGATTTTCGTGTCGCGGAAGGTGGAAGGGTCAAGCTCGACAAGTGGCCGACGAATGTGGAGCCCGTGTACAGGTCACGGGAACACTACCAGCAATTGCTCGGTGAGCACGTCGCCCGCCTGATCTCTCTGCAGCAGTTGCTCTATGCCTTCAACCGCTATGCTGTTCTGCTTATCTTCCAGGCAATGGATGCGGCCGGTAAGGATGGCGCCATCAAGCATGTCATGTCCGGCGTGAACCCACAGGGTTGTCAGGTGTTCAGCTTCAGGCATCCCAGCCCCATTGAGCTGCAGCACGACTTTCTTTGGCGCACCACACGCGATCTGCCCGAGCGTGGACGGATCGGCATCTTCAACCGGTCCTATTACGAAGAAGTGCTGATTGCTCGCGTTCATCCCGAGATTCTCCATAACGAAGGCCTGCCGGATGCACTGCTCGACGAAAAGACAGTGTGGCATGACCGCTATCGTTCGATCGTGGACCTGGAGTTACACCTTACCGGGAACGGCACTCGGATCGTCAAGTTCTACCTTCACATCTCGAAGGAAGAGCAGCGCAAACGCTTCCTGCAACGCATAGACGACCCTGAGAAGAACTGGAAATTCAGTGTTGCCGATGTCGAGGAACGGCAGTACTGGAACCAGTACATGAAGGCCTATGAGGAATGCTTCAATGCAACTAGTACCCAGCATGCTCCCTGGTACATCGTGCCGGCCGACGACAAGGAGAACGCGAGGCTGATCGTGTCGAGGATCGTACTCGAGACGCTTGACGAACTTGAAATGACCTATCCGAAGGCAAACGCGGAACGCAGAAAGGAATTGCAGTCAATTCGTGCTCAGCTCGAGAAATGAGGAATGGGAATTGAGCGACGTCAGGACTACAAGCGGGGCCCGCTCCGGGAGTGCGGTAAGTGATTGCCCATCCACCCACCTGGAAGTGTGTCATGCTCAACCCTCCCGACTTTAATCGACGCTCGATGACCTTGCGGTGTCGCCATGTCTAGCACACTTACGGCTCTCGTCTTGCAGGGCGGCGGCGCACTGGGAGCATACGAATTCGGCGCGATCAAAGCCATCTTCCAGCGCCAGAACTTCCGCTCGCATGTGATAACCGGCGTATCCATCGGCGCCCTGGCCGCGGCTGTCCTCGCCGGAGCAAAGGGCGATCCTATCGAGACCCTGGAGGACATGTGGGACAGATTTTCCGTCTCCGCTCTTCCATCGATGCCCGGTCTGGACGCATGGTTGGCGATGTTCGGTGCGCACGGAATGATCCGAGTGGCCCCGACTTTTCTCCTGGCGCCTTTGATCGCCACCAGTATTATGGACATGGCACCGCTAAGAGAATGGCTGACGGAGTCGGTAGATTTCGACAAGCTGAACGCAAATGCGACGCGCGTGATCATCACCGCGGTGAATGCTGCGACGGGCGCCTATGAGGAATTTGATAACAGGGACGGCTTGACTGTCGACCATGTCATCGCGAGCGCGAGTCTGCCACCGGCATTTCCGATGACTTTCATCGACGACAAGCCGTATTGGGATGGTGGCCTTGTCTCCAACACTCCGTTGCGGTGCGCCATCAACGCGCTGGAGCAGATCGACGCGGATGATCCCGAGGTGAAACGCGAACTGATCGCGATGGATGCAAGTCATATCTCGCCGTCGACACCTCAGACGATGTCGGACGTGGTGGGCCGTCTGTTGCAGATCTATTTCTTTGGAAAGTTGCGGCTCGATCTCAAGCTTTTCGAACAGTTCAACGGCTATCTCGATCTGATTGAACATCTCGATCAGGAACTGCCGCCAGCGAGCCCGTTGCGTCAACACCCGGCGTACAGACGCCTGATGGCGCACCGGAAAATCGACCGTTTCGTGCTGATATCCGGCGATGGGCAGGAATCGATTGGTGCGGCGACTGACTTTTCCCGCTCGTCCACACGACGCCGGATCGAGCGCGGCTACCGGGATGCAATGCGCACCTTGAGTTCCGGCGAAGCCGCATAAGTGCCCCACGCGCACGAGGATGTGACATACACATATGAGCGAACCGGCAAGTTGACCGGCACGAGTTGCCGCAGCGACCAGTCATCAGACATGGCCTGTTGTGACGCCGTTCCTTGCAGACCGGGCGGATGGCGAACGGGCCGGCCAATCACTCGCCCGGCCAGTCAACGCGATGCTGTGCGGTATAACTGCGAACGGCATCCGCCACAGTCTCGAAGAAATGTGTATCGTCAAATATTTCGAAGAGCCCATAGGCTCGCAGCCGGTCCTTCACCGGGCCTTTCATCTCTGCAAAATACAGTGCGATGCCCGCAGTTTCCAGCTCGTGATCAAGCCTGGAGAGCATGTCAGCAGCAGTCACGTCAATATCGGTGATCGGCTCCGAGGCAACGACCAAGCATTCAGGTGGCTGCGCCGCTTGTGCGATACCCCGTCGCACGTGCTGGCTAAAAATCTCCGCATTCGCGAAAAAGAGTGGCGCATCCCAGCGAATCAGCAGAAGGCCGGGGACCTGTTTTGCGTCCGGGTGCCGTACAACATCGTGATAACCAGGCCTCCCCTCGATCTTGCCCAGAATGGCGTCGTAAGGGTGCCACGCGCGCCAGACAAATGACAGCAGCGAAAGGCCGATAGCAATGAAGATGCCCTGTACGACACCGACCATGAGAACGCCTGCAAAGCAAACCATGGACAGCACGAACTCGCTGCGGCGCATTCGATAAAGACGTGTCACGTTTCCGAGATCGAAGAGCGAGACGGCGGCAGAAACAATGACCGCGGCGAGCGCGGCGTTCGGCACGTGCGTTAGCAACCCAGGAGCCACGATCAGCAGAAAGGCGATACAGAGCGCGGACACAACGCAGGTCAACTGTGTCTTTGCGCCGGCTGCCTCGGCAACCGGCGTTCGTGACGCACTGCTGCAGACTGGGACACCCTGCAGCAGACCAGCCGCGATATTGGCGATGCCAAGCGCCACGAGCTCCTGGTTCCGGTCGACCGTGTAGGCGCCACGCAGGGCAAACGCGCGCGACAACACGCTCATATCGGCAAACGATACGAGAGCGATAGCGATCGCGGCGCCACTCAACTCCCGTACGTCATGCAGCGACACGGCGGGAAGACGAACCGCCGCCAAACCTTCAGGCAGCCGGCCTACGACAGCGATACCGACACGCACTTCCGGTTCCAGAAGCCAGACCGCCACGGTTGCCGTGGCCACGGCAATCAGGGTGGCGGGAAGCGCAGCCGCATACCGCTTGAGCAATGCAATTGTCCCCAGGCACGAAACGCCAATGGCGCAGGCAACCCAGTTTATCTGCCCGGCGACGACACCCTGGAAGACCCTTGTTACCTCGTCGAGGAACCTGCCGCCCGGAACCGCGAAACCGAGCAATCTCGGAAACTGGCTCACGAACAGTGTGAGCGCAATCCCGTTGAGATAGCCATACTGGATCGGTTTCGACAGAAGATCTGTGATAAAGCTCAGCCTGAGCAGTCCGATCAACGCACAGCAGATTCCAGACAGCATCGCCAGCGTACCAGCAAGCGCGAGTGCCGATTCCGGCCGGCCGTCGGCGAGAGGGACGACGGCAGCGGCAATCAGCGCAGTCAGTGCGGAATCGGGGCCGAGAACGAGGATCCGGCTGGGTCCGAAAATAGCGTAGGCGAACAGAGCGGCGATGCTTGCATACAAGCCGCCGACGCCGGGCAGCCCGGCGGCCTGCGCAAAGCTCAGTCCGGTTGGTACGAGTACGGCGGTCAGCACGATGCCCGCGAACACGTCCTTTGCGAACCAGTCACGCTTATAAGTTCGCAACGTAGCGACAGCCGGTATCCAGTGCCATACGCCCGGGGAAGCCGGAGCAGGGTCACGCGGCGAGAGCGGAAGACGCTTCATGTTCGGAGCTGTAGATGGGGCTTCAGGGCTGGCGTCGATCGGCACAAGCGCATGCCGGCATAACCCGGCTTTCGCAGCAACCACGCCACTTGTGTGTGTCTGGACAGGTCATCGCGGGGGCGGCCTCCGTTTGACGTGAGCTATAAGGGCGCCTCTACGCTCGATCTATCTGGCGCCTTGGTAGATAGTGACAGGTTTCCCCATTCATGCATGGAATTCGTCGTTTGAACGGGGCTGGTGCGCTCATTGCGGGTGGCGGTCGCGGAAACTCCACTTCGTCGTCTCCACCTTGACCGATGTCAACGACTGGTTCCACTGCAGTGCCAACATGGACTGTAAAACGCGGCTGCAGCTTTGCCGCACGAACGGATCTACCCGCAGGAGGGAAGATGAGCAAGCTTGAAGTGTTTGAGCCGGCGATGTGTTGCCCGACCGGCTTGTGCGGGGTCGACGTCAATCCGGTACTGGTTCAGTTCAACGCCGACTTTCAATGGCTGGCGGACCACGGTGTCGAAGTTGTCAGACACGGTCTCGGACACGATGCGGCGGCGTTTGCTGCCAATCCGGAAGTGGTCCGGGAAATGCAGGCCGGTATGGACCGTCTGCCCATCGCGATGGTGGATGGCGGGATCATCTCGATCGGCGCCTATCCATCGCGTGCCCAATTGACTCAGAAAATTGGCCTGAAGGTTTCCGCCGCCGAAAAGCCGCACATCAGAGCGGGTGCCTGTGGCTGCAAGCCCGGCGAATGTTGAGGGACACACTGACATGACGCTACCTGTCGCTAACACCCGCCATCTCTTCTTTACCGGAAAAGGCGGCGTTGGTAAGACATCACTTGCCTGTGCAACGGCCCTGCGATTGGCCGAAGACGGCCAGACCGTGCTGCTGGTCAGCACCGACCCGGCATCCAATCTCGACGAGGTTCTCGAGACCCCGCTCTGCGGGCAACCAACGCCCGTCAATCAGGTCCCCAACCTCCATGCGCTGAACATCGACCCGGAGCGCGCTGCAAGCGCATACCGCGAACGCATGGTCGCCCCCTATCGAGGCATACTCCCCGATGCAGCCATCCGCAGCATGGAAGAGCAGTTTTCTGGCGGCTGCACCGTTGAGATTGCCGCGTTCGATGCGTTTGCCAACCTGCTCGCAGGTAGCGTCATCACGAACGCTTATGACCACGTCATCTTCGACACGGCGCCTACGGGGCATACATTGCGCCTGCTGACGCTGCCGTCCGCGTGGAGCAATTTCCTGTCGACGAACACGACGGGAAATTCATGCCTTGGACCGCTTGCAGGTCTCGAGCCCAACAAGCAACTGTACGCAGCGGCCGTTGCCGAACTGACCGACCGCGACCACACCACGGTGGTCCTTGTCGCCCGTCCAGATACGTCGGCATTCCGTGAAGCCGAGCGTACCCGTATCGAATTGGCGGACCTCGGCGTCAGGAACCTGGTGCTCGCTGTCAACGGTGTGTTCAAAGCGACTTCACCTGACGACGTCATCGCCCGCGCGATGGAAGCGCAGCAGGCTGCCGCCATCGAGGCCATGCCGCGGGGGCTCGCAGCACTGGAGCGAAGTCAGACAGGATTCATTCCGATGGGACTGGTTGGCCTGCGCGCGCTAAAGGCCTATCTGCACCCCGAGCAGATTGCCGCCCCCCAGACGGTTCCCGGCTTAAGCGTCGAGTTGCCAGGCGGCCTTCTGCCACTCATCGACGAGCTCGAGAAGACCAGACATGGCCTGATCATGACGATGGGCAAGGGCGGCGTCGGCAAGACAACGGTGGCAGCTGCGATAGCGCTTGAACTTGCACAGCGCGGCCATAACGTCCTGCTTTCGACGACAGACCCCGCTGCTCATGTGGCATGGACGCTGCAGGAGTCACTGCCTGGTTTGAGCGTGGATCACATCGACGCGGCGCTAGAAGTCGACCGTTACCGCAATGAAGTTCTCGCCAGGGCCGGCGCTTACCTCGATGCGCAGGCGAAGGCAATGCTCGAGGAAGACCTGCGCTCGCCATGCACTGAGGAGATCGCGGTGTTCCGTGCCTTCGCTCGCACGGTGGACGAGGGCCGGGACTCCTTTGTGATACTGGACACGGCACCGACCGGACACACCATTCTGCTGATGGACTCAGCCGAGGCCTACCATCGCGAAGTCATGCGCACACAGGGTGACATGCCGGAAGCCGTCCGCCAGCTTCTGCCGCGGCTGCGTGACCCTGAGTTCACGCACGTGCTGATCGTGACGCTCGCAGAAGCGACGCCGGTGCATGAAGCGGAGCGCCTGCAAGCCGACCTCCGCCGGGCGCAGATTGAGCCGTATGCGTGGGTCATCGACCAAAGCCTGCTTGCAAGCGGAACGCACGACCCGGCACTCGCTGAGCGAGGGCGTTATGAAGCGCCATTCATCGAGCGAGTGATCAAGCAGGACGCAAAGCGGTCGGTGTTGCTGCCGTGGCAGGCCACCCCACCCGTTGGCCTTCACGGGCTCGAAGAGTTATCGCGCGGACATTGACTGGTATGCAAGGTCTGCTTCGCGCAGCAATTGCTGCTACAGCGCATTCAGCGGAATCTTCAGATAGCTGATGCCATTTTCCTCGGCGGGTGGAAACTCGCCACCCCGTATGTTGACCTGCACCGACGGCAGAATCAGCGTGGGCATTGCGAGGGTCGCGTCACGCGCTTCGCGCACGTGTACGAAGTGTTCTTCTGTTACGCCGTCATGCACATGGATGTTATGCGCACGCTGCGCTAGCACCGTGGTTTCCCACTCGGGTTCCCGGCCCTCGGGTGGATAGTCGTGGCACATGAAGAGCCGGGTGTTGCCCGGCAGGTCCAGCAACTTTCGAATCGATCTGTATAGCCTGTGCGCATCGCCGCCCGGGAAGTCGCAACGCGCTGTGCCGACATCCGGCATGAATAGCGTGTCGCCCACGAAGACGGCATCGCCAATCTGGTAGGCCGTGTCGGCAGGCGTATGGCCTGGCACATACAGCGCTTTTGCAGTCACATCACCAATGGAAAACTCCTCGTCTTCGCGGAACAAAAGGTCGAACTGGGAGCCGTCAAGGCGGAATTCGGGCTCCAGATTGAAGAGTTTCTTGAAGACGCCCTGAACGGTGCGAATGTGCTCTCCAATCGCAATCCTGCCGCCAAGCTCGCCGCGCAAATAATGTGCTGCGGAAACGTGGTCAGCATGCGCGTGCGTTTCCAGAATCCACTGCACCCGCAGGCCGCGCTGGCGAACGAACTCGATGACTTTGTCGGCATTCGTCGTCGAAGTGCGTCCTGCCTTGGGGTCGTAGTCAAGAACGGGGTCAATGACTGCACATTCCTGATGCCCGGACTGGAAAACGACGTACGTGACTGTGCCGGTGACCGGGTCGAAGAACGGTTGAACGATGGGCAGCATCCTGACCTCCTCAGATGTTACTCATTCTATTCACAACTAATATACAATGCAATATAATGTTTGTGTGTAAATTATAGGATGGTGAGATGAGGAAGAAGTCCGTCCCAATCGACCTGTCGGTGATGCAGGCATCGGCAGAGAAAGCCTGTGCGCTACTGAAGGTGCTGGCCAATCCCGACAGGTTGCTTCTGATGTGCCAGTTGTCGCGGGGCGAGTTATGTGTGAGCGACCTCGAGGAACAGTTGGGCATACGTCAGCCGACGCTTTCCCAACAGCTCGGCGTGCTTCGCGATAACGAACTCGTGGCGACACGGCGGGAGGGAAAGAGCATCTTTTATTCCATCGCGAGCAAGGAAGCGATTGCCGTCATGAACGTGCTGTACGACCAGTTTTGCGCTCAATGAAGGTGAGGAGAGATGTCGATTGATATCGCGAGTTTTACGCCGGGCCTGTCATTGACTGGCGGTCTGGTGATTGGCGCTGCGGCTACCGTGCTTGTTTTATTCAACGGACGTATCGCTGGCATCAGCGGCATCCTCGGTGGCCTGCTCGGCTCGCCACACAAAGATTCAGGATGGCGCGTCGCTTTTCTTGCAGGGCTGATAGGGGCGCCTGTGCTGGCAAGCCTGCTCGGAAACCCGGTATCGCCTGATATCCAGGCTGGGTGGGGCGAAATACTCATTGCAGGCTTTCTGGTAGGCATCGGCACGCGTTACGCGAGCGGTTGCACAAGCGGCCATGGTGTCTGCGGCATCTCGCGCGGGTCCATCCGTTCGCTGGTCGCGACGGCAACATTCATGGCAAGCGGTTTTGTGACCGTGTTCGTGTTCAGACATCTGCTGGGAGGCTGAAATGGGTTTGATCACTGCTCTAATTTCCGGGCTTCTGTTCGGCGTCGGTCTGATGGTGTCTGGCATGGCCAATCCGGCGAAGGTGCTGGGATTTCTCGACATCGCGGGGCGCTGGGACCCGTCTCTTGCATTCGTGATGGCCGGGGCGATAACCGTCGGCTCTATCGCGTTCCTGTTTGCAAAACGCCGCAGAAAATCACTGCTGGGTCTGCCGATGCAGATTCCCGCCAACTCATCCGTGACATTGAGACTGGTCCTGGGAAGCGCGGTGTTCGGCGTCGGCTGGGGGCTTGCAGGATTTTGCCCGGGACCCGCGCTGGTCGCGTTGGGTGCTGGTTTTCCGAAGGCATGGGGCTTTGTGGTCGCGATGCTGGCCGGCATGGCTGCGTTCGAGTTCCTTAAGCGCGCGAAGCTAAGCCGTCAGCGTGCCTGACCTGTTGCGCATACGCTCAGGAGGTGTTTAATGAAAGCGGCTACGTTGCTTACCTCTGCTATGGTGATAGCTGGGCTGAACACGCCGTTGCTGGCGTTCGCCGCAGACGCAGAACGCCAGGCTGAGGTGCAGCAGCGCGGTGCAGAGGTTATGCCCTTCAACCTCAAGGCCACGACTCACATTTTCACGAAATCGGACAATGGCGGGAGCCAGCGCGTCGTTGCGATGGATCCATCCGATGTAGCGGAAATTTTCAAGCTAGATGTCGCCTCAACGATTTAGATTCAGGCGGCTTTTGGTTCCTGTTGGTGGGGGCGTTGGATGAGTTCAGAGTTGTCGGTCTGGTCGGGATTCAAATGGACCGTGTGTACGCGCTTCCAGTTTCGGGTGGGGCCTTTCCATCGTAGCGGGTTGCGCTGCCTTGCCACCTCATAGAGCGTCGCACGGCGATCCAGAATCTGCTGGTCGAGGTTGGCGTGCCGCTGGGCAGGCGTGACGAAACGGATCGCGCTGTGACGATGTTCGTGGTTGTACCAGCGCACCAACCCGGTGACCCAGGCGCGCGCGGCAAATAGAGTGTCGAACGCCTGCAGAGGATAGGCCGGCCGATACTTCAGTGTTTTGAACAACGATTCCGAGAACGGGTTGTCGTTGCTCACGCCCGGTCGACTCAATGACGGCATGACACCGAGAGCCTGCAGAGTGGCGAGCATCGTGGCGCCCTTCATTGGGCCGCCGTTATCCGAATGCAGAATCACCTGGCCCGGTTTGATCGCTTCACGCACACATAGATCCTTCAGGAGCTCGCTGGCCTGGGCGCTGCACTCTTCGGCGTAGACCTGCCAGCCGACGACCATCCTGCTGAACACGTCCATGAACAGATAGAGATAGAAATACTGCCCGCGGACTGTCGTCGGCAGTAGAGTAAGAGGCAGGGCGTAGTCGAACTATTTCCCTGCCTCTCCTCTCCGAACCGGACTTGCACCTCTCGATGCATCCGGCTCTCCATTTAAGTGTTGCTCATAGCAAAGGCGACTTCGTCGTAGCGCGACTCAATGGTTCGCCGCGCCTCGCCGCACGCAATGTATGGATTTTCCTTCGGGGTCCGCCATTTGAATTGCCCCTTGCGGCTTGTGATGAGACGCCGAAGCGCTATCGCCCCATACCAGCCACGACTGTTTCTGCCTTCTACTACCCATGTCTTTGCTTGCCCCGGTTCTGGTTCACGGACATGCTCACGCATCAGTGACGGGAAGCCCCGTCGATATTTATGCGCGAGCCAGTATCCGAATTTCCAAAAGACGGTGCGATCCAGCTTGCTAAACATGGTGGCCGTGAAGTCGGTGTACTGATAAAAGTTTGCCCATCCCGCAAGTTGCCGATTCAGGCTTTCCACTAGGTCCATCCGATTTGCACCGTAATCGCCCGACAGTTGCTTGATCAGTTTCTCGGCAAAGCGTCGGTATTTCTCCCACGGTATTGTGCTGACAGGCCGCATGCGGCCGCGTGGACCTCGCTTACGTATGATGCGATGGCCGAGGAATACGAAGCCATCGTTGACATGCGTAACATGGGTTTTCTCCATGTTCAGCGTCAGTTTGAGTTGACCTTCAAGGAAACCTCGGCATGCTTCCCGCATTGCTTCCGCGTGCGCCCTGGTTCCTTTTACGATCACCACAAAATCATCAGCGTAACGGCAGTACGATATTGCAGGTATCCACTGTCGGTTCTCCCGCACGGCAATAGGTCGCCGATTGGAGATACTGAAGTTCCACACCCACCGGTCTTGGCGCACTTTCTTGCTGAGGTAGTTCGTCTCCATCCAAGCATCGAATTCGTGCAGCATGATGTTGGAAAGCAACGGTGAAATCACCCCGCCTTGCGGAACGCCTTCGCTTGCGGCTCGAAACAGACCGTGATCAACGCATCCTGCCTTGATGAATTTCCAGAGCAGTGCCAGCAAGCGTTGATCGGCGATACGTTTTCGGATTCCCTTCATGAGAGGACGGTGATGAACGGTGTCAAAGTAGCTGGCGAGATCGCCTTCGATCACCCAGCGGCCCGACGTGCTTTGTTCACCGCTGTCCTGCAACTGAAGCTTCACCGCACGAATCGCGTGGTGCACGCTGCGGGCCGGTCTGAATCCATAAGACGCCGAATGGAAATCACTCTCCCATATCGGCTCCATCACCATCAGAATGGCCCTCTGCACAATTCGATCGCGAAGACAAGGAATGCCCAAAGGCCTCATTTTGCCGTTCGCTTTCGGGATTAATACACGTCGAGCTGGCAGCGGGTTGTACGACCCCGCCAACAGCTCAGTACGGATCACCGCGAGTTCAGCTTGGAGATTCTCTTCCATCTGAACCTTGTCGATACCGTCGACGCCCGGCGTCTTGGCTCCGCTGGAAGCCAGCGTAATACGAGCCGCCTCACTAAGCCATGCCCTGTCGGCGACCAGCCTCAGGAGACGATCGAACTTGCGTTCTTTGTTCTCCGTTGACCATGTCGCCAGTTTGCTTTGCATTTCACTGATTATCAAAGGTCTTCACCTCATTGTGGTCAGTTAATCGACCCAAGCAAACCACTTAAACTGCCCCCCTTCGCCATGTGGCCGGCTTTCCCGGTCTCGGACTACTACGAGGGCTCCGCCAGCTCGCACATCATCGGGGGCACACTCCCTTGGCATCTGTGCAAGCCTTCCCCAGTTCACATGCTGGACTCAACGCATGGGCGAGGTTGCCTATCGCAGCCTTTATCCTTGCTTTCCGCAAGTCGTCGCGGATGTCATGGTCTAGCTACGCGCTCTCCAGGACCCCATGCCGATCAGCTTATATGTCTGATCGACACTCGCGATTTCAGTTCATACCTGTAACTGAAACCGATCCACGTCCTGCCTGTTAAACGGTGTAGGCAGGGGTGACATTTCAACCCTCAGGTACGGATTAATAGGTTCGTGTTCCTCAACCGTCCCATGCTCAGCCTAGAGATTCATCGTAAGCGATCAGCGAAGCACGTCCCTCCCGCAGACTTGACCTAGACGTTTTTTTCGTGCTCCCGCTTGCCCAGCTTCCAGGGTAGCAGCGCCTCGTAGTCGTCGGCGCTCTTTGCGTAGGGCAGCGCCTTGAACAGATCAGTCAGGTAGCGGTAGATGTCGACGCGATTGGCCTTGCACGACTCAACGAGCGAATAGAGGTTGGCACTCGCTTTCGCCCCGCCCACCGTGTCCGCGAAGAGCCAGGAGCGGCGGCCTACCGTGAAGGGTCGGATTGAATTTTCGCAAGGGTTATTGTCGATGGGCCACGCTTCGTTCTCGACATAGCGGTTCAGCTTGGGCCACTGCCCGGCCAGGTAATTCAACGCCTTGCCCAGCAAGCCCTTGGGTGCAGTCGTCTCGAGGTGATGATCCAGTAACGCTTTGATTTGCGCGAGCACCGCGCGGCTATAGCGTCGGCGCAGCCGCGCCCGCCGATGCGGTTTTTCGCTGGCACGCGACTCCGCCGCGTACAGCTTGCCAATCAGATGGATGAACTGCGTCGCGGGTTGATGACGGCCACGCGCCTCTTTGGGCAAGACCGCCTCGGCTTCTACGAAGTAGCGGCGGCAATGGGCCCAGCATCCTAAATGCACGAGTTCGTTCGCG
Organism: Paraburkholderia phytofirmans OLGA172; assembly: GCF_001634365.1. Taxonomy (NCBI): domain Bacteria; kingdom Pseudomonadati; phylum Pseudomonadota; class Betaproteobacteria; order Burkholderiales; family Burkholderiaceae; genus Paraburkholderia; species Paraburkholderia phytofirmans. Next base: position 109,581 of record NZ_CP014580.1, read on the forward strand.
CTGGCGATCGCGTTATACGGCTCATAGCCATCGGTCATCAGCACGGCGCCACGGCGCATGCCGACCCACAGGTCCGCTCCCAGCTGTTTGCTGCGCCCGGGCGCATAACTGAACAGCCGCACCGGCGGCCCGCTGCCGTTCATTTGCGCCCACATGTAACTCTTCGTCTGCGGGGCCCGTCCGGGCTCCTTGAGAACCTGCACCGTGGTCTCGTCGCCAAACACGATCTCGCTGTCCAGCAGATGATCACGCATCAGGTTGATGACGGGCTGCACCGCTTCGCCCAGGCGCACCACGCTGGCTGCCAGCGTATTGCGCGAGATATCGCCGCCGAAGCGCCGCAGCAGTGCAGCGATTCGATACAGCGGCAAGCCGTCCACGAACTTCGAGATGACGAACCACGCCAGCGCCGCTTCAGTGAACAACCCCTTCGGGATGATGCGCGAGCGCGCCGGCGTGGCCTTCATGCCTTGATCACAGCTCGGGCACGCATACTTCACGCGCTCATGACGGATCACCCGCACCTGCTGCGGAATGATGTCGAGCTGCTCGCTGACCTCGACGCCGATCTCCACCCGCACGCTGCCGTCGTGCGGGCAGATGCGCTCCTCTTCAGAGAGTTCGTAGCGGATCACCTCGCGCGGCAAGGCCGGATCGAGCGGCTTGCGTCCGGACTTCTTGCGCCGGTGGCCGGCCACCGGCGTGCTGTCGACTTCGTCTTCCTGAGCCGGGAGCGTCGCCGCCGTCGGCGCCAGCGCTTCCGCCTCGTTCAGGAACAGATCACGCTGATCCGCGCTGCGTGCCTCGCTCTTCGCCCCGAACAGCCGGCGCTCGAACGCCTTGAGCTGCTCCTTCAGAAGATCGCGCTCGACCTTCGTTACCCGCAGTTCGCCACGCAACGCGTCGCGTTCAGCAAGCACCGCATCGCGCTCGGCGATGAGCGCGGCGAGTTCCTCGGCGGTGATCGAAGCGGGTTGAACAGAAGCGCGTGTCATGGCGTAACCATAGCGAATCCCGAGGCGCCGTGGGTTTACGTAAATTTGTAACGTCGCCGTCCTCTGTCGCGTCTGAGCTACACCCCAGCGAACGCCATCAGCTGACACGGGCATAGTGCCGCGCCGGATGCTTGCGTATCGCCGCCAGGTCGATGCCCTCAAGAAGCCAATGAAGTTGCTCTACCGTCAGCTCAAGTACGGCCGCTTCGCGTGGCCATATAAAACGGTCAGCCTCGAGGCGCTTCAACATGAGCCAGAAGCCGTTGCGCTCCCACATGAGTAACTTGATGCGATCGGCCCGCCGGTTGCGAAACACATAGACGGCCCGGGCGAACGGATCGAGTCCCAGCGCCTGCTCAACCAGGGCCGACAGACCCGTGATGCTCTTGCGGAAATCCACGGCGTCGCGATGGACGTACACCTTCAGGTCAGCGTCGAGCCGGAACATCGCAGCGCCCCAGCGTTTCGATCATCACCGACACCAGCGTCGCGTCCTGTCCGGCACACTCGAGCCTGAGCGTGATGCCGTTGGGCAACTCCGCCATCAGTCTCGATGGCGCCGGCGTGTATGGCAATGCACGGTCAGGCTCTGGGCGCGTCGGCGCGAGCGTGACATGCTCAGGCTTCGTGTGGACGCTCTCGATTCGGTCCACCGCGACGACCGGCACAAACGCCGGCATCGCGCTTCCTGTCACGGTCGTCGCAACGTGCCCGCCTTGCTCCTGCTGATGCTGGCTGATCCATTTGCGCAGCAGGTTCGCATTCAACTTGTGCTCCAGCGCCATCCTTGCAACCGATACGCCAGGCTGCAAGCACGCCTGTACCAGTTCACGCTTGGCCTGTGGATCGAAGCGCCGGCGGCGCCCGCCTCGCTCAAAGCCTGCTACCAGGCGCTCGTTCAGATCGCTGCTGTCTGCTGCCATAGTGTCCACCTCCGATTTAAGTGGACACTATCGTCGCCTCTCCGGGCGCGTGGCGATAGGGCGTCAATGAACGATCGCTTACGATTCATCTTGGCGTAACCGATTCGCCGCAAATCCCGTTTCCCACGGACTACGTCACCTTGCCAGTGTCAGCAAGTCACCGCCGCTTCGGCTCACTTTCTCTCGTAGCAGAGAAAGGGCATTCCCGGCATAACATCAACAAATTGCCGGGCCCTGCATTCCAGACATGCTCAAGCAGCTTCACCCCCTTGCGGGCGGGCTATGCTGGCTGGGCGTACGGTAAGTAATATCCCAGCTGAACAACTGATCGGGCCCGTCGGCACATACTGCGCGAGGCTTGCTGCGGGCGCGGGCTGGTCGTTCACTGCGCCGATGAGCAAGCTGATTCTCTTCACGCAGCACCCGGTAGAACGTCGATTCTGAGGCGATGTAGCGGCCCTGGTCGGCCAGGCGAGGGACGATCTGGCTCGGTGGCAAATGACCAAATTCGACAGAGTTGGCCACCGCCAGCAGTTCAGCGCGCTCCTCGGTCGACAGCTTATGGACAGCAGCATGATGGCGTAAGGTGCGCCCATCCACTGCTTCAGGACCGCCGCCTTGCCAGCGCTGCACGGTGCGCGCGCTTAGTCCGAGCACGGCACATGCGCGTGCCTGACGAGCCCCGGCTGTCGTCGCCTCACCGATCAGCTCCCGCAATGTCGCGCGCTCTTCGGGGGAGCTCATTCGTCCTCGTCCCCGAACAGCGCCTGATACTTTTTTGAAAGTACCAGCAACGCGGCCGCCTCCGCTAACGCCTTTTCCTTGCGTTTCAGTTCGCGCTGCAATTGCGCATTGGCCTGTTTCAGCTCGCGCAGCTCTGGAGCGTTTGCACGTGCGCTGCTCGCGGTGCCGGCCGAGCAGAACTGGGCGCGCCACTGGACCAGGTGATGGGCAAACAGACCCCGTTCACGGCACCACGCGTTCAGTGCCTCGTCGCTCAGCCCATGGCTCTGCTGCAAGGCCAGCAGGCGCTCTTCCAAAGACCAGTCTTCCGGGCGCCGTGCATCGACTGGCCCCGGGTTGCGGTTTGCGGCGTTAGACACGCGGATCCACTTCCTCAAGGTTAATACGTTCATGTTCAGTTCCGAGGCAACCGTTCCTACGGACCGGTTGCCTCGTTGCAGGACCTTTGCCAGCGCCTGCTCCCTGAATTCGACAGAATACGTCTGTTTCGCATTCAACCTGCACCTCTGAGTTCTTCAAATTAAGAAAATTCAGAGGGTCGAGTGGCCCGAGGGAACTGCCCCCTCAGGCTCTCACAGATCCGTACGTGAATCTCTCGATTCATACGGCTCCTCTTGTCCGCCGTTCTGCGAAACAGAAATCCCAGTGCGCGAACAACTGTGGAAGACTTTCCCGACATCGCTTGAGCCACGCCCAAGATCGTCGTTTATGTCCTCTCAGTCGCTTGTACTTGTTTCGCGCCCACCCTCCAAGCCGCAAGTCTATTCTGACCAGGAACCGTTTTAGCGGCTCCGGATAAAAGGCACCGTAGTAATTCACCCATCCCCGTACCATTGGGTTTATGCGCCGCGCCAACTCGCGCAGTGTCAATGAGGTACTCCGATTAAGACTCATGCTTCGGATGGCCTGAGACATACGCTTCAGCGCCTTTTGACTCACCGCGGGTCCGAAACCTGTGAACAACTGCCCCGCTCGGTCTTGCACTGTCCGAGCGTGAAAGCTGAAACCAAGGAAGTCGAACTTAGTGTGGGTATGTTCCTCTCGACGTCGTCCATCTCTGCAGTAAACCAAGCGCGTCTTTTCCGGGTGTAGCGAAAGCCCACAAGCGGTAAGCCGCGCCCGCAAGGCAGACAAAAACTTTTCCGCCTGCTGCTTCGTCCTGCAATGACAGACAACATCGTCGGCATACCGTTCAAACGGCACCTCCGGATGCTCAGTCTGAACCCATCGATCAAACGCGTAGTGAAGAAAGAGGTTAGCCAATAGCGGACTGATCACTCCACCTTGCGGAGTGCCTCGATCCCGGGCAACCAGCTCCCCGGTTTGCTTCTGTACCGGACTCTCTAGCCAGCGTCTGATATAGAGTCGTGCCCATGGCTCCGAAACGTGCTTTTCTACCGCACGCCTGAGAAGCCCGTGGTCGATGGTGTCAAAGAAGGATTTCAGGTCAATGTCGACTACCCAGTCGTAGCGCCAGCAGTTCCTTCTCGCTTGCGCAACAGCTTGCTTCGCCGATTTGTTAGGCCGATAACCGAACGATGATGAATGGAATATCGCATCGATTCCCGGTTCAACCAGTAACTTGACCGCCATCTGAGCCACTCGGTCAGTGATTGTCGGTACCCCGAGAGGACGAAACCCGTCCCCCTTCGGTATCAGCACCTCCTTGACCGGTTGAGGAAAGTAACTCCCCGAACTCATTCGATTCCACAGAGCGTACAGATTTCTCGCCAAACGATTGCGGAAGGTTTCAATACTCTCCCGGTCCACGCCCGGTCCGCCTTGATTGGCAGCCACGCGTTTCCAGGCTTCCCAGATCAATCGCTTGGGTATCTCGAACGACTTGGCGTCAACCCCGGAATCATCCCGCGTCGCAGTTGTTCCATGATCTCCACCAGACAAGGTCATGCCTTCGCTCCGGAAGTCATTACAACCCCTTCAACGCTACTACGCATGACTCCGCCCCTGTGCCTCGCATCGGTACTCTCACCCTCACGGGTTCTCCGCTTGAGTTTCTCCCTTGACATCGAGACGACAGGTTCCCAAGTTCCATATCCACGCCTGCAGAAAGGTCGCGCCACCTCTATGCCGGATGCCGTCAAACCCACCTTCAGGTTGCCGTTTGACTGATCCCGAGGCGTTGTCGAGTCCTCGGTTTTGACATCATTGCAATTATCGACACTTCTTCGATGGTTCACTTTCGTTCGCCTCCTTACTGCACACCTGACGGGATTCATCCCGCCTTTTCCACAGACGCTCACCACACCCGCTCTTAACGAGTGCAGCTCTGGGTGGTTTGGTATCACCGCCTGATCGGCGACACCGAGGGGCCGGCCCCCATCACGGATACAGCATGTACAGCGACGTACTGTCGCTTTCCTTCTTGGCACACCGACATCTAGTGTGACGCAGGGGGGTAGTGCAGACCAAGCTGATCCGAATGCACCTACGTGAAATCCAGGCCGAGTTTCGGCGTGGCAACTTTTCGGCGCCAGCCCGGATTCACGGTGCGGACATGCCCGGTTTATCGCAGCTCGGCGCGGCAAAGCCAGGTCAGGTATTGATTGTTTACAGGGACGTGGACGGCGGGGGCGAACTGATCTTTCGCAGCGGTGACCCCGGATTGGTGTCCGCGCTTCACGTGTGGTTCGATGCACAGCTCTCGGACCACGGCATCGACGCAATGGACGGACATATGGCGCATCACCCCGGTATGGTGCCGCCGGGATCTGATTAGCATCGCGCGCTCCGGGCGAATGAGGCCAGGGAGAGCAGATACGTCGAGCCCGTTCAGGACGAAAACTGCTCAAACGCTCCAAGCGCATGGGTGGCGTACATCATCGACGGGCCACCTCCCATATAGACTGCGGTGCCGAGCACGTCCTCGATTTCGGCTCTCGTCGTGCCGAGTTTCACCAGTGTCTGCACGTGAAAACCGATGCAATCATCGCAACGACTGGCAATCGCAATCCCCAGTGCCACTACCTCCCGCGTCTTCCGGTCCAGTGGGCCGTCTTTCGTACCTGCAGCAGCAAGCTGGCCGAATGCATTCATCAGATCAGATTGCGAAGTGCGCATCGCCCGCATTTGAGAAGCAACTGCGTTCGTGAGTTCCTTGTAGTCCGGAATGCCGCTCATCTCTGCTCCTGTAGCCTGGCTAGCGTTGGAAACCGGCCGATTGCCGGCAGGCGATGCTTCGGAACCTCCTGGTAGCCAAAGTTTCGCTCGACGTTAATACATTTACTGCGTTCCAGCAGGTGGCGGTCCCATCCGGTACCGTTGCTGCCACATCATGTTGCTCATCATCTCCTGCTGCATCCGCAGGTACTGGTCAGTCATGTATTGCCGCTGCCGAAGTTGCCCAGGCGTCATATGCGAATAATAGCCACCCATATGTCCCCCGCCCTGCCCTGCGCCACCCATCATTCCCGGACCCATCATTCGAGGACCCCACATACCATGCATGATGGACATTGCACCCTGCATGGTGGCCCAATGTTCATCGAGCAGCTTTTGACGCTCTTTCGGATCCTGGGCCTTACGAAGCTGGTCCATCTGCGCCTGCATCTCATTCATCTTCTCCTGCCATTGCGCCACGTTCTTGTCGAATTCAGCCGGGTCTTCAGCCTGGGGGCTGGAGGCGGCTTGTGGTGGACTCGTATTCCTGGTAGCCGCATGCAGCACAGGTGTGTTTAGTGTCATGCCGATCGCTACTGCAACCAGAAGCTTTTTCATGTTGTGTACCCAGGACGATGTTTCGGATGACAGGAAGGTAAAGACGAGTCCCTGTATCAGCCTACGTCTGGGCTGGCGATGCATATTGATGCAGGTCAAATGCGTCCGCAACGGCTCGCATCCGGCTTGAACGGCGAGATTCGTTTGAGCGACCGAACATACGTCGGGATTGGTAATTCCAGAACGACACGCGAGCCAGTGCTCCCCGCGAGTTGCGTTGGCGATTCGGCGCCGAAGACGAGGACGAAACCATCCTTGAAACGAATTTTCTGGAGATGTTACTAGTCTGCGATGACGGCGAGATGCCCCGAAGTAATCCGAGTCAGCCGAACTCGCGCGCCCGTCATTCGTCATGACGCAAGGTCACCATACTTCGCTGGCCAGCCCGTTTGCAGCGCCTGCGTGAATGGCGCATCAATAAATGGAGGGTGGCGTAGTCTTCTGGCTACGCGGCTCTTCGTCTGCAATAATGCTGATTACCCATTTGACGCTCGCTGATCAGCAAAGGGGAAACACCATGGGGAAAATCACTGGCACCCGCTACGGTTCGATCGCCCAATTCCTCCACTGGTGTACGGCAATTCTTGTCCTCGTGGCATTCATGTATGGGCCCGGCGGACCAGAGCAGCGCGTGTACTCCTCCGTCCACGAGTTCGACCGGCGACTCCACGAGACATTGGGATTGTGCGTGTTCACGCTGGCCGTCATCCGCTTGCTGTGGCGGACTATCGATGCTCGACCCGAGCCTCCTCCGGTTTCGCGCTGGATGCGTGTCATGGCAACTGTCGTCCAGGGGCTGCTGTATATGCTTCTCCTTGCACTTCCGCTGACAGCCATCGCCGGCGCGTGGCTCGAAGGACATCCTCTGGCGCTCGTCGCCGGGGTCGAAATTCCACCTTTACTCGGCGCTTCACACAATGCGGGCGCAACCTTCGCATCGGTCCACAAGTGGCTCGGCGACGCGATCATGTGGCTCGCAGGACTTCACGCACTCGCTGCTCTTTACCATCATGTCGTCCTCAAGGATGGTGTCTTGACCACCATGCTTCCGCGCTGGTTTCCAGCAGGACGTGCAAGAACTGACCGGTGAGCCCTGAAACGTGCTTCTCAGAAGCGCCTGGAAAATCCGACCGACGTCAATGTGACGACCAGACCAAATGTCATAAGGCATCTGAATGGACTGCGGGTCGTGGAGATACTGGCGACACCCACCGCACCGCTCGACCAGGTCAGTTCACCTTCTAAACGAGCGCTCGCGACGCTTTCCCTGCCTGCGGGTTACGAAGTCAAATTTGGCGGTCTGTAGACGCAGTTCAAGTGTGCTGCCCTAAATGTCGGCGTCGCGGCAATGGTGGCGCTAACGCTGGGCATACTGACGTTGCGGTTCGACGGTTTGCTAGTACCTGGCCTGATATTGTTGCAAATGCCACTCGCGTTCCCGGGAGGGGCAGTCGCCCTTGTGGTGAGCGGCGCTGGACTGAACGCCATCGGCCTGATTGTCTTCCCTACCGTGATTGGGGTGAGTTTGAATTACGGCATCGTGTTACTGCGACTGGTGAAGCGGAACGAAGCGCAAGGATTCTCCGTAGTTGACGCTGTACGCGACGCGGTCGAGGTGCGCTTTCGGCCAATTCCGCGGACCGTCCTGACGGCATCGCCACGTCTGTCGCCTACGGCTCGTGGCTTCGACAAGGGAGCGGCATCGGAACAGGGTCCGGCTATCGTTACGCTGAGCGGCCTGGTCTGGAACGGTCTGCCAGGTACAAACCTGTTACCGGCCCTCTACGTGTGCAGGCGTGCAAAGCAGCGTCGGAAGGTAACCTGGACCCGTCGGGCTGGAACGTCGCCCGATATCACCGGTAGCGCTTCATATTGATTTCGCGTCGACGTGCGACCATGCCACCGTCGAACCGGACAATTCCAGAATCGAGAAAAATGCAGACCGACATCAAGCCTCCCGCCCGCACGCTCAGCCAGATTCCTCGTAGCATCTGGATGCTCGGCTTCGTCAGCATGTTCATGGACATCTCGTCGGAGATGATCCACAGCCTCCTACCGATGTTCCTGGTGACGAGTCTGGGAGCGAGCGCCATGATGGTTGGCCTCATTGAAGGTGTCGCGGAAGCGACTGCGCCCATCGTGAAAGTCTTTTCCGGTGCACTGAGCGACTATCTTGGCAACCGGAAATGGCTCGCCGTCATTGGTTACGGCATGGGCGCACTCAGCAAGCCGCTTTTTGCACTTGCCCCGACGGCAGGAATTGTCCTGACGGCGCGCGTCGCGGACCGAATCGGGAAAGGTCTGCGGGGGGCCCCGCGCGACGCGCTCGTAGCGGATATCACGCCCCCGCATCTGCGTGGTGCCGCGTATGGCCTCCGCCAGGCGCTGGACACCATCGGCGCCTTCGTCGGTCCATTACTGGCCGTCGTGTTGATGCTGCTTTGGTCAAACAACTTCCGTCTGGTGTTCTGGGTGGCCGTGATTCCAGGCATCGCCGCCGTAACGTTGCTTGTAATCGGCGTCAGGGAGCCGCCGCATCCGTCAGGTGCGAAACGCATCAATCCGTTGAAGCTCGAAAACCTGAAGAAGCTGAGCAGGTCGTACTGGTGGGTAGTGTTTGTCGGCGCGGTGTTCACACTCGCACGGTTCAGTGAGGCGTTTCTCGTCCTGCGCGCCATGCAAGGCGACGTACCCGTGGCGCTAGTGCCGCTCGTCATGGTCGTGATGAACCTGGTGTATTCGGCGTCGGCTTACCCCTTTGGCAAGTTAGCCGACGTGATGAGCCACACCCGACTGCTAGCCATGGGTCTCGTCGTGCTGATTATGTCGGATGTCGTGCTTGCGCACGGAAGCCACTGGCCACTCGTGCTGCTCGGCGTCGCTCTGTGGGGCCTGCACATGGGGCTCACGCAAGGTCTGCTGGCGACCATGGTCGCGCAAGTAGCGCCGCCCGAGCTGAAAGGGACAGCGTTTGGCTTCTTCAACGTCACGAGCGGATTGGCAACGCTTGTGGCAAGTCTCGTCGCCGGCGAGCTCTGGGACCGGTTTGGAGCAGGCACAACGTTCTATGCAGGCGCTGGATTCTGTATCGCGACGCTGATTGCGCTCGTCGCGAGGACAACGACGTCTGGCGGTAAAGCATGAACTGGCGTTTGCTCTTCAAGCGCATCGGAATTCGCAACCTGCTCGTTGCCGGCGTACTAGCCGTAGGTGGTACGTGGCTTTTCCTTGGCGTGCTGGAGGATGTCGTGAGTGGGGACCCGCTTGTTGCGGTCGACGTCAGGATTCACGCGGCGCTCCAATCTATCCGTTTCCCGCTACTCGACTCCCTTATGGTTGCCGCCTCGGAACTGGGCGATGCTGCCGTCACCATTCCAGTCATCCTCGTCGTGCTTGCGTGGTTCGTGGGCCAGAGGCGGCTGCGAAGCGCTGCTTACTGGATTCTGACGGTCCTGTTTGCACAGGTCTTCGTCGTCACGCTGAAGTTTGCCATGCGCCGTGCGCGACCGTCATCGATGTACGAAGGCATACAGGGATTTTCCTTTCCCAGCAATCATGCGACGCTGAGCGTCGTCACCTATGGCTTTCTGGCGTTTTTCGTTGCGCGCGCGTGGGGCAGCGCGGCACGGCTACGTATTGCGACTGTCACCGCACTCTTCATTCTTCTGATTTCGTTCTCACGCCTTTATCTGGGCGTGCACTGGTTTTCTGACGTGCTCGCCGGAATCAGCTTCGGTGTGGCATGGATAGCAATGGCAGCAGTGCTGCATCGTGTAGGGGATGAAAACGGAAGGTGTTCTTCTTCCCTAGGCGTGGCGTCCTTCGTGACCTTTGTCATCAGTGCGACGGTGCACATCATCATGCAACACGGTGTGAACATGGCCCTCTACGTCCCCAGGTAGCGTGTTGGCGGGTTCTGTCGCGATAACGGCGGACGGACAATTCTGATCGATATCGTAGGACTGCTTACATAACCAGCGAGTAGAACTGCTCGGCGGCTGATGGATGGGTGTCTTTTTCCGCCCGCATTTGTCCTTTGCGAATCATGTGCATGACCTCGATGCCAGACAGAATGATGCGCGCGCACCGAAAATCCTTGAAGCCCAGCATCGGTTTGACGATACGTTTGATGGCCCGGTGATCCTGCTCCACAATGTTGTTCAGGTACTTGCATAGCCGAATCCTGATCGGTGTTTCCCGCTCGGCATTGATCGCCTGAAGAGCGGCCAGATTCGCGCCGCTTTTGTCAATCGTCACAGTCTCCGGCGCGCCGTTCTGGTCGATTGCCTTTTCGAAATATCGTCGCGCAGCAACCTTGTCCCGACGGGCCCGAAACAAAAAGTCGACCGTGTCTCCGGCCTTGTCCAAAGCGCGATACAAGTATTTCCACTGGCCGCGCACCTTGATGTACGTCTCGTCCATCCGCCAGCTCTTGCCCACCGGGCGCTTGTGCTTGCGGAAGGCTTTTTCGAACAGCGGCACCAGCGTGATCACCCATCGGTGCACGGTCGAATGATCGACCTCGATACCGTGTTCCGCAATCATCTCTTCGAGATCACGCAGACTCAGCGAATACGCCACGTACCACCGAACGCACAGCAGGATCACGTCCACAGGGAAATGCAGCCGCTTCAGAACTTTCGCGACGCCCGGCGGCAACGCTTTCCGGCAAATGCGTTCTTTCTTCACCGGCGCTTCGGACACATTTTTCATGCCCCAATTTTACCCTACCGCCTTATCGCGACAGAACCCTGGCACCTGCCCAAAATTGTCTGATCCTTATGGCACTTGTCCGAAAAACATAGCTGTCCTTCGCCTAATATTGTCCTCATGAGTGGTTGGGCCATATTGGCCACTCTCCGCAAAACGCGGTCGCGAGTGTGAGTTATCTGTAACGACATGGCCATGTCGTGGAAGAGGTTCCATGCTATGGAGGACGCTGCCTGGGCAAGAACCTGGCAATCAATGGCATTGCCCCGCAAACACCAGTATTTGACTCGGTTGCCGCCCTCCGTCCTTGGCACGCCTCCTGCCCATCATTGACTGGACGGAGCAGTCTTCTGTTCATTTTCTTTAATCCGTAGTTTGTTAAGGGGCAAAGGACACGGCCAGGAAGCTGCCAGCCCCCAATTGCGATAGAAACTAAATGCTAAACAAATGAGGCAAAAATGTTACCCAAGCGAACTCTCACCAATTTAACCGATGACGAGCAAGATAAATCCAAGGTTGCCCCGCATACTGGCAATGTGAATTTGTCAAGGCGCAATGTATTAAAAGGTGCAGCTGCGGTCGCGGCTAGCTCGATATTACCTGCCCACGGGAATGAAGGATCTTCACCCGGATCAGCTAGACCCAATATCTTATTTATAGTTGTTGATGAATTGCGCTTCCCGACTGTTTTTCCCACCGGAGTCACAAGCGCGGCTCAGTTTATGCATAAATTCATGCCAAATACCTTTTCATTATGGAGCGGCGGGGTAAAGTTTTCAAATCACAATTCCGCTGCCACAATGTGCTCTCCGTCTCGCGGCGTATTGGTTACCGGACTTTATAGTCACCAAACCTGGATGGCTACGACGATCATCCCAAATCCCAGCACAAATATATCCGACTCTCCACCGCTCCATCCGGGCTTTCCAACCTATGGGAAGTTATTTCAAGATGCTGGCTATGCGACTCCCTATATTGGAAAGTGGCATTTATCTGTCCCTCATCAACCTGATGGGAAAGGTCTCCTTTCTTTGTTTGGTTTTCAGGGGCTTACCGACCCTGATCCAACAGGTTTTAATTTGCAAGGCACTTATGGTGACATGAACAACCCATCGAGTCCCTATTACAGCGATGGATATATCGCTGATCAGGCGTCCGCCTGGCTTAGCAATAAACATCCCGGCGATCAACCTTGGTGCCTTACGGTCGGCTTTGTAAACCCGCATGATCAAGAATTTTTTCCCGCGGGCACGGAATATCAAACCTTCACCAATTTATTTGACAACTCAATCAGCAAATTGAATCCAGATGATTATAACCAGCACGCTAATTATTCTGTGCAAGTTTGTGCTGAATCTGTAATTTGGTCAACTAACGTTTTGGCCAATCCTCCCAGCTATGGGTATCCAAGCATTCCACCCAACTGGGAATCCCTTGAAAGGCTGCGAGCCAATAAGCCTGCATGGCAATCGGTGACAAGACAATTTTTCGAGATGCAATTTGGAGGCGTTTCTGGCAGTGTGGAAAGCACAAATTTTTCTATCGCACCTTATCCAAACACCACTACGTATCCTGGCTATTCCCTGGCTGGAAATTATGGCATCGGACTTTCGCCATATAGCTACTGGCAGCGATCGATGGATACGTATACCTTGCTCATGTCTATTGTGGATCATAAAATCGGCCAGGTAATTCAATCGCTTCCAAAAAACGTAGCTAGCAACACCATCATCATTTTTACGTCCGACCACGGCGATTATGCGGGTTCTCACGGTTTAGTGGCCGGCAAGGCGGGCTCTTTGTATGCCGAAGCGATTCGGGTACCATTGATTGTGTTCGATCCTACAGGTCGATTTACCGGCGACATTGACACGATTCGCACACAATTAACCTCCTCTGTCGATATAATGCCCATGTTGGTAAGTTTTGCCTATGGTGGCAGTCGTTCCTGGATGCGGGGCGATTTGGCTACAATTTACCGGGGCCGTTACGATATGTTTCCGTTACTGAAATCCTATAATGAGCCAGGTCGCGATTACGCTCTATTTGCATCCGATGAAGTTCTGTCTTCTACATTTGATTTTGCAACTGCACCCGATCCTGTTACGAATAACCAAACACCATCTCATATTGTCGGCATGATTACTGAAAAAAGTAAATTGGGCGTTTATTCAAATTGGCAGCCAAAGTCAGTTGATGTGGTCTCAGCCAGTCAGCAGAGTGAATATTACAATTACTCAACACCACACGGCAAATTAGAGCTGAACAATACGTATTCAATCGAACCGATCGCCGCCGAAATGAAAGAATTGCTTTTTAATGAGCTTGTGCCTAATGAACTCGAAGCTCCCCTGCCTAATGCCTTGCAGGCGGTTCATGCGACAGCGCAAGCCGCATTTTTGGCGTTTCTGGCTTTGTCTGAAAATTCTGGGGAGTGAGAATTTTCCATTAATCAACCAGAAGGTTATCTGATAATCTCTCTGCAGTCATCGCATTACACACAAGTCATGACGAATGGGTTGTAAACAAATCCGAGAAGCTTGCGATTACCCACATCTTGATCATAAATTCTGCTAATCTGAAAACGTTTAGGATAACGATCCTAAGAATGGCAAGGAAAGAACAGGCGGATGACGAAGCATGGCTGGATCACGAGATTGTAGAGAGCGAATTTCAGGACATCCGGCTCCGCAAGCGGTTTGGAAGGTTGTGTCGCGATAAGGCTGGGCGGTTTCAAGAGTGAAGCGCAACAGGGGCTAATGAATGGAAGCTGAGTGTATCGAAGCGGTTGCGAGCATACGTTCGAAGACCTCGAATGGCGAATGAAATGCATGGGTAGCGCGAGGTCGGCTGTTGAGGCTGTCGGCGATGGCATCGAGTTCGTCCTGACTGTAGATCGAGAGGTCAGTACCCTTCGGCAGATACTGCCGCAGCAGCCCGTTGGTGTTCTCGCAGGTACCGCGTTGCCATGGACTGTGCGGATCGCAGAAGTACACGCGCACGCCGGTGGCGGCGCTGAGCTCCTGATGCCGGGTCATTTCCTTACCCTGGTCGTAGGTGAAGCTCTGGCGCAGTGGGGCGGCGATCGAATTCAGTTTGGCAGTGAAGCCCGCCAGTGCCGAGGCGGCGGTGGCGTCTTCCATCTTCGCCAGCAGCACCAGGCGACTGGTGCGCTCAACCAGCACGCCGACGGAAGACTGGTTGCCGGCGCCCTTGATGAAGTCACCTTCCCAGTGACCTGGCATCACCCGGTCGTAGACCTCAGGCGGCCGCACATGGATGCTCACCATGTCGGGGATCTGGCCGCGCCGGTCAGTGCCCCGCTTGCGTGACATCCGCGTGCTGTGGCCGTGGCGCAGACAGGCGATCAGCTGACGGCGCAGCTCACCGCGTGGCTGGGCATAGATGGCGGTGTAGATGGTCTCGTGCGAGACGTGCTGGGTCGGATCGTTGGGCCACATGCGCTTGAGCGTACCTGAGATCTGCTGGGGCGACCACTTCCATTCCAGCAGGGTGAGTACGACGCGCCACGACATGCTTTGAGGGTGCAGCTTGGGACATGTGCGCGCAGCCTCGCGTCGGCTCGTGCTGAGCCACTGCGCCGGGGCAGACGCATAGCCCACGACAGAACACGTGTTCCTGGTCAGCTCGCGGCTCACAGTTGATGCCGGGCGCCCGAGTGTTCGGGCCATGGCCCGAACACTCGAACCCTGCTGCTTCATGCTTGCAATGGTCATGCGCTCTTCAGGCTGAAGCTGTTGATACGTTCTTCTTTTTTGCATGTGCGCACCTTACACGAGGAAGGTGTTGCACTTCAGATTTGATCGCGCCCTGGCAAGGCGAAAAGTTGCGCAATTTTAAGGATTCCTTACATGACCAACGAATAGAATTGCTCGGCGGCAGTTCGTGAGACGCCATCAGCTTTCATCTGCCCTTTCCTGATCATATGCATCGTTTCGATGCCCGACAGGATGATGCGGGCACAACGAAAATTCTTGAACCCCAGCATCGGCCGGGTACGGCGCTTGATCGCCCGGTGGTCCTGTTCGATGAGATTATTCAGATACTTGTTCTGGCGGACCTTGATCGGCGTGTCGCGCTCGGCATTGAGGGCCTCCAGCGCAGCCAGATTGGAGCCGCTTTTGTCGATCATTACCGTCTCGGGTTCGCCATTATGGGAGATCGATTTTTCGAAGTAGCGCTTCGCCGCAGCCTTGTCACGATGGGCCCGTAACAGACAATCGATGGTGTGACCGGCCTTGTCGACGGCGCGGTACAAGTATTTCCACTGGCCCCGTACCTTAATGTAGGTCTCATCGACGCGCCAGCTCTTGCCGACGGGGCGCTTGCGATGACGAAACGCTTTCTCCAGCACCGGCAACGGCTCTGTCACGTTAACGAGGCTGCCGCGTAAGATTACACAATGAAGAAAGCAAAATCGCTTTACCACGGTCATCGGTTCCCGGCAGCGGTCATCAGCCACGCAGTTCGCTGGTACTTCCGGTTTCAGCTCAGGCTGCGTGATATCGAGGAACTGCTGTTCGAACGCGGCGTGATTGTCAGCTACGAGACGATCCGCCGCTGGTGCGACAAGTTCGGCGCGGGCTTTGCGCATCGTATGAAATCCGTACGTCGCAAGCCGGGTTCGACCTGGCACCTCGACGAGGTATTTGTGACGCTGCGCGGCGAACCGTACCTGCTGTGGCGGGTTCTGTCGCGATAAGGCGGTAGGGTAAAATTGGGGCATGAAAAATGTGTCCGAAGCGCCGGTGAAGAAAGAACGCATTTGCCGGAAAGCGTTGCCGCCGGGCGTCGCGAAAGTTCTGAAGCGGCTGCATTTCCCTGTGGACGTGATCCTGCTGTGCGTTCGGTGGTACGTGGCGTATTCGCTGAGTCTGCGTGATCTCGAAGAGATGATTGCGGAACACGGTATCGAGGTCGATCATTCGACCGTGCACCGATGGGTGATCACGCTGGTGCCGCTGTTCGAAAAAGCCTTCCGCAAGCACAAGCGCCCGGTGGGCAAGAGCTGGCGGATGGACGAGACGTACATCAAGGTGCGCGGCCAGTGGAAATACTTGTATCGCGCTTTGGACAAGGCCGGAGACACGGTCGACTTTTTGTTTCGGGCCCGTCGGGACAAGGTTGCTGCGCGACGATATTTCGAAAAGGCAATCGACCAGAACGGCGCGCCGGAGACTGTGACGATTGACAAAAGCGGCGCGAATCTGGCCGCTCTTCAGGCGATCAATGCCGAGCGGGAAACACCGATCAGGATTCGGCTATGCAAGTACCTGAACAACATTGTGGAGCAGGATCACCGGGCCATCAAACGTATCGTCAAACCGATGCTGGGCTTCAAGGATTTTCGGTGCGCGCGCATCATTCTGTCTGGCATCGAGGTCATGCACATGATTCGCAAAGGACAAATGCGGGCGGAAAAAGACACCCATCCATCAGCCGCCGAGCAGTTCTACTCGCTGGTTATGTAAGCAGTCCTACGATATCGATCAGAATTGTCCGTCCGCCGTTATCGCGACAGAACCTCATTTCGACAAGATCGCGCAGACTGAGCTTGTAGCGCAGGTACCAACGAACACACAGAATGATGATCTCCCGATCAAAATGGCGTCCAGCGAACAGCTCGTCCAGACTTTTCAGCTTGCTCATCGTAGGTCATCGGTTCGTTTTGCTCCGGCAACTCTAACCTATTCGCCGACCCTATTTGCACCAGAACCCAACAAGGGTCCATCGACCGGCAAACCTCGCTGACCGATAACCCCTGGTCTCGTACCATGCGAACTACTTCCAGCCTGAAGCTGGCGTCAAATTGTCGGAGCCTTCTTGTCATCTTGCTCTTTTTCCTCGTCGATTCCGGATTGTCCTCCTATCGACCTGTCCGAGGAAATTAGACGGCTCTGATGCAAATAGCGTGGTCGAAACGGTTACAGTCTCGGGCCGAACGAGTTTGAGAGCCGACGATGAGTAAGTTTAAGGGTCTGGAGGAGTTGTTCGCGGGGCGCCACTTTGATCGCGAGGTGATCATCCTGTGTGTTCGCTGGTACCTGCGCTACAAGCTCAGCCTGCGAGATCTGGTGGAAATGATGGCCGAGCGAGGACTGTCGCTGGCGCACACCACGATCTTGCGTTGGGTGAAGCGCTATTCGCCCGAATTCGTCAAACGCTGGAACCGTTTTGGCACGCCCACCGGTCAGTCCTGGCGTGTCGATGAGACGTATATCAAACTGCGTGGCCAATGGGCCTACCTTTATCGCGCGGTGGATCGGGCAGGCCAGACAGTAGACTTCATGCTCCGCGCCAAACGCGACGTGGCCGCAGCAAAAGCATTTTTCAAGAAGGCCATCAAGCATCAGGGCCAGCCCCCGAAAACCATCACTCTCGATGGCTCCGCGGCTTCGCATCGCGCGATTCGTGAGATGAAGGAAGACGGCGTGCTTCCCGAAGACACCAACGTCCGGTCCTCGAAGTACCTGAACAACCAAGTCGAGCAAGACCATCGCAACATCAAGTCAAGGACGAACGTCATGCTTGGTTTCAAGCAATTCAAGAACGCCACGATCACGCTTGCGGGCGTTGAATTGATGCATCGCATTCGCAAAGGACAATTTAGCCTCACCCAACTGCGCGTCAAGGATATCACTGTGCCTGCGGTTTGGAATGCGGTCCTCTCGGCTCAGTGAGGCATCCTATCAAAACCATCTTGCTCGACAACCTCCGCTATTTGCACCAGAGCCCACAGCAGGATCACGTCCACAGGGAAATGCAGCCGCTTCAGAACTTTCGCGACGCCCGGCGGCAACGCTTTCCGGCAAATGCGTTCTTTCTTCACCGGCGCTTCGGACACATTTTTCATGCCCCAATTTTACCCTACCGCCTTATCGCGACAGAACCGCCCTCAGGCCCAGCAGGATACGGCGCACCGCCGAGTAGCTGCCGGTGTAGCCATGGTTGCGTTTCAGCGCGTGGTGAATCGTTGTGCCCTGAACGCCGGCGTCATGCCAGTCACGGATCTGCTCGCGAAACGGCTCGAGCGTGGACACGCATGTGCTCGGCAAATGTGGAGTGCGGCCAAACACGCCGGCAATCACGGTATCGTCAGGCAACGGCTGCCCGGGATTCAGCCAGCCGCGCTCGTCGGCCATACGACGAACAGCGGTCAACTTCTTGCGACCCATCAGGCCGCTACGCCCGATGTCGCGATCAGAATCGCCTTGCTGTTAGCGGCGGTGCAAATCCGGCCCTAAACGGCGGCACAAGGTTAAGGAGCGTCAACGAGTAGGGGCCGTTACCGGCGCCTACTGTAGAGTGATGCTCATCAGAATGGATCGTCGACGTCGTTCAGGTGAGCGTTCACGGGAGGGCCGCGTTGTTCGTGCAGCTGTTCATGCAATTGGACCTGATAGTGCATGCAGATTCGCTCGCGTAGATCGTCGATGAGTTCGACGACAGCGAGCGCCTGATCGGCGGACCAGTCGTCCGGAATCAGGAAGTCGAGCCCACAAGTAATTCCGGAAGGCAGGTGAAGGCGCGTCATGATGTCTTCTTCTCGGCCTTGGCCGCAGTACGTTTCTTCGTGCGCTGCTCAGCGCGTTCACGCGCCTCCTTCACACGATAGGACTCGCCCTCGATCACAACGACTTCCGCACGATGCACCAGTCGGTCAACAAGGGAGACGACGCAAGCCGCGTTCGGAAACACCTCATGCCATTCTCCGAACGGTCGATTTGTCGTAACCACTGTCGACGCGACACCGTACCGCCGGCTGACGAGTTCGAACAGCAGATCGGCGTGGCGGTTCGAGTACGAGAGGTAGCCGACTTCATCGACCACAAGGACGTCGGGTGAGGCATAGCGGTTCAGCCGGCGGCGCAAGGCCGAATCGCTATCGAGCGCGGCCAGTTCTCCGAGCATCTGGCCGGCGGTGGTGAACAAGGCAGTGTGGCCATGCACGATTGCCTGATAGGCGAGATTGAGCGCCAGTGTCGATTTGCCGACGCCGTTCGGGCCGATCAGCACGACGTTCGCGGTGTCCTTGACGAACTCGAGCGCCATCAACTCTTCGACGACAGCGCGATCGCACCGTTTGGGCCAGGCCCAGTCGAAGTCGCACAACGGTTTGAAGCTGCCCAGATGGGCATCGCGGATGCGTCGCTCCAGAGAACGGCGTCCGCGCTCGTCCTCTTCCCAGCGCAGCAATGGCGCGACCCACGGCTCGGCCACCACATCGGGCCAGTGTGCTATCAGTCCATACAGGCGCAAGGCGTGCGCGCGGTTTTGCAGATCATCAGGCGCGTTCATCGGTGCCTCCGGTGATCTGGTCGTAAATGTCGAGCCGATGGGGTGTCACCAGCGTGTCCTTCCTGCGCACGTGTTCCGGCATCGGGACGGCCACTGGCGGAGGCAGCTTGCGTGCCTCGCGCCGGCGCTCCAGCGCCAGACGAACCGGATTCGGATGAGGTGCAGCACCACTGGCGAGAGTCTCCTCAATGGCCGCCTGCAGTTCGGAGGCGCCATAGCGGTCAAGCAGGCGCAGCAGATTGGCGGTGATGTTGCCCAGGTTGCCGCCCCGTTCAGCGGCGCGCAGCATCAGCGTCTGGCTGGCCGGTGCCGCCTGGGCCAGATGGTCAAGGCCGCGATGATGGCGGGCCTCGCGTTTGCGTGCAACGAGGGCGTCGATATGTGTGGCAATTTCGATCTGTGCGCCGCGATCGTAACTTCGCACATGGGTGGCGAGCAGATCGGCGCCGTCGAGAATGCGTACCTGGTGCGGATCGGCCCGTACCGTGAGCGTGCGCCGCACGTGCGTATGTGGGATCGTGTAGTCGTTCAGGTCGAAACGTACGTAAGGCGTCTTGTTGACCTTCACGGCCAGTTGTAGCTCGCACGGATACGGATTCGCCGGCAAGGCGAGCAGGCTGGGCTGTTCGCGGGCGAAGGCCTCACGCACGGTGATTGTGGGCTCTTCCCGGCACGGTCGATCAGCCGCAGGTCCAGCGCACCAGAGGGCGGCCTGGGCATTGAGGTCGTCGAGGTCGACGAATTTGCGCGCGGCAAAGAAATTCTCGCGTACAAACCGTATAGCCCTTTCGACGCGACCCTTCTCGTTGTTATGGGCTCGAGCCCATAACAACGAGTATGGTGTGGTAAAAAAAATGTGCTGGTCGATAACCAACGAGGCGAAGGCAGCGTCTTTGCGGAAATCGAACAGCACATATTATTCGGCTACAGGGTGCGGAGGAAGGCCATCAGGTCGGGCTGATCACGCCATTGTTTTTGTACTTCGGCATTGCCTTGCACTTCGCATGTCGCCAGCGCCCGCGCCTTTGTTTCCAGGTTGATCTCGGCATAGATGTTGGTCGTCTCCAACGACACGTGCCCAAGCCAGCCGCGTATCGTATTGATGTCGACACCGGCCTGCAGTAGTAGCGAAGCGGTTGTATGCCGAATCACATGTGGGTGCACATTCTTGCCGGCGAGTGACGGCGCGCTGGCTGCAGCACGAATAGCGCAGCGCTTCACCAGAGCATGAATGCCGGAGCGCGTCATCGTCTGGTGGAAGCGGTTGAGGAACACAGGTTCGGCGGCGGCCCTGCCTTCAGTCTGTGAGCGCAACGCCTCGATTGTGGATTTCCAGAGCGGGCAGCGGCGATGTTTGTTCCCCTTGCCGACGATGCTGGCCGAACGCGTGTGCCAGTCAATGTCGCCAATCCTGAGCTGCGCGGCTTCGCTTGCACGCGCTCCTGAATTAAACATGAAGAGCAGTAACGCATGTTCGCGCTGCCCCTGTGCTGTATTCATGTCAGAGGCTGCGAGCAGGGCGTCCATTTCCTGCCTGCTAAGGTAGCTGATCTCCGGCCGACTGGTTCTCTTGACGGGAATCAGATGAATCTGTGCCCACCATTCGACGTATTCCGGTGCATGTTCGCCGATGAAACGAGCCAGCGCATGGATGCCGCCGAGCCGCTGATTTCGTGTGCTGACCATACAGTGGCGCTGTTCTTCCATGTGCGTCAGGAACAGGCGGACCATTTGCGCGGAGAGATCATCAACGCTCAGGCGGTCGATCCGTTTGTCGACCTTGGCGGCCAGATACGGAAGCAACAGCATGAGCATGTCGCGGTAACTTTTTTGCGTATTGATTGCAAGGTTACGTTCGCCCACCAGATACTCGATCAGGAACCGCCGGATCCACGGACCCAGCAGAGATGAGTTATTCATGATGCACCTCAAGGAAGTAAGTTTCAAAGCGCGTGCCCGCTTCATTCAGCAACTCGGGCGTCAGAGTGAGGTAGCGCTGGGTGCTCGCGAGATCGATGTGGCCGAGATAGGTGGCCAGTTGCGGTAACAACAGTTGCAACTCCACGCCACCGCGATACCAGGCGATTAGCCGGTGCACTGCGCCTGAGTGCCGCAAATCATGCAGCCTCGGCTGGCAGGACGCACCGCCTTCGCGTTGGATGTTTGCCAGGGCGCGCTGTCGCTGAAAGGCCTTGCACACAGCTTTCTGGGTCACAGGGCGACCATCGCGGAAACAGAAGAACGGCGCAGCCGGTGCCTGCCCAAATCTCTGGTTGCGTTGCCGGGCATAGGTTCGCATCGCACTATTCAGATCTGCGCCTAGCGGAACCAGCCTCGATTTATAGAATTTGCTCTCGTGCACATGCAGGACGGCTTCGTCGAGATTGACGTCCTGCATGGTTAGCCGCAAGGCTTCGCCATGGCGCAGGCAAGCGCCATACAGAATCAGAATGAGTGCACGCAAAACATATGCATCCAGCAGACCGTATGGACTGCATGCCGCCGGAGCCACGTCGAGCAGGCGCTTTAATTCCTGCTGCGAATAGATATAGGGTATCAGCGGTGGCGGCAATTCCGGACTGTAGGGAGAAAGTGGAGAAGCCGAGACATGCCCACGCGAGAGGGCAAAACGAAACAGGCAGTCAAGTACCGACCTTCTCTTGCGCCAATGGTTAGTCAGCGGCCTGTTGCCAGTCAGGAAGTCATGTACATGCCTGAGCGTGACCGACGTCACATCAATGTTGCCATCAACCCGGCGGCAGAATGAGGCAAGCGTGGCCGCTTCGGAATCAAAGCGCATGCCCAACGCCCGTTTGTGGCTCACGTATTGGGCGACAACTTCGGAGAGCGTCATAGCAAACTCCCCAGATCGATTTCGGCCACACGCCTCAGTCCGCTCAGGTCAACCTTCGCATAGGTTCTCGTCGACGAAGCGCTGCGATGGCCGAGATGATCGCCGATCTCCTTCAGGGCAAAACCAGCATCGAGTAAGTGCCGGGCATTGGCATGCCTCAGGCAATGTGCGCCACGCCGCGGGATGTCGATGCCAAGCACTGCGAGACGCGATCGGACAATGTCGCTTACGCGCGCAGGTGACAACGGTCGGATCGGCGCCTCAACCGACAGGAACAGCTCACGATGAGCGCTTCGTGGACGCGCCTCCTTCAGGTAACGCAGAATGGCATTCCCAACTGTTGCCACCAGCGGATATTGCTGTGTGCAACGCTGCTTGGGACGATGGACATGAAGGATCTCGCCGCACCAGTCTATATCCTCCAGACGGAGCAGTACCACCTCGCCGCGCCTCAGTCCGTAGACAACCAGCAGCATGATCATCGCACGGTTGCGTAGATCGATCGCACTGTCGCCGACAAAACTGGCGACGAATCTTTGCACGTCATCCCAATCTGGCCCGAGCGGCAAACCCTCCTCCCTATACACCACGGGTGCTTCAATGCCGCACGCAACGTCGGTAGCCCAGCCTTGTCCTTCTGCATACCGGAAGAAATTGCGCAGCGTGCTCGCAAGCGCGTGCAATGACACTCTGGACCAGCCATGGTTGCCCTGGTACGCGAGGTAGGTGTCGACGTCGTGGATAGTGAGAGCATCAATTGCCCTGTCAGGGCGGCAGACCATCGCCAGAAAATGACCGATCTCATCACGACAGTTTGAAATCGTAGCAGGAGAGAGTCCTCGCTGGTCGCGCATGAAATCGACGTAGTGTTCGACATAGCGAACAAATGGTTCTCTCGTGGGATGCCGTTCCTCCAGACGCCCCAGAAAACACAGCCAGGCCGTGGCGGTATGGATGAACAGAAGCCGCGAGCTGCGGGACTCGTTCGTGCGCTCACTTCGAACGAGACGAATCCGGTGGTCAACCGCAAACGCGATTTCCTCGTGCGTTATTAACCGCGGGCGGGACAGATCCATGCTCTGCGAAAAAACCAGCAGGACCCACGCGATCTTGCGGATCGACTTAGGCGGATAACCCAGTTCCTGACAATGTACGAGGAAGCGTTTCCTGGATTCCACGCAGGGCGCGAGCGTGTGGGCAGCAAGAACATGCGGACGCGTAAAGAGAGTCTCAAACATGATATTCCCTCAATGTGGATCAGTGGAATATCAGTATCAGCCTGAAATTATGTCGCCATGGACGCGTCAACCTGACAGGCAATACAGGGTCATTAAGAGGCACCGCGACATTTTTTTTACCACACCATACTCATTTCCTCGGCACACGGCCACTGGACGGGGCTCGTAGCGATGATGCGCGGCGAACGCGAGCAGCGTCGGGTTGAAGCGGATCGCGTCGCCCCGACGTTCAAGCACGGCACTTTTAAGATTGTCGTACAAGACGACACGTGGCAACCCGGACCATGCCGCCCAGGCACCGGCGTGGCCGGCCAGGAAGCTGTCCATGCGTGCATCGAGGAAGAAGTGCAGATAGATCTGTCGCGACCACGACAGCACCATCACGAAGGCCATCAGGGGTCGGCGCGCACGTCCGATCTGCAGATGGCCGAAGCTCCCCCAGTCGCATTGAGCTTGCTCCCCAGGCAAGGTGCGAAGCCGAAGGTACGCCTCGGCCACCGGGCGCGGACGATGAAGCGAAACCAGGTGTCTGAAGTGGTGCTGACCGCCGCGGTAGCCGCGCTCATAGACCATCGCATACAGGCGGCTGGCCGTGAGTGATGGAAACTTCTTGAGCGTCTCATGGATGAACGGCAGGTAGGCATCGATCTGCGAGGGCCGCAGCATCGGGCCAATCCGGGGCAGTCCGGCCTGAGCCAGCACGCGCTGGACGGTGCCGCGGTTTACGTGTAACTGGCGCGCGATGGTGCCACAGCGCCACTTCTCGACATGGTAGTAGCGCAGGATCTGCGCTTCGAGTTCAACTCCGATGGTCATGGGTCCCTTCCTGTGCAGTGAGTAGCAGTACGAACGTCACGGAAGACCCGACGGCGCAGTGGCCCGAGGCGTAAGAAGCCAGGACAGACGCAGTGGCAGAAGTGGCAATGCTCAGGCACAGGTGTGGCGCTGGTGGGTACCGCTGCTCTGGCCGCCGACGTCGTCGAAGTCGGTGCCAGTAGAGCATCGGCGGCAGGCACGGCGGAACCGTGATGCGTCACTTTATTCTGGCGGCTGCGATAGCGGCGCATCCGTTCAGCGTGTGCAAACCGGCCGTGGCGACTGCGCTGATAGCGCTGAGCAGCCTCGCGTAAGCTGGCCTGGCGTGAGGCTCGAGAGCAGTCGCCTTTGCAGTAAATCTGTCCTATGCGCAAGTGAAGAACGATTTCCTGGTACTCGCAGGCTGTGTTAAAGCGGACATCCCCACAAACACAGCAGAGGACCTGCATGATGACAGCAAGACGAACGACCATCCGGCAACTGCCGCTAACCGAGGTCGTTGACCGCGACACACCCGGCGCGACGCCGGTCAGTATCACCACCCCCGATGGCGGCACCATCTATCACACGGCCCCGCTCGCAGCCCCCGACACAGGCAAGCGACGCGACGCCCGCCCGCAGTGGATCGCAGACACCTTCCCTCTCTTTCCTGTTGTCCGACTCGCTGACGGTGCGCCGTGGGCCGAGGCGAACGTCTGGCTCATCGATATGATGGAGTCGAAGTCGTCGCCCAACATGCTCACGTTCGCCAGCATCGCAGACGACCTGGTGGCGTTCCGTCGTTATCTGGATGACGAGGGCGTCGACTGGCTGACGTTCCCCGCGAACAAGCGGCAACGTCCGACCTACCGCTACAGCGCCTCGATCAGGCTGGCCGTGCAGGCAGGCGAACTGTCTGCGGGCGTTGCCAGGCGTCGTATGGGCGCTGTGGTGCGCTTCTATCGCTGGCTCATGACGGAAGCAGGCCTCAGGCCCGCGAACGCGCCGTGGGTCGAATCCGATCGTTTCATCGAGTTTAAGGACCAGAAGGGCTTCAGCAATGTGATTGCGGTCAAGGCCACCGACCTGTCAATCAGCGGTCGGCGCGCCGAAGATCCGTGGGACGATCACATTCAGGACGGCGGTCGCCTGCGCCCGCTGCCCTCTGCCGAGCAGTCGGCGCTGCTTGAATCGTTAGCCGCACTCGGCAACACCGAGATGACGCTCATTCATCTGTTCGCGCTGTTGACAGGCGCTCGCATCCAGACGGTACTGACCGTGCGCGCGAAACACATGATGCGCAAACCGGGCGAGTTTCACGGCGACGACATCCGTCTCGCCTGCGGTCCGGGTACGGGCATCGACACGAAGGGCGGTGTCAAGGGCGTGTTGCACCTGCCGCGCGGTTTTTACGAGCGGCTGTACGTCTACGTGCACAGCGATCGTGCACGCAAGCGTCGCCAGCTGGCAGACGGCGGTGATCATCCCGACCAGCCGATCTTTCTGAGCCATCGCGGAGCGCCGCTCTACGAGGATCGCGCGTCGCGCGACCCGCTCACCACTGGCCCGCGCGTGCGCCGTCACGTCAAGACCGGGCAGGCCGTGCGCCAGTTCATCAGGGACGAACTGTTGCCCATGATGCGCGTGCGGCTCGGCAACCCCAGGTACGAGTTCAGCTTCCACGACCTGCGCGCGACCTTCGGGTTGAACATGGTCGACACGATGACAGCGAACGGGACGAAGTACACACGGGCGCTCGATCAGTTGCGGCAGTTGATGTGGCACGTACAACCGTCAATGACTGAACGCTATCTCGCTTACCGCGAGAATCGCAAGCTGTTCGACGCTGTGCAGGATGGCTGGGGCGCGCACCTGTCGACGCTGGTCGCGCGCACGCTCGACACGGTGGAGGCAGCATGAGTCGCCAGTACGAGGAAGTGTACATGCCGCTCGCGGAAGGCACGCTGCTGCTGCACCCCGGGCGCGCGCTGCTCAGGTGGGAAGGCATGAGCAGACGTTCCGATATCGGTCAGATCTGCTATCTGACGCGCGACACGTCGAACCCGCAGCGCACGCGACACACTTTCGACCACACAAGCTTCTGCAGCGAACGCGCCAGGGTTGTACGTCTGCTGGTGACGCAGCTTTCCGCGCAGGTGACCCCCGGCGTGATGCGTCCGAAGACGGTCTACGGTGCGCTACGCGCCGTGCTTGACTTCGTTAGCTGGGCCGACAGGCAGGGCCTGCATCAGGTGCTCTGTGACGAGAAGCCTACGGCGGAGGCTGTTCATCGCTACTTCGGTGAGAAGCGCGAACAAGTCTCGCAGGGCAACCTGAGCCGCAATACCGTCGCCGGCTATCAGCGTAATCTGTTGTCGATGCTACGCGAGCTCTTCCGAAACGACGAGTTCTGCGCCGATGCGCGGGTGCTGCGCTGGCAACAGGAAGCGGCTGTGCCGACAGCTGTGCCTGACGCCGAAGCACAGGCCGCCCTGCTTGCGTGGGCTGATGCGCTCTTCAGCAGCATCAGCATGCTGGTGCTCGACTTCAAGCCGTACCCGATGCACGTGAGCACGGCGCGAGGCGAGAGTCTTTGCCTTGTTCCGCACAGACACAACCGCCGTGAAGGCAACGACTCGCCTGGCCTGGCTGGCTGGAATCTGGAAACGGGCGAGCTGCGCACCCGGGAAGAACTCATAACGCGCATGGCTGAGGCTGGCGCTAAAGATCCTCTTAACCGTTCACGGGGCGTTGCCTGGTTTGCTGCTAAACATCTTGCGGCGGCGAACAAGAACGCACAGTCGGCTATCCGTCGCTTGCACGCTTCGATGGCGGTCTATTGCTTCGCCGCGCTGTTTCTGGCCGAAACGGGCGTCAACCTCGCACAACTGCTGGCCATGAAGTGGAGTCCGGAGCTTGCCGCGAGCTTGCAGGATGCGTCGGTTGCGCGCCAGAAGTTTCGCGAGGTCAAGTACCGTGCAGCCGCGAAGGACGTCACGTTTACCGTCTCGCTGGGTTTCATGCCGAAGCTCAAGAAGTATCTGGCGTTGCGCGAGTATCTGGTGCAGGACGCAGACCGTGACGCGTTGTTTGTCGTAGTCGGACACCATGCCCAGCCGGGGCGGCTTACCGGTCTCTCAATCAGCTTCCTGGATCTGCTTTACAGTCGACTCGACACGCTCGGGATCGTGCTGCCGCGCATTACCGCCCGGCAGTGGCGTGCGGCAAAGCAGGATTGGGCGGTGAGCAACCACGACCCTCTCGTCGCAGCCAGGCTGATGGGGCACTCGCTGGCCACGGCACTGCACTTGTACTCGAACGGTACGGACGCCGCGCACAAGGCCGAGATGGGCGCGTTCCTCGCGTCGGTCGAGCAGACCGTGCTGAAACCTGGTAACAAACCGGCAGGCAGCATCAGGAGCGCGGTGGGCGTTTGCATCGGGTTCCACAAGCCTGCGCCGATCGCGGCGTCGGTCACCGTACAGCCTGACTGCCGCTCGACCGAAGGGTGTCTCTTCTGCGACCAGTACCGCGTGCACGCTGACGCCACCGACATCCGCAAGCTGCTGGGCTGCCGTCATTGCGTCAGGCTCATGAGCAGACGTGCGGACTCGATCGAGCAATACGACAGATCGTTCGGTGCGGTGCTGCGACGCGTTGACTTCCTGCTCGACGAACTGCGCAGGCGCGACGCCGCGCTGGTCGATCAGATCGAACATGACGTTGATATCAGGGGGAATCTGGATGCTTTCTGGTCGGCCAGGCTCGACCACCTCTACGAACTGGGGGTGGCATGAACAACACGTTGATTTCGCCGCTCGCCGGGCGCCCCGACTGGTATCGGGTCGAGGACGACACGGTCGTTACGCACGACAAGGCTGGAAACGCGGCTTCGCTGTTTGGTGACGACGCCTGGGACATCCGGGCATATACGATTGGACCGCGCACCCATATCTACTTCAGGGGCCACGTGCCTGACGGCGTGAGCCGCGCCCTTTCAGAAGCGACTACGCGGCAGTGGAAGCAGGTGATGTACTTTCAGATGCACGAAGCGACTGATACGGTACCGGTGTTCGGTACGCTTCAATCCCGTTCAACCTGCCTGAAGGAATTCACGTTCTTTGCTGCCGAACGTCAGCTTACGCTCTACGAGGGGTTGTCCAGCGCTGCCGTTGTTCTGGACTATGTGGCGCATGCCGGGAGGGAGAGAAAGGCCAATCCTCTTCATTCGCTTCTGGTAAAGCTTCACCGTCTGGGCGTCGGGACCACGGGGCTGCGCGTACCGCTGGCCCAACTGCACAAGCCTCTGTTCGAACGCTACGCGCAACGTGCTGGAAGCTCACAACACCCTGTCATCCCGACGCGGATCTACCAGCACTTTCTGTCGACCTGTGAGCACGACCTCAGCGTTGCTGAGGGTGTCGCTGGCATCCTGTCGGACTACCTCGCACACAAGTACGCCGGCGAGATTCCATGCATCCCTGATGAACTGGTAAGGATCGCTGAGTACTTCGCGTGCAAGAACTCCCCTTTCGTCGTGTTGTCGCTTGTGGCGTCGATCGGTGCGCTATGCCAGCTTGTCATCCTGTCATTCACCGGCATGCGTGCGATGGAAGCGGAGACCCTGCCGTACGACTGCCTGCGCGAGACCCGTCTGGATGGCGTGACCCACTACACCATCGAGGGCGTCACGACCAAGCTGTCGGGAGGGCATCCCAGGCGCGCATGCTGGGTGACCAGCCCGCTCGCCGCCCGTGCCGTCAGGCTCGCGCAACGCCTGTCGGGCGAGGCACACCGTGCGCACGGCGAGCAGGGCTACGCCGAATCGACGGACGGTTCGCACCTGCTGTTCTGCCGGATGGGTCTGCATCTTAAGTACGTGGCAAACCGGGCGGCGAGTAACGTACATAACGAAATCGAAGCCTTTCGCGAGCGCGTCTTCCCGACGATCACGGCGGAGGATATCGCTGAACTGAAGCGTGTTGACATGCACCGCGCGTGGGAAGACGAGCCGAAGTACACGCTCGGGCAACAGTGGCCGTTCACTCGGCACCAGCTTCGCAGGACCTTGGCCCTCTTCGCCCATCGGAGCGGCCTCGTGACGCTACCGACGCTCAAACGTCAGCTGCAGCACCTCACGCAGGAGATGAGCACCTACTATGCGCGCGGCTCGGCGTTCGCGAAGGGCTTCATCGACACCGACAGTACCCACTTCGCGAAGGAATGGGCCGAGACGCAGGGCCTGTCCGAGTATCTCGCGTACGCCGAGCAGGTGCTGTTCGCTGACGAGCGGTTGTTCGGCGGGCACGCAGCGTGGGTGCAGAGCCGTGCCGTGCAGGCTTCGCCGGTGTCGGTTTATTCGCGCGAGCAGACGGTGAGAATGTTCGGTAAGGGCGAACTGGCGTACCGAGAGACGGTGTTGGGCGGCTGCGTCAGCGTCGAGCCGTGCAAGTCGACGCCACTCGACTGGATGCGTCTGGATTGCCTTGAATCGAACTGCCGCAATCTCGTCGTCGTGCCGTCAAAGCTTCAGCGCGTGATCAAGGCGCAGCAGGTTACGGTCGCGAAGCTGCGCGCGGTCGATGAGGCGAGCGTCGAATACCGTATCGAGGCCCAGACGCTGCAACGATTGCTTGACGCGCAGAAGAAACTGATCAAACCGGAGGCAGCATGAGCGACGCCATGACCGACTACTACGCCGCCCTTGAGCGGCTGAAGAAACGCAAGGGTGCACGTATCAACAACGACACCGTGGCGATCGAGGCGGGCCGCAAGAAGGGCAGCATCAAGAAGTCGCGCCCGCAGTTCACCGAACTGATCGCAGCGATCGACACGGCCAACGTGGTAACCGCGCGCCCGAAGCTCGAGCTGAACGAGCGGCTGAACCGCGCGAAGGGCGACGCGAAGGATCTGCAGGCACAGCTTGACGAGTCGCTGGCTCGTGAACTCGCTCTGCTACGTCAGGTGTTCAGCCTGCGCAAGGAACTGGCCGCGCTGCGTGGCGGTAGCGTCCTGCCCTTGCAGCCGCGCTAGATCGGGGCGGACGTCTTCGCTCCATGCGGGCTGGTGAAGCCCGGCAAAGTGAACCCTTGACGCGCGATGGCTTGACGCGCTCCAGCATGGTCGGAGGCCCGGCTTTATCGGGCCGCCGACCACGCGAAACTTGCGGCGGAAGATGGACATCAGGACAGTTGTTCTGTCCACTTTTTCGGCTAACCAAATGGACATCCTGCTGACTGCCGATCCCTGTATTTTCAAGGCGCCGGCTGATGTCCACTGTTTTTCTCTTGCGCATACTGGCCGCGGTCACAACGGCGGCAAACAATGACCTGGGCCCGGCAGCGGGCGCAAACGAAGAGGCGGCCTGAGGCCGGCATCGGCAATCCCCGTCAATGCCGATGCGATATCGACAGGGCTGACGGGGCGTGCAATACTTTGCTGGCACCGTGCCCCGTCGTGCGCGTGCTGGGCTCGACACCGGATTGGACCTGGCAGTTTAGGCCGGTGTCGGGCCTGTTTCTTCGGCGGTAGGCCTTCTTCTACCGCATCCTGACTCCTGCGTCACCCCTTCCTGAAACGAGCCGCGTCGGGTGCGTCTGCACTCGCCCTTCGGGCTCCTTCCGACGCACCCGATACCGCCCATCGATGCCATCAACAACAAGCACCGGACTGCCCTGCAGAACAGGAATCGTTTCGCATTTCTGATCGACGCCGCCATCTGGTGTCGGATTCTGACCGCCGTCCACACTTGCCGCATGCGGACAAGGACTTGACGGTACTCAAACAATTCGAACCTCCGGTTGGTCATGGACACTCCGTTCAGAAAGAACGGGAGCGTACCCATCTGGAAAGTTCGAATCGCGTTCAACACCCCGCGCCAGTGGCGCCTATGCGCCGGTCATCAGGCGGCGCCAATACGCCGATCCCGGAATGGCTCCATAACGCCGGTCAGTGACACCTGAAGCTCGCTCGTCTATAGGCCGTATAGTACATATCTTCGTTTGATGGTGCGTGCTTAGATGCCAACTGACGGCGTTGTCAAGTTGGCGACTGTAGGCAAAAAGTGCGGCGCACGCGTAGTTATCCTTATCAGATTGCTATCTCGATTGCGGCTGCGACAGTCCAACCATGCCAGGTGGCGAGGCGTTCTGTTAGTACGGCGCGATGACATGCCGCGTTCATCTGATGTCTGGGCAACGCGAAGTGCTGCCGAATCGGGCCGAAGCATGAGAGAAACGCCTGCGTGCGACGCGCGTCGCGAAAGCCGCACATCTGGCGTTCGTGCCTACGGGTTGGCTGGTGACTGTTCTCGGCGCGGTTGTTTACGCGTGCGGCCGCTTTGACGAAAACGTGCTTTACCTGAGCGAGCTCAGGAATATCAGCCTTCGCCGCCGGATAACTGCGCAGTTGGTCGGTAACGATTTTGCGCGGCACCGGGTTTGAACGCAGCACCCGCCGAAAGAAGCGCTTTGCCGCGGCCTTGTCGCGACGCTTTTGCACCAGCACATCGAGTTCGGCGCCGTGCTCGTCGACCGCCCGCCACAACAGGTACGGCTCACCGCGCAGCGTCACGAACATCTCGTCTAAATGCCAGGTGCTGCCTGGCTTGCGCCGCACCGCCCTGGCGCACTGAGCGAATCCGGCGCCGAACTTGTCGCACCAGCGACGGATCGTTTCGTACGTGACCACTACGCCACGCTCGAGCAACAACTCCTCGATGTCGCGCAGGCTCAGGCTGAATCGGAAGTACCAGCGAACGGCGCAGCTGATGACGATAGCAGGGAAGCGGTGGCCGTGATAAAGCGATTTCGTCTTCTTCATCGCTTCATTCTACCGCCCCATCTCCAGCAACTTGACAGTGCCCCCGCACCTACTGCCGCACCGCTCAATAACAAATCAACCGCGGATCGAGTCATATGACCTGAAACGAGGCGTTACATTGCCGGATCCCAGATGACTACTTCCCTACATCGACAAGGCTATGAAATCCAGCGACCAGGAACGGAACCAGGCGGTCATAGACGTGCCGAAGATCCGAAGCGGCAAAACGGCCTGTCGAGAGCGCTTCGACTCGCCCCGGCTCTGCGATCAGCGCAACCATGGCACCGACCATGAAGCTGAACCCGTGGTGAACATCCTCCTCGGAAACGTCCGGCAGTGCCTTGCGGAACTCAACTACGTACTGTCGCGCGACCGCATCGTAGTGCTTGCTGATGATCTTGGCCCAGTCCGGCGAATTAGCAAGACGAGCGACAAGCCGCGAATAACTCTTCCAGCCCTGGCCGCCGTCCGCGCTACGCTCGACGAACGGCCAGACATAGCCCTCTACGAGGTCCTTTATCGGCAATGGACCTTCGGGCGTACGCAGCCTTGCAGCGTCGAGTGCCTGAATACGGCGATGGGCCATGACTGATGCGCGCCGCTCAACGACCTTGTCGAAAAGAAGATCCTTTGTCCCAAAGTGATACGTAACGAGCGCGATGCGCGCATCCGACGCTTCAGCAACATCCCGCATGGAGGTGCCGTGAAAGCCGTTGTTAGCGAAGAGTTCTTCGGCAGCATCCAGCATCTTTTCCCGAGTCGCATCCCCCGCCTTGCGCGCGCCTTGCCTTACGACACCAGGCACACTTTGAGCGATCCCATTACGCTTTTCCGGGACAGTCGGAACGGAGACTTTCTTCATGCAGGAATGAAACTTCGAAAGTATTATTGGGCATATGTACAGTTGTCATTATCGCATGAAACGCAGTCCAGAACGGCCGCTGCAGCCGCGCAACGGCCAACCATTCAACTAGCTTACATCCATGATTTTCCGAGTCATTCCCGCGATAACTTGGCATCGGCTGCGGATTCAAAAAGCGGCTTCGCATGGCGCCGAACCCGCGCCAACAGCGCGGTAAATACGCCGGCCAGACCAAAGCCGAACCCGCAGAGCGCAATGCCAGTTGCAAGACTGCTCTTTGCCGCAACCGCCCCCAACGCGAACGGAGCAAATGCTGAGAGGCCTCGCCCGACATTGAAGCAGAAACCCGCCCCAAGGCTGCGGATTCGCGCAGGATACAGTTCGGCAAAGTAGGCGCCGAATATTCCTGTGAACGAGAAAAATAATGCAGTGACTGGTCCCATCCACAGGAGCAGCGCAGTGCTGCGGGTTACGGCGTAGATGGGAAGCGTCACGACCGCGCCGGCAAAAGAAAGAATCAAAGCCCGTTCACGCCCGATCTTGTCGCCGAGCCACCCGAACAGTTGATATCCAAGAAACATGCCGACGTTGAGCAGAATCACGAACGTGGTCATCGTCCCTGTGTCGAGTCCTCTCTCTTTGACCAGATAAGTTGGAATCCACGTATTTGCCCCCCAGTACCCAACGAGCGCAAACGTTGCGGCGAGCGTACCAAGCAAGGTCGTGGCTCGAAACTCATCCAAGAAGAGATCCCTGACAGACACCGATTGCGCCGCAGTGCCGGTCGCGTGCCGCTCGGCGCCCCACGCCTCCGACTCCCGCACGAATAGCAGGGTATAAATTGCGGCGAGAATTGCGCCAATCCCGCAGAAAAAGAGTGCTCGCCACCCATACACTGGAAGGACGAGGCGCGCAAGGAACGCAGCGAACCCAAAGCCGATTGGCCACGACCCGAGGACGAACGCGGCAGCGCGCCCTCTCTGGTGTGAAGGAAAGCTCTCTCGGATAAACGCCGCGGCTACGCCCCAAACTCCGCCAAGCCCCAGCCCGGCGAGAAACCGTAGAAGCATCAGGTGAGACCAGTCCTGCGCGAATCCTACTGCCGCCGTGAAGACGCCGAAAGCCAGCAGACTACCCACGAGTGCGCGCTTGCGCCCGTAGTTATCGGAGTACCATCCTATCAGGACGCTACTGAACCCGACGCCAATGAGCGTCGCTGTTCCAATCAGGCCGGCCATGCCAAGTGACAAATGAAGATCTGCAATAATCGCTGGCATTGCCACCGCTAGCAGCATGAAGTCCATCGCATCGAACGCGTAAGCCAAAAAGCAGGCTACGAGAACATGCCATCGGTTCGATGAACCTGTAGCGTGCGTCGTCGACATCGTCTCTCTCCTATGTGACCTGCTCGCTCCGATAGTTGACAGGTCTGGTTATGTGTTCCTGATGACTTGCATTTCGGCACAACTGGGTCAGCAGAATTGTTCTGCCGACGATGGTTCTTTCAGCTTCAAGGACTGGCTCAGGCGTGCGGCTTGGGTACCGCAACGACCATCGTTCGAAGCCGCTTCTTGTCGATCTTGCCCACACTCGTCTTCGGGATTTCCTCAACAATCACGAAAGACCGTGGGACGGCAAATTTTGGGATCACGCCGTTTCGGACCTGCTCGTTCAGCATGACGGTCAACTCACGAACAACTTCGTCTTCAGCCACAGTCCGCATTCCGTCGAGTTTGATGAACGCCCTCGGGCACTCCCCCCATTTCTCGTCTGGCACGCCGATCACGGCCGCTTCTTCAACCGCTTGATGCTCTCGCAGCATCCGTTCAAGGTCGAGCGACGAGATCCATTCACCGCCAGACTTGATTACGTCCTTCAAACGATCGACGATTCTGACTGCTCCGTCAGCGTCGATTCTTGCAACATCACCGGTGTGGAGATAGTCACCCTCCCAAAGCTGGCACGTACCCTGTTCATTCTTGACATAAGCTCGCGTCAACCAGGGAGCCCGCGCCACAAGTTCCCCCTGCTCAACGCCTTCGCCCCACAGCCGCAAATCAACCAGGGGAACCGGACAACCAACCCGGCAAAGTTCCGCCGGAGCCTGAACGGCGAGGGTCGCATCCGCTCTTGCAAAGCACACCACCGGACAGGTTTCTGACATGCCGTAACCCGCGAACACCTGGATCCCTGATTCCAGCGCGCGCGACGCGAGTGTGGGGACCATGGCCGATCCCCCCACCATTACCTTCCAGCCTGAAAACGTCACGCCTTGCAGTCGTGCTTCATCCAGAAGCATCTGCAGAATTGTCGGTACGCAGTGCGAATAGGTAACGCCCTCGCGATTGATGAGACCTGGCAGCGTTTTGGCATCAAATCTACCTGGATAGACCTGCTTCAGGCCAAGGAGCGTCGCAATGTACGGCATGCCCCATGCATGAACATGAAACATCGGAGTGAGAGGCAGATAGACATCTCCGACCCGCAGGCTCTGGTAATCATCGGCAGAAGCAAGTGCCAACCCAACGGCCAGCGTGTGCTCTACGAGCTGACGATGGGTGTAGCTCACGCCCTTGGGCAACCCGGTGGTACCGGTCGTGTA
The DNA here is from genome assembly GCF_001634365.1 of Paraburkholderia phytofirmans OLGA172. NCBI lineage: Bacteria > Pseudomonadati > Pseudomonadota > Betaproteobacteria > Burkholderiales > Burkholderiaceae > Paraburkholderia > Paraburkholderia phytofirmans. The sequence continues at coordinate 145,179 of NZ_CP014580.1, forward strand.
GAAGTGGGTCGCTACTGCCTCCTCGTCGACCTGGGGAAAGTCGAACTCACCGGCGGCCTCGAGCAGCGCTTCATAGTCACCCGCATATTCCATCGAGGTTGACGGAAAATGCTGGCTCTCGTCGGGGCAGACAATCAGCCGTAGCCTCAGCGTGCTTCCCTCGAGCGCCTGCTCCAGAAGGGGCAAAAACTCGGCAGCCGCGATGACAACACTCGATTCACTGTGCTCGAGCGTGTAGCGTAGTTGCGACGGCGACAGACGGATATTGGCTGTCATCAACGTTGCGCCAAGCATCGGAACCGCGAAATATGCTTCGAGATAGCGATGCGTGTCGCGATCAAGAACGGCGACCCGGGTACCGGTCGCGACACCCATATCGGCCAGCGCCTTGCCAAGCTTCGAGATCCGCTCCCGGAGCGCCTGATAGCCCATGCGCCTGCCGTCGGAGGTGACAATCTCTGTCCCCCGCGCAGCGCGTACGCCACTAGCGAGAATGGAGCCAATGGTGAGCCCGCAACGTACAGATGACGGTTGGTTGTTCATCAATTGCCCCTCTGGCGCGTCACATCCACGAGAGCACCTGGCCACCGTCGACCGGCAGACAGACCCCGGTGATAAATCCACCGGCGTCGGAGGCAAGTAGCAGTACGCTTCCATCCAGCTGGTGCGGCTTGCCAAACTTCTTCATTGGAATGCGCTGTCTTATCGTTTCCGCGAAGCCCTTTTCTTCGAAGGATGCGTGCATGTCGGTCTCGAAGTTGCCCGGGCAGATGGCATTCACGCGGATGTTCTTGGACGCCAGTTCGAGCGCCATGACACGGGTCAGATGAACCAGTCCCGCCTTCGCCGCGCCGTAGCTCGAAAGGGAACCACCGGCGCGAAGACCCGCTGTCGATGCAACGTTGATGATTGAGCCGCCGCCCGAACCGATCATCGAGCGTGCGGCCACCTGCGCAAGTAGAAATGCACCCTTCAGGTCCGTATCAAACACGGCGCTAACCTGTTCGGGAGTCTGGTCAATGAAGCGCTCCGTGTAGAGGATGCCCGCGTTATTGAAAAGAATGTCGATAGGCTGACCGACCTTCTCCTGGGCGAGTGCCCATGCGCTGTCAAATGTCGAAGGCTGCGTCACATCCAGCGTGACTGCATAGGCTTGCAACCCCTGTTCACGCAGGTTTGCTGCCGCCTGTTCGATACGGTCCGAACGACGGGCACAGAGGACAACTTTTGCGCCAGCCTCAGCCATCGTCGTGGCCATGTGCAAGCCGATCCCGCTTGACGCCCCCGTAATGAGCGCTGCCCGACCGCTCAGGCTAAAAATCGATGCGTAACTCATTGCACCACCTCAAACAGCGCAGCCGCGCCCATTCCCCCACCCACGCACATGGTCACAACGACGTGCCGCGCGCCGCGACGCCGGCCTTCGATCAAGGCGTGACCCGTCAGACGTGCCCCCGTCATCCCGTAGGGATGGCCAAGCGCGATGGCACCGCCATCGACGTTCAACTTATCCGGATCGATGCCCAGTCGGTCGCGGCAAAAGAGCGCCTGACAAGCCCGCATCTCCATCCGGGAGAAACTTCGGCACCAGAAACAGGGAGATTCCCTTAACGCCAGCGGGCGCCCCTTTGATGCGTGCGAGCACCATATGGGCAATGTTCTCAGTGAAGGCCTGGTCACCGCCAGAAATGAACATCTTCTGACCGGAAATCCGGTACGTTCCGTCACCCGCGGCGATCGCAACGGTCTTGATGTCTCCCAGCGCCGAGCCCTGCCCCGGCTCGGTCAGGGCCATCGTCCCCGCACAGCGTCCATCGGCCATCGCGGGAAGATATTGTGCCTTCAGCTCATCGTTGCCGAATTCCCGCAACAGATTTGCAGCGCCAATTGACAGGAACGGATAGCCTGCCGTGGGGGTATTGGCCACAAAGAAGTAAGCCATCGCCGCACGAAACACCGGCTCGGGCAACTGAATGCCACCCTCTTCGGCGTCCCAATGCGCCGACAGCATCCCAGCCTCAGCGAATGCCTTCCACGCTTCACCCGTTTCGCGAATGGTCCTCGCACCGCCTTCTACGAACTGCGGCTCTTCCGCGTCGCCCTTCGCGTAATGCGGCGCGAAGAAGTCGGCTGAAAGACGTTCAGCGGCGGACAAAATAAAGTCGAAATCCTCCCGTGTTTGCCCCTCATATCTGGGCCTTTGGGACAGTGTTTCGACTTTCAGCACTTCATGAAGCTGGAAGGCCAGCTCGCGTGACAGGGCGGACATCTTTGACTCGATCTACGGTTGGCGGATTTTTGAGGCCGGGGTCCCGGTTACGTGGGTGCCTTAGCGGACGCCGAGGTGTTCGGCGGCGAACTCGGCAGCCAGACGCCCCGCCACCGCAAGGTCGTTTTGCTTCGAGTACAGGCTCATGTGCGACACCTTCGGCAACACGGCCAGCTTCTTGCGCGCCGACGGAATGCTGTTGAACACACCAATCTCCAGATCCCACAGCGTGATCTCATCACCCTCCGCAACCACCATCAGCGTCGGCTTGTCGTACAGCCGCCGTGCGAACGGCGCCACGTCGTAGCCCAGCAGCAGCTCCGTCGACTCGATCGTGCTCCAGTGCTCATGACGCGGAGCCTCGCGCTCCTTGATGTCGTGGAAGATCGTGTGGATCGTCGGGAACGGCCACGTGCTCAGCTCGCTGAACGGATGCAGCGACGACATCGGCATGCGACCACCGGCGGTACCCGACTTCGTACGCTCGCGGCGGTCCGCCAGAATCAGCTCGTTGAGCTCGTGGAAGCGCTGCGAGCCATGCACGCGGCGCATGTTCTCGTAGCCGTCGACCACCGGAATGTTCGAGATCACGCATTTCACGCGCTCGTCGGTCGCCCCGACTGCCAGCACGTGGCCACCCGCGTACGAGATGCCCCACACGCCGATGCGCTCACCGTCGATCTCCGGAAGCCTCTCGCCAAATGTCACCGCGCTCTTGTAGTCCTCAATCTGCGCGGCCGGGTCAATGTGCTGGCGCGGCAGGCCTTCGCTGGCGCCCATGCAGCGGTAGTCGAACATCAGCACCGCCACGCCCTTCTCCACGATCGCCTTCGCGTAGTGCGGCATGACGATCTCCTTCACGTAGCACCAGCCGCCACCCATCACCAGCAGCGGGAACGGGCCTTCCCCTTCCGGAAGAACCAGATCGCCCCGGATCTTCTCGCCCTTGCTCAGAAACTCTACCGCGCGTTGACTGGACATCGTGTGCCGCTCCTGTTGAAAAGGTCCGACCTTCCACTCGAGGTCTCACGATAATTATCTGTACGATTGACCAATTACTTAATCATCGTAAACACTTGGAATTCCGGCACTAGCTGCAATACACACAAACTATCGCTTTCGATATTGATCATATGTATCGCTATCTTTTATGCCTTCCCCGCACTCCGGATGTCGCGCATTCGCAGCAGGTGTGCGCCGCTCGAGTACACGTATCAGGCGCAACGGAACTTCCCGTCGCACGCGACAGCCCGCTATTTCTTGGAACGTGTGCATCAGACCGAGCCACGTGATCACCCGCCGACGCGCAGACAGAGGCCCGGCTGATCCGGGTACGCCGAAGAGAACGGCGTACCCGGATCAGCGCCGCCAAGATTCTGATAGGACGCCGCGATATAGACCTTCGTGCGTTTCGATAGCGCGAAACCAAGCGTAGTAGCCACGTGGTTCCAGTTTGGACGCGTGATTGCTCTGCTCAGCTCGTAGCGGCGTTCGTGCATACGAAGACGCGGTACCGAGGTTTGACGAAAGACACTGCGCAGATCACGACACTGTTTGAGCTGGCGTGTGGTTCGATGAGGTCGATGAGGCGTATTCAACCCAGACCTGTAGCTGCTGTAAAAGGCGCGCAGGCCCGAAGGGCCTGGAAGGTCTTGGAATAAGGGAGCGGGCCTGCCTTTGAGTGTGGCGCGTATCATCATCGCGACATCAATGCAGCCGGAAACATTCTCGCGGCGGGACGTCGCCGTCTAGCAGGAGAGCGCGCCATTCCGGGGGCTGGGGTCACCGACCGACTTTTCGACCGTCAGGCGCGGCGTTGCCTTTCCTTCGGGCGCGCAGTAGCGTGGAAATGCTCACCCCCGATTGCTCGGCTGCCTGCTGGTAGGTCATTCCCTGCCTGATCAGGGACAAGCCCTTGTTCACCAGGCGCGGTGTCGCGTTGGGCCGGCCGAGGCGCTTGCCCCTGGCGCGCGCATTGGCCAGGCCAGAGCGGACACGTTCCCGAATAAGCTCCCTTTCGAATTCCGCGACCGCCGAGAGCAAATGCGCCTGCATCCGGCCCACTGGTGTGCTCATGTCGATCTGGCCAGGTACCACGAAGGCCACTCCAAGCGCTTCCAGCTCCGCCATTGTCAGGATCAGGTCCTGCACGCTGCGTCCCCAACGGTCCAAGGCCTGGACCAGGATCACATCGACGGCGCGGGTGCGCGCCAGTTGCATGACCGCTTCGCGCAGCGGCCGCTTTTGTGACGCGCCGCTGACGGTTTCCTGCATTTCCCGCACGATCTTCCAGCCGCGGGCTTTCGCGTAGTTGCGCAATTCCCGCCGCTGCCGGTCGGTGGATTGGTCCGGGGTGGACACGCGGGTATAGACCGCTGCACGCATGGTCAAAAACCCCTCCGATTCTCGTGCCCAGGCCCCAGTCCTGGCGGGCCTTGCAGAGCATCGTTTTCAACCGTCAAAATCAGGTGATTCTGACGGTCGTTTACTAAGCTTAGGTGACTATGCCAAACGCAACCAGCGCCACGGTTTACCGGCTCCACGTATGGATTCGCCAGATCAGTCCGATGATCTGGCGCCGATTACTCGTACGCAGTGACAGCACGATCGTCGACTTGCATTACGCGCTGCAGATCGCGTTCGGCTGGAACGACGCGCATTTGAATCTGTTTCACATCCATGGCCAGGACTATGGCGTGTACCACGACGGCGGCACGAGCTTCTCGACTGATCCGGACCAGGTTCGACTGTGCGATTTTAAATTCCGTATCAACGAGCGCTTCCGCTACGAGTACGACTTCGGCGACGGCTGGCAACACGAAGTGCGCGTTGAAGCGAGCCTGGCGCAGGACGAAAAATGCACCTATCCGTGAAGCGACGGGCGCCACCGGAAGGCTGCGGTGGCACTTTGGCCTTCATGGCACGACGGGACGCGGTCCCATCGCACGTTGAAGATTTACTCGAGGACATCCAGGCCGACCTGGATGCGAACGACATCGAGGCCGTCCGGAATCGACGCGAGGATATCGAAGCGTTGCGCGAATGGCTGACGCTGGATGAGTTCGACCGGCGCGGGGTCAACCGCCGGCTCAAGCAGTACGCGACCCACGATGAGTCCTGGATGTGGCAATAGCCAGGAGCCGGCGATGAAAGTGAGAATACAGGTAGTCGTTGAAGCCGAAAACGGCGAACCGGAGAAGGTCGAGGAAATCGCGCGGCTGGAGCGCGGTACGCTGCGTCCGGAGGACCTTGGTCTGACACTCGCGGAGGCGAAAGTGTTGCTACACGGCATGCAGCAGGCCGTGGTCACTGAGCAGATCGCGGAATACCTCGAGCAATTCAAGACCTGTCCGGACTGCGGTGCGCATCGGACCCGGAAAGGGCACCATCCCCTCGTTTATCGGACCCTGTTCGGGAAATTCAACCTCGTCAGCCCTCGTCTTTACGACTGCCCCTGCCAAAGCCACGGCCGCCATAGTTCAAGCCCTCTGGTAGAGCTGCTGGGCACGCATTGCGCGCCGGAACTACTGTATCTGGAGACCAGGCTCGCTTCGCTGATGTCCTATGGGCTGAGCGTTGAGTTGCTGACGGAAGTCCTGCCGATTGCCGAAGAGATCAGCCCCACGTCCGTGCGGCGCCACCTGCAACGCGTTGCCGGACGGATCGAAGGTGAGTTGGGCGAGGAGCAGGTCCAGTTCATTGAAGGTTGTCCCGGCGATTGGGCGAAACAACCGCCACCGGGGCCACCTTTGACGGTCGGCCTGGACGGCGGCTATGTGCATGCCTCGGACCAGAAGTCGAAAACCGAAGGTTGGTTCGAGGTCATCGCCGGCAAGGGTGTCCAGACCGAGGGCGGCGCCAAGGTGTTTGCATTCGTCAACAAGTACGACACCAAGCCCAAGCGCCGGCTTTACGAGGTACTGAAATCGCAGGGTCTTCAAATGAATCAGCAAGTCGTGTTTCTGTCGGATGGCGGCGACACCGTGCGTGATCTGCAGCACTATCTCAGCCCGGAATCCGAGCATCTGCTCGACTGGTTCCACATCACCATGCGCTTGACCGTCATGAGGCATGATGATCAAAGGGATGACGGCGGAACTGAAGGCCGGTGATAAATGTCCGGAAACTGCAACAGGGCTGGTCGATCTGGAGAAACATCTGGAAAGCGTCAAATGGAATCTCTGGCATGGCAATGTTCCGCACGCCCTGCAACGGATTGATGACCTGGACGGTAAGCGATCAGCGAAGCACGTCCCTCCCGCAGACTTGACCTAGACGTTTTTTTCGTGCTCCCGCTTGCCCAGCTTCCAGGGTAGCAGCGCCTCGTAGTCGTCGGCGCTCTTTGCGTAGGGCAGCGCCTTGAACAGATCAGTCAGGTAGCGGTAGATGTCGACGCGATTGGCCTTGCACGACTCAATGAGCGAATAGAGGTTGGCACTCGCTTTCGCCCCGCCCACCGTGTCCGCGAAGAGCCAGGAGCGGCGGCCTACCGTGAAGGGTCGGATTGAATTTTCGCAAGGGTTATTGTCGATGGGCCACGCTTCGTTCTCGACATAGCGGTTCAGCTTGGGCCACTGCCCGGCCAGGTAATTCAACGCCTTGCCCAGCAAGCCCTTGGGTGCAGTCGTCTCGAGGTGATGATCCAGTAACGCTTTGATTTGCGCGAGCACCGCGCGGCTATAGCGTCGGCGCAGCCGCGCCCGCCGATGCGGTTTTTCGCTGGCACGCGACTCCGCCGCGTACAGCTTGCCAATCAGATGGATGAACTGCGTCGCGGGTTGATGACGGCCACGCGCCTCTTTGGGCAAGACCGCCTCGGCTTCTACGAAGTAGCGGCGGCAATGGGCCCAGCATCCTAAATGCACGAGTTCGTTCGCGCTGGCGATCGCGTTATACGGCTCATAGCCATCGGTCATCAGCACGGCGCCACGGCGCATGCCGACCCACAGGTCCGCTCCCAGCTGTTTGCTGCGCCCGGGCGCATAACTGAACAGCCGCACCGGCGGCCCGCTGCCGTTCATTTGCGCCCACATGTAACTCTTCGTCTGCGGGGCCCGTCCGGGCTCCTTGAGAACCTGCACCGTGGTCTCGTCGCCAAACACGATCTCGCTGTCCAGCAGATGATCACGCATCAGGTTGATGACGGGCTGCACCGCTTCGCCCAGGCGCACCACGCTGGCTGCCAGCGTATTGCGCGAGATATCGCCGCCGAAGCGCCGCAGCAGTGCAGCGATTCGATACAGCGGCAAGCCGTCCACGAACTTCGAGATGACGAACCACGCCAGCGCCGCTTCAGTGAACAACCCCTTCGGGATGATGCGCGAGCGCGCCGGCGTGGCCTTCATGCCTTGATCACAGCTCGGGCACGCATACTTCACGCGCTCATGACGGATCACCCGCACCTGCTGCGGAATGATGTCGAGCTGCTCGCTGACCTCGACGCCGATCTCCACCCGCACGCTGCCGTCGTGCGGGCAGATGCGCTCCTCTTCAGAGAGTTCGTAGCGGATCACCTCGCGCGGCAAGGCCGGATCGAGCGGCTTGCGTCCGGACTTCTTGCGCCGGTGGCCGGCCACCGGCGTGCTGTCGACTTCGTCTTCCTGAGCCGGGAGCGTCGCCGCCGTCGGCGCCAGCGCTTCCGCCTCGTTCAGGAACAGATCACGCTGATCCGCGCTGCGTGCCTCGCTCTTCGCCCCGAACAGCCGGCGCTCGAACGCCTTGAGCTGCTCCTTCAGAAGATCGCGCTCGACCTTCGTTACCCGCAGTTCGCCACGCAACGCGTCGCGTTCAGCAAGCACCGCATCGCGCTCGGCGATGAGCGCGGCGAGTTCCTCGGCGGTGATCGAAGCGGGTTGAACAGAAGCGCGTGTCATGGCGTAACCATAGCGAATCCCGAGGCGCCGTGGGTTTACGTAAATTTGTAACGTCGCCGTCCTCTGTCGCGTCTGAGCTACACCCCAGCGAACGCCATCAGCTGACACGGGCATAGTGCCGCGCCGGATGCTTGCGTATCGCCGCCAGGTCGATGCCCTCAAGAAGCCAATGAAGTTGCTCTACCGTCAGCTCAAGTACGGCCGCTTCGCGTGGCCATATAAAACGGTCAGCCTCGAGGCGCTTCAACATGAGCCAGAAGCCGTTGCGCTCCCACATGAGTAACTTGATGCGATCGGCCCGCCGGTTGCGAAACACATAGACGGCCCGGGCGAACGGATCGAGTCCCAGCGCCTGCTCAACCAGGGCCGACAGACCCGTGATGCTCTTGCGGAAATCCACGGCGTCGCGATGGACGTACACCTTCAGGTCAGCGTCGAGCCGGAACATCGCAGCGCCCCAGCGTTTCGATCATCACCGACACCAGCGTCGCGTCCTGTCCGGCACACTCGAGCCTGAGCGTGATGCCGTTGGGCAACTCCGCCATCAGTCTCGATGGCGCCGGCGTGTATGGCAATGCACGGTCAGGCTCTGGGCGCGTCGGCGCGAGCGTGACATGCTCAGGCTTCGTGTGGACGCTCTCGATTCGGTCCACCGCGACGACCGGCACAAACGCCGGCATCGCGCTTCCTGTCACGGTCGTCGCAACGTGCCCGCCTTGCTCCTGCTGATGCTGGCTGATCCATTTGCGCAGCAGGTTCGCATTCAACTTGTGCTCCAGCGCCATCCTTGCAACCGATACGCCAGGCTGCAAGCACGCCTGTACCAGTTCACGCTTGGCCTGTGGATCGAAGCGCCGGCGGCGCCCGCCTCGCTCAAAGCCTGCTACCAGGCGCTCGTTCAGATCGCTGCTGTCTGCTGCCATAGTGTCCACCTCCGATTTAAGTGGACACTATCGTCGCCTCTCCGGGCGCGTGGCGATAGGGCGTCAATGAACGATCGCTTACGGTGCTTGAACACGCGGCGCGCGCCCGCTTTATGCCGGCTGCCCTGCTGCGCCGTGGCTGGCGCGCGGGTGAGGACACGCTCGCACTGCTAGCGAGCTTGCCGCAGGATCTGTCCCGGCTGCTGCGGGCGGCGCGCCGGGGAAAACTCGAAATCCACGTCGACGTGCCGCGCCTCGCGCGGGTGAGCAATCGGCTAGACCGCGCGGCCAGCCGGCTGACGATCGGCATTTTAGTCGCCGCTTTAGTCATCGGCTCGTCCATTGTGATGACCGTGTCCGGCGGACCGACATTGCTGGGCCTGCCGCTGTTCGGGCTGCTGGGCTTTGGCGGCGCGGTCGTGGGCGGCGTCTGGTTAGTACTGTCGGCATGGAAGTCCAGTCGGGGGAGTGACGATGGCGCGTGAAGTGGACACCGGCGCAGCTTGTCGCCCAGGATGAAGTTGATTTGTATCAAGGTGCCCAATGGCTCGGGGTGCGAGATTGACCGTGCGAACGGCGACGCCAATGGGCGGCCCTCAGTCCCGCGAATTGTGAAAGTGGAACGGCACGTCACTATCGATCTTACTCATGTAATGGCAACCGAACTCGAATCCGCAGAATTGTCCGATCTCTCCTCCGTTCGTACGCTCCCCGCGCTTTTTGCCTGGCGCGTAGCCCGAACCCCGCGGGCCGAGGCATATCGGCAATACGATGAAGCGACCGCGCAGTGGACCAGTTTCACATGGCACGATGTGGGTGAGCGCGTCGCGCGCCTTGCAACCTCGCTTTCACGTCTGGCGTTACCGCGTGGCGCGCGGATTGCCATCCTGCTACCCAACGGACTGCATTGCGTTTGCCTCGATCAGGCGGCGCTTGCCCTTGGGTGTATCCCCGTGCCGATGCATGCACTCGATAATCCCGCCAGCATTGCTTATATCCTGAGCGACAGCGATGCGTCGTTGTTGGTGGCGGCCTCGGATAGTCAATGGCAGGCCATTGCCAGCACGGGTGTTTCTCTGCCGTCCTTGCTGCAAGTGGTGGTGCTCGTGAGGGAGCCGCCGGACGAGGCGATGACCGGTGACTTGCCGGTGCTAACCATGGAAGAATGGCTATCCAGCGCTACCGCCACTGCACCGGGTCAAGATGTCCAGCATGTCGCTCCGGATGAGCTTGCCGCATTGGTTTATACGTCTGGCACGACAGGCAAGCCAAAGGGTGTAATGCTCACCCATGATAACGTCGTATCGAACGTCAAGGCCGCGCTGCAACGGATTGCTCCCCAGCAGAATGACGTCTTCCTGTCATTCCTGCCTCTGTCACATACATTCGAACGAACAGCCGGGTACTACCTGCCGATTGCAGCAGGTTGCTGCGTGGCGTTTGCGCGCTCGGCGAGGCAGCTACCGGAGGACCTCAAGACAGTAAAACCAACGATCCTGATCTCGGTGCCGCGCATTTATGAACGTGTGTTTGCCGGTATCGAAGCCTCGTTGGCGAAGTCCACAGTGAAGTCCTGGTTATTTGAGGCCGCACAAGCGGTGGGCTGGCGTCGATTTGTTCGCACGCGGGGACTCGCGGATGGAAGTGCCACGCAGGCGATCGTGGACGTGTGTGCCTGGCCTTTGTTTAATGCTTTGGTCGCGCAGACGGTGCAGCGTCAATTTGGCGGGCGGCTGCGCCTTGCCGTGAGTGGCGGGGCCCCATTGTCGCAGCAGATTGCGCGCTGCTTCCTCGGTCTGGGCGTCCCGATCATCCAGGGTTACGGGATGACCGAAACATCTCCCGTTGTGGCGGTCAACACGCTTCAGGACAACGATCCTGCGACGGTGGGTCGTCCCCTCCCAGGGGTTGAAGTGCGCATCGGTGAAAACAAGGAACTGCAGGTTCGTGGCCCCAACGTCATGCGCGGTTATTGGAAACGTGAAGACGATACCGCCAAAGCGTTTATCGACGGCTGGTTGCACACGGGCGATCAGGCAACCATTGAAGCCGGTCGTATTCGCATATTGGGTCGCGTTAAGGAAATCATCGTCACGTCGACCGGCGAGAAAATTGCACCGGTCGATCTGGAGCTGGCCATCATGGCAGACACCTCATTCGAGCAGGCTTACGCATTTGGTGACAACCGCCAGTTCATCAGTTGCGCTGTTGTTCTTACCAACGCCTATTGGAGTCAATTGACCGCCACTCTGGAACTTGACCCAACGGATCAGGCCAGCTTGAATTCTCCCGCAGCGCAAGAAGCCGTCTATACGCGCATCCAGAAACTGACACGCAACTTTCCCTACTACGCACAGCCGCGTGCAGTCATCCTGTCGCGTGAACCATGGACGATCGAGAATACATTGTTGACCCCGACCTTAAAGCTCAAACGAAACAACCTGGCGGCGCATTTTGCCAAAGAAATTGATCTGATTTATCAGCATTAAACCTACAACCGCCCCCCTGCGGCGCCGCCTTGCTGCAGAAGAGCTGGGCGCCAAGCTCGCGCAGGCTGTTCCACTTCTGGCAGAAGTCCGCCGAGCAACGTCTAGATTTTTCATCGTCGCACGGAGGCGCGCCGTTATCCGGTGCGTCTGCCTCAACGGCCTGCCCTGTCAGGCATATCCGTCCTCTTTCCCCGGGATGTCCGCTTCACGGACTCCCGCTCACGTCCGCATGTCTTGTAGGACAACACTGACACACACATCGGATGTCTTACGCGAAGCTCAGCGCCACCTGATTTGCGTCCTCGCGAGTGTGACCAATACTGAACTCATGGGAACGCAACTTCGTTGACAGGCGTTGCCAATGCACACCGCACCGTCACCGGACTTCTCGGGGGAGAACGATCATGTCGAACCAGCCCGCCTTCGGCCGCCCGGCCCTCACGACCACGGCCATGCGCGAGGCCAGTTCCGGGTGCGCCGAACTCGATGAAATACTAGCGCTCGCCCGCGAAGCAGGCATGTTGATCACGCTCGACGGACAGATCGGCCGGGAGAAATACCAGAGCATCGCGGGTTCTCTCGCGTCGTTCGAGCGGTTCGCTGAAGCCCTGCGCATGGCCGTGGCCGCTTGACGCCACGGCGACGAAGTTGAAGGAGACGCAAATGAAAATTGGAGAACAGTCCCTGCGTTGGCTGGTAGAAAAATGGCTGGCGCCGGCTGCGACGCCGGTTCATGTCACGCGCACCAGGTGGATGCACGCCAGTCAAACGCGCAGTGTGCGCGTCGAGACGATTCGCAAGGATGGTCCGGTCGCAATTTTCTTTTTCCAGCACGAGGATGGCGCGTGGTGCGTGTTTCCGCCAGCGGCCGCGCGCTTGACGATACGAGCTAACGCATGCTCGCCATGAGCAGTTGGAAAACCGCGCCCCCCACGCATTTGAAGATGCGCTCATAAAGCGACATTTCTCGGCGCAGCCTGAACGGTCACCGGATCGAGAATCGGCTGTCACTTTGGGTGTCGAGGCGTCGACCCCGCGCGGCTTCCCGTCACCCCTTACTCGACCGTCAGATTGTCGATGACCGCATGCACGCCGGGTGCCGACCACGCTGCGCCCCGAGCGGCCGATCGCTCCGCATACGAGCCCACCTTGCCCGTCAGCGTGACGACGCCCTGATGCGCGGTGACCCCGATGTGATTCGCTTCGTGCTCGGCATGGCGTTGCAAGGCCTTGCTGATCTTCTCGCCAATGTCGTCCGCGGCCCTGTCCCCGCCCAAGTCGATCAGATTCGAGACGCCCGTGACGCCGCGCATGTGGCTGATCGTGCGTGTGGCCACGTGCCGCTGGAACGCCCTGTCGACCTCGCCACGCAAGGTTACCCAGCCCTTCTCGACTTGCACCTGAACCGAGGCCTCCGGCAGTCCGACGATCCATTTCAGCATCGAGCGAACTGCGTTGGCAATCTCTTCGTCCGTTCGAATATCGCCGTGCGGCAGTCGAATGTTCATTTCAACAACCACCGCCTTGACGCCGGCGACCCGTTGCGCCGCCTTCTCCGCGGCCAGCTTTTCGGCATAGCTGGCCGGATGCCCCGACAGCGTGACAACCCGCTCCCTCACTTCGACGCCGATATCCGTCACATTGACCGCCGGATCCCATGCGAGCTCCTCTTCGACTTCCTGCTGCAGTTGCTGGTCCGTCTTCATCGCACTCTCCTGTCATTTCCACATGGTCACGCTACTCACTTGCGTCGCACGTATCACCTGCGGTTTCGCTGCGGCTTATGCTTCTGGTCGAAACAGCGAAAGGAAAACTCCGCTCAATTGAATGAGATCGGCTTTCCGGCTCCAGCGGGTTTGCGCGGGTCGCATGGACTACGTTATCGCTGCGGCCGAGCGACTGTCTGATATGAGTCAAGGTTTCACGCTCCAGCAGCGATAAAGGTCCACTGGTCGCGAACCCGGCGCCACGCGTGGCTTGATTGAGATCAAGGGGTACGCTAGCGAGCGAACTATCGTGAAGATAGCAATGCGCCAACCGGATACATGGGACGTTGAGAGGAGTTTGAGATGACCAAGATGCAATTTCTGACCTACGAAGTTCTGCCTGATGCACGGCCCGAATCAGCCGAGGGCACTGCGCCAAAAACCATCGCGCTGCCACAGCCCGACCAGCGCTCAGGTCTGCCGCTCATGACCGCTCTGTCGTTTCGATCAAGTACCCGTGAATTCGCACCGACCCCGCTGTCAATGGACACGCTCGGAGAATTGCTGTGGGCTGCGGACGGCGTCAACCGTCCAGTCAGCGGCGGACGCACCGCGCCATCGCCGCATGCCTTTAACGAAATCGACATCTATGTGGCGCTGCCCAATGGAGTCTATCGTTACGATGCGCCCAACCATCAACTGCTGCTCAAGCACGCCATCGATGCGCGCAATCTGACCGGCTATCAGGATTTCGTCGGCAAGGCGCCGCTCGACCTGGTGTATGTGGTCCGGACGTCCAGTCTGCAGGAGATGCCGCAGCAACAGCGCGAACGGTTTTCTGCCGTCACCGCTGGCGCGATTGCGCAGAACGTAGCGCTCTATTGCGCGTCAACCGGGCTTGTCAATGTGATCCGCGGCTGGATCAATCATCAGCTCCTCGCCGATGCGTTGCGGCTCAATGAGGATGAACTGCCGATCCTCGCGCAAACCGTTGGCTTGCCGAGCCCGCAGCACGCTCGAGATTGAGGTTTGGAGGCCGTCTGGAGGCCTTTGGAATGGCCAACCCAAGATCCAGCGGGATGGCCTTCGACAGCCAGGGTGCGCAGCCCGAACGCGCACCCTGCCCCCGTTTATCTAGCTGATCTGCAGGCGCTTCTGTGCTGAGGGCGCCTTCTTCGGCAATGTCAGCGACAGCACGCCGTCCTGGTACTGCGCCGCCGCCGTCGCTTCATCGACGTCGCTCGCGAGCGAGAACGACCGGCTGATTGCGCCCGAATAACGTTCGCGTCGCAGCACCCGCTCGCCTTCTTTCAATTCCGTGTTGCGTTCCACCTTCGCGCTGATCGATACGGTGTTGCCGTCGATCTTCACGTCGATGTCCTTTTTATCGACGCCAGGCAGTTCTGCTTTGACTGTGTACGCGGTATCGCTTTCCGTCACATCGAGCTTCATGTCCGCCAGCGGTCCGTCATCGCCCGCTGCGATGCCGCGCAGAGGACGGAACAAACCATGAAACAGGTCCGAAACCGGTTCCATCGAGAACGGGTCATAACGTGTCAAGTTGCTCATCGTAGCTACTCCTCAAATAGTCCATGATCGCCATGGAAGTCACACTGCCCTAAATAACTTTAGGCCTGTACGTAGAACGTCCGTTGATATGTATCAATTGACGCGCGTAACCGGAGCGGTTCGCAAAACACTGACCTCCATCAATTCCGGGGGCCCGAGTCTGCTTATGCTGGAACTGCCCTCTTGAATCTGCGGAGTCATCCATGCTTACCCGATCAACCGCGCCGACTCGCCGGCCGCTTCATGCGCAGCATCGTGAACGCGTCGCCCGCCGCGGTTGGTCGCACATCGACGCAGCGTTGCAGCGCCCCTGCTCGTATCGCCATCCGGCGGGGCGCATCCGGCGAATCGAAACCCATATTTCCGTGATCTATCTGGCCGGGCGATTTGCGTACAAGATCAAGAAGCCTGTCGACCTGGGATTCGTCGATTTCGCGGACGTGGACGCGAGGCAGCATGACTGTAACGAAGAGGTGCGACTCAACCGGCGGCTCGCTCGCAGGCTCTATCTCGGCGTGGTGCCAGTCGTGCGCCTCGGTCGCATATTCAAGGTGGACGCACAAGGAACACCCGTGGAGCATGCGGTCCGGATGAGGCGATTCGACGAACGACAATTGTTTTCCCGTCTGCTCACACGCGGCGAGCTGGGTTTCGCGCAGATAGACCGGGTGGCCGAGCGTCTCGCAGCGTTTCACCGCTGCGCCTCCACAACCCCACCGCGCAGCATGCTGGGGACGGCAACTTTCTTGCGCACACAGATGGAGACCGTGCTGACGTCGCTTGAGCGGGAAGCCGGCACGCTCGTGCGCGCTGGTGTGCGTCAGTGGTGCGAAAGAGAAGCAGCGCGGCTTGCTGGGCATTTTGAAGCGCGGCGCGCCGGCGGGTTCGTGCGCGAATGCCACGGCGACTTGCACCTCGACAACATCGTGCGCAAAGGAAACGACGCCATCTTGTTCGATTGCATCGAATTCAGCGAGGCCTTCCGCTGGATCGACGTGGCTAGCGACCTCGCCTTCCTGATGATGGATCTGCAAGCGCATGGCCGCGACGATCTCGCGTCGGCTCTCCTGAACGGATGGCTGCAACGGACTGGCGACTTCGGGGTACTCCCGGCGTTGCGCTTCTATCTCGTCTACCGGGCGCTGGTGCGTGCGCTTGTCGAAGTGCTGAAGGCGCGCGGGTCGTCCGCCGCGCACAGTCTCGCGCGCGCCCACGACTATGTGGCCTGCGCCGCCCGCATGGCAAGCGCGCCACAGCCGTATCTGCTGCTCTGTCACGGCTATTCCGGGTCCGGCAAATCGGTGGCGAGCGAAGCGCTTGCCAACCGTATCGGCGCAATCCGCCTTTCCAGCGATACGGAGCGCAAACGCCAGCGAGCGTTCGCGCCGCCGGATCAGCACGCCCTGCCCGCTGTCGCGTACTCGCGCAAAGCGATCGACTCACACTACGATGCGCTGCTGGAGATTGCGCGCCACATGCTCGAAGCAAGCTATCCAGTACTAATGGACGCGACGTTCCTGAAACAGCGGCATCGTGCATCCTTCATCGAGTTGGCGTGCGTATTCGACGTGCCGGTGTTTCTGCTGGATTTCCATACGTCTACGCGGCAACTGGCCGAACGCGTACGCAAACGCGCAACGGACCCTGGGCAGTCGTCTGACGCCAATGCAGCGGTGCTGGTCAGGCAACTCGCCAACGAAGAGCCGCTCACGCCCGACGAAGCCGCATTGACGGTTGCTTTCGATACGGACGTTCCGCTCGGCGCCTTTCAGCACGCGACGTACTGGAAACCGCTGTTGATCCGCCTGCACCCGAACGGCCCGGTAGAACACGCTGTTCACAACGGCACGCACCATTGGCAGACGAGCGGCTGGGACGCGACAGGTTGCCAGAGCGTCGCGTGAAACCGCCTGCGGTCGCAAGGGAACCAAAACGGCTTGATCCAGATCAGTATTCCCCACCCGTTCGTTGCCGATGATGAACGCATACGGTTCCCATCGACGAGGTCTGACATGTATCGACACATTCTTGCCGCCATCGACGGCAGTGAAACATCCGCACAAGCGTTCGACGCCGCCCTGCAACTCGCCCGCGAGTCCGGCGCGGAGTTGCAGCCACTTTATGTCGTCGACGTGCCAACGATGGTCTATGACGCCCCCGGCTACGATCCGAGCATCGTTCGCGACGCCTTCCTCGCGGAAGGCAAACATGTGGCCGACAACGCGCTTGCACGGATGAAGCACGACAGCGTCCAGGGGGCGCCGCGGATTATCGAAACTAATCTGGTTGACGGCGATTACGATGTCGCCCACTGCATCCTTCATGCGGCCGAGCATCTGAAAGCCGATCTCGTCGTGATGGGAACACACGGCCGGCGCGGCGTTCGGCGGCTCGTGCTCGGCAGCGTCGCGGAGCGCTTTTTGCGGATCGCGCAATGTCCGGTCCTGATGATCTCGGCGCACAGCGCTCCCGAAGCGGCGACTGACGCCGCGGGTGCAGCCGAACGCGAAAAAAAGTCGACCTGACCTGCAGGACCCTGATCGTCTTTATCGACCATAGCGCCCGTGGCAATGCTCTTGTCGGGTTCGAACTCGATCTGGCGCAACGGAATGGCGCTCATGCAGGATTCGGGTCGGTGGTCCCCGTGAACACATGATGTCAATACCAGAGATCCCGTCAACGGATTGCCAGCACCGCGGCCCCCGTCAGCTTCCCCTCCCGCAGATCGGCAAGCGCCCGGTTGGCCTCGCCCAGCGGATAACGCGTCGTTTCGATGTCGAGCGGAATCTCGGCGGCCAGACGCATGAACGCAAGCCCGTCTTCTCGCGTGAGATTGGCCACCGACACCACGCGACGCTCGCCCCATAGAAAGGCATACGGAAAGGACGGGATGTCGCTCATGTGAATCCCGCCACACACCACAATGCCGCCTTTCACCACCGCCTTCAGGGCGATCGGCACGAGCGCGCCGACTGGCGCGAAGAGCATCGCAGCGTCGAGTTCGTCCGGCGCCGCTTCGTTGCTGCTGCCGGCCCACGTCGCGCCGAGGCGCAGCGCGAGCTGTTGAGCCGCCACGTCGCCGTCACGCGTGAAGGCATAAACTGTGCGCCCCTGATAAAGCGCGATCTGGGCGACGATATGCGCGGCTGCGCCAAAGCCGTAGATGCCGATCCGCTCTGCGTCGCCGGCCATGGCCAGCGTGCGATAGCCGATGAGCCCCGCGCACAGGAGTGGCGCCGCGTCCACGTCCGAATATCGGTCAGGCAGATGAAAGCAGTAACGGCTGTCGGCGACCGTGCGCTCGGCGTATCCGCCGTCGATCGTATACCCCGTAAAACCCGGTTCATCGCACAGATTCTCGCGACCGGAGAGACAGTAACGGCAGTGACCACAGGTATGGCCTACCCATGGCACGCCGATCCGTTCCCCCACACGGAAACCGCTTACTCCCGCCCCCACCGCCGCAACGGTGCCGACGATTTCATGGCCCGGGATCACCGGCCGCTTTGGATGGGGCAGTTCATGGTCAATCAAATGCAGGTCGGTACGGCAAATACCGCATGCGTGGACGTCGATCAGCAACTGGCCCGCGGCCGGCACAGGATCTGGAACCTGCAGGTCGCGCAGCCCCTCCCCGGTATCGTCGAATACCATTGCGCGCATCTCACACCTCTCTTGCGTGATGGTTGCCGCTGGCACGGTTGTGGGAGGCGCTCTGCCTCACCTTGTCGGATACGCGTTTGATCGCGATGACCTGAATATAGTCGTGGACACGCGCACCGGCCGACAGACGACTGATTTCATCGCCCACCATGCGGGTCAGATCGTCTTCGCTCAGCGCCGTCCCTCGTGCGATTTCGAGCAGCGGCATCAATAGTTTATCGCGAGGCATGAGGGGACTCCGGGTGGGAAAAGATACGGCACGTGGATGTACATCTTCAATATGTCATCTTCATTCAACGCAACGGCGCAATCGGAAGTCGTGTCGAAACCGCCGCCCATTAAATGAAGCGTCTCTGCCCTGCTCTCACGCAGCTCACTCGCAGAAACGGAAATAGCCGCTATGCAACAGTACCGGCTTGCCGCCGAGTTCACTCAGCATCCGCTGCGCGGCGTGTTCGATCGCGCGCCGATTGGCATCGAAGGCACCGATCAGGTCGTCTTCGCGCAGCGATGCAGCTCTGAAATGATCTTCCAGCGCTTCAGCGGTGATCGCGCACCGGATGCGTTCACCATTGACCACGGCAGGGAAAGCCAGAACGGGATCCGGCCCGCCATACTCAGGGCGCTCCTGGGGAAAAGTGATATTCATCATGTCGTACCTCGGCTCGTATGCGGTCCTATGCTCACCTGCCCGGCAGGGCCCGACCGGTTGCGTAACGGAGGTGTTCCTACATTGCTGGCAAAGTCATGGGAAATTCAATGTGACTCTTGACGCCCTTGACCCCATACACGCTCTCCGCTGCGACACAGATTGCGCGTCGTTCTTCTTCCGACTGGACAACGGCCCACAGATGCACGATGCCTTCCTTGACGATCACGTTCTGACTGGGCTGCGCCCAACGATGATTGCTGAGTTCGCGCACGATCGCGTCGTGAATTTGCTGGTCGCTGGATGCAACCGGTAACGCGTCAGCTGGGACGCTCGCGAGTGCGCGAATCAGATTGGAGCGACTGACGATCCCAACCAGCTTTCCGTCACGCATGACGGGCACGCGCTTGATCCGCCGCCGTTCCAGCAGATTCGCGATCTCGGCGAGGGGGGTGTCCTCCGCAACCGACACGACTGTACCGCTCATGACGTCGCGCACCGTGCGCGCGTGTTCCTTGACATACGTGCTCGCGAGTTCACGGGTCGATGCAAGGAAGTCAAGCCACCATGATCGTCTCTGCCCGTTGGCCTCGGCGTCAGTGTCGATTTCCGTTCGATGCAGCAGATCGCCTTCGCTTATCATGCCTATTACCTGCCCGGCCGTGTCAACCACGGGCATGCCACTAATGTGGTTCTCAGCAAGTAGTTTCGCCGCCGCTTGCACGGTCATTTCAGGTATTGCAACCAGGACCGATGGGGTCATTACGTCGAGGGCACGCATAAGTTTCTCCTTCAGAAAGTATCATGATCGTCATCGCACTTCGCCTACCACGCCGCGAAAATTCATCTCCGCACGCCTGATCTGGTCTGCACATATCCCGTAAGTCCATGCCGGGTCGCCATCACTCGCGTACATGCCGCGGCACATGCCTTTCAGCCGGACTGTCGTCGTGCCGCTATCATCGGTGGTCCGCTCGGCCCAGAAATAGGCAACGCCCGATTCGTGGGGCGCTTCGGTCTCAATCACCGAATCGTTGAGGCGGCTGATCGGCGTTCTCGAGTAGAGCTGCACATAAAGCCGCGTGCGGTTCCAGATTTCATCGCACGCCATGCGTGAACTACAGGTCACCCACGCCTGTTCTCGTGCCTCCTGAAGCTGCGTTTCGGTGCTCCGGAACGCAATCATCTGGTTTGCCGTGGTGCAGGCCGCAAGGCCGGCCGTCATCAGCAGGAACAGGACCTTGGTCAAATCAACCGACAGGCGGATGCCTTTCATCTCAGTTCGCTCAGCGCACAATATAGGAATCGAGTTTTCGCGCTGACAGTCGCCGGCGCAGCAAGAACTACCAAGAAAACAGACGGACAGATAGCAAAATCCGGCTGCGGTGTCGAAAAGTAGTCCTGGTCTTCTACCGTTTGTCAGCGGGTCATATAACTGTGCAAATGGCCGGCCGCCTGCGTATATCGTGGAAACCAGTCTACGTGCAGGTTCGTCGCCAGAATTGACAAAGGTCAACTGCGCCGCGTGTCAGTAGCACCGGTTGGCAGTTGGCGCGGATGGCCCGCTTTCTTGATCTAGCTCAACAGCACCAATAGAGCCTGTCGTGAAGATGTGACCTATCGATCCGATGGCGCAGCCTGCAACCGCAGATCGTCTGCATCCCGGATCGTCACGTGCTCGCCAAGCCGCCTCCGCGGCTTGACTCCGACCGGAAAAGCCGGTGTGAAGCAGTCCGTCGACCGATCATGACCATAACGCTGAACGACAGGAATCCACCTCGTCCTGCCCTGCATGCGCGACTCGCCGGCTGGGTGCGCGGCCCCACCTTCGGGCGAGATATCGTCATTGTGCTTGCCATCAAATTTTCACTCCTGATGGTACTGAAGTACACCTTCTTCAATCATCCGCTGGCGGAGACCATGTCCATGCCGCCTGCACTCGTCGCGCAGGCACTGCTTTCGGTACCTGCCTCGCATCCGTCTCAAGGTGAACAACATGCCCGTTAGCGAAGTCGTCGATCTATCGCGTCTCCAGTTTGCGGTGACAGCGCTTTATCACTTTCTCTTCGTACCCCTTACGCTCGGCCTGTCGTGGCTGCTCGTCATCATGGAAGCCGTCTACGTGATGACCGGCAAGCAGATCTACAAGGACATGACACAGTTCTGGGGAAAGCTGTTCGGCATCAACTTCGCCATGGGCGTGACGACCGGTCTCACGCTGGAGTTCCAGTTCGGTACCAACTGGTCCTACTACTCGCATTACGTCGGCGATATTTTCGGCGTGCCGCTCGCCGTCGAAGGGCTGATGGCGTTCTTCCTCGAATCGACTTTCGTCGGCCTGTTTTTCTTCGGCTGGAACCGTCTGTCGAGAGTGCAGCATCTGATCGTCACCTTCCTTGTTGCAGTGGGCTCGAATCTCTCCGCGCTGTGGATTCTGGTGGCCAACGGCTGGATGAACAATCCAGTCGGCGCCGAGTTTAACTATGAAACCATGCGGATGGAACTGTCGAGCATCTTCGCCGTACTGTTCAACCCGGTTGCCCAGGTCAAGTTCGTGCATACGGTATCGGCCGGTTACGTCACGGCGTCGATGTTCGTGCTCGGCATCTCGTCGTGGTATCTGCTCAAGCGCCGCGACACCGAATTCGCGCTGCGCTCGTTTGCGATCGCAGCGGGTTTCGGGCTTGCATCGACGCTCTGCGTGATCGTGCTCGGCGATGAATCCGGCTACCGCACCGGCGAAGTCCAGCAGGTCAAACTCGCCGCCATTGAGTCGGAATGGGAAACAGCGCCAGCGCCGGCCCCGTTTACGATCTTCGGCATACCGAATCAGCAGGAAGAAAGGACCGACTACGCCATCCGGGTTCCCTACGCGCTCGGCATCATCGCGACGCGTTCGTTCGATGAGCCTGTACTGGGACTGAAAGATCTGATCGCGCAAAACGAACTGCGCATCAAGGACGGCATGATCGCGTACGGCGCGTTGCAGCAACTCAAACAAGGCAATGCCACCGACGACGCCAAGGCCGCCTTCGCGCTCCACAAGGACAATCTCGGCTACGCCCTGATGCTCAAGCAGTTCACGGCCAACGTCACCGACGCGACGCCGGCCCAGATCGCCCAGGCGGCCAGGAAAACCATCCCGCCCGTGTTGCCGGTGTTCTTCTCCTTCCGGATCATGGTGGGCCTCGGCATCCTGTTCCTCTCGACCTTCGTGCTGGCGTTCTGGTTCTGCGCGCAGCGTTCGCTGCTGCTCGACAAGCGCCGCTGGTTCCTGCGCTGGGCGCTGTGGGCGATTCCGCTGCCGTGGCTCGCGGCGGAGTTCGGCTGGGTGGTCGCCGAAGTGGGGCGTCAACCGTGGACCATCGCCGGCATCCTGCCCACCGCATTGTCTGCCTCTAGCCTGACGGCCACCGACCTGTATCTGAGTATCGGCGGCTTCGTGGTGTTCTACACGGCGCTCTTCGTGATCGAGATCACACTGATGTTCAAGTACGCGCGCCGCGGCCCGTCGTCACTGCATACGGGGCGCTACCACCACGAATCGCCGCCGGCTCAGCCGTCCAAGCCGCTGACCACCACGGCCGCATGACTCGCCACCGCGCTCCGCAAGCTGCAAAAGCTGTGTATAAAGGGAAAAATCATCATGGATTATGCAACCCTCAAAGTGATCTGGTGGGTATTGATCGGCGTGCTGCTGATCGGTTTTGCCCTCACCGACGGTTTCGACATGGGCGCCGCCATCCTGCTGCCGTTCATCGCGAAGACCGACTCGGAGCGGCGCATCGTCGTGAATACGGTCGGCGCGACCTGGGAAGGCAACCAGGTCTGGTTCATCACCGCGGGCGGCGCGATGTTCGCCGCATGGCCGCTCGTCTACGCAGCGTCGTTCTCGGGCTTCTATTTCGCGATGCTGCTGGTGCTGTTCTCGCTGTTCTTCCGCCCGGTGGGCTTCGACTACCGCAGCAAGCGCGAGGATCCGCGCTGGCGTAATACGTGGGACTGGGCGCTGTTCCTCGGCGGATTTGTGCCGGCGCTGGTGATCGGTGTCGCGTTCGGCAATCTGCTGCAAGGCGTGCCGTTCTCGTTCGATACCGACCTGCGCGTCACCTACCACGGCGGTTTCTTTGCGTTGCTCAACCCGTTCGCCGTGTTGTGCGGGCTCGTCAGCGTGTCGATGCTGGCCGCGCACGGCGCGGCTTTCGTGAAGATGAAGACCGACGGGGTGATTGCCCGCCGCGCCTCGATAGCGTTGCGCATTGCGTCGCTTGCCGGGGTGGTGTTGTTTCTGATTGCCGGCGTGCTGATCGCAACCATGATCGGCGGCTATCGGATCGTCGACGCGGCGCCGTTCGACACGGTTGCCAACCCGCTGCTGAAGAACGTGATCGGCGCGCCCGGCCTGTGGCTCACCAACTACTCCACCTATCCGTGGATGATCGCGGCGCCAGTGATCGGCGTGCTTGGCGGCGTGCTGGCGTTGGTGCTCGCCAGCTCGCGCTTTGAAAAGAGCGTGTTTATTTCGACCGGGTTGATGATCGTTGGCGTGATCCTGACGGCGGGCTTCTCGATGTTTCCGTTCATCATGCCGTCGTCGCTCGACGAACGCAGCAGCCTCACGGTGTGGGATTCGACCTCGAGCCGGATGACGCTGCAGATCATGCTGATCGCCGTCATCATCTTCCTGCCCATCGTGCTGATCTACACGAGCTGGGTGTACCGCGTGATGCGCGGCAAGGTCACGGCGGCCGCCCTCGAAGAGAACAGCCACTCGATGTATTGAGGCGTTCCGGACATCGCGTCGCGCACGTCACTAACCAGACATCAAAGGAGCACATGATGTGGTATTTCAGCTGGATTCTTGGCATTGGTGTGGCACTTTCGTTCGGCATTATCAACGTGATGTGGCTGGAATCGCGTCGTTTCGATGAAACGGCCGCGCCGCATCCAGCGCCTGCGCCACGGCGATGATCTGAAGCCGCGCCAGAAGCGCGGCCAACCGACTCTCGCAGCTAAGCTGCCGCGCGCGAATAGGCGCCCGTGACTCGCTTGACTCAGATCAATCGCGGCGGCCATCGGAAAGCTACAGTCCTCTACGGAAGCGCTTGCTGCTGCGCACAATCCAGACGGAGGCGCCGCAACAAAGTGCATCAAATCCGTGCACTGAAACACACTTCGCCGTCGGCACCCTGCGTGCCGTGGAGGTTGTCGCACCGGAGGTGCGTTCTATGCCAGAAGCGAGCGCGCCGACACAGCCGTTTCATTGTAAGCCAAGCGCCGTAGAACCCTGAGGAACCTGAAATGGACACCCGCGCCACGCCGGCCATCGCTGAAAATCCCGCGTTTTTTGACAGACCTGCGGTTTCCACCGCCACCGAATCCTTTCGTGCGCTCGATCATGCGAAAGAAGCCATGATCGCGCGCATGACCGGGGGTCTGTCGCCCGCGTCACTACGAGCAGCGCTTGCCGACTGGCTCATTCATCTCGCGGCGGCGCCTGGCAAGCAACTGGAACTGGCGTCGCTGTGCGCCCAGAACGCGCAGCGCATCACTGAATACATGGTTCGGACCGCGCTCGGTTGCTACGCCAAGCTGTTGGCAGAACCGTCTGCAGGCGATAGCCGGTTTCTCGCCGAATCATGGCAAACCGAACCTTACCGGTTCTGGCAACAGGCCTTTCTGTTGACCGAACAATGGTGGAATGTCGCCACCCGTGACGTGCCGGGCACAACTCACCATCATGAGGACGTGGTGTCGTTCAGCGCCCGCCAGTTGCTCGATATGGTCGCGCCGACGAATTTCCCGTTCACCAATCCCGAGGTCTCGCAGCGCGCCGCTTCGACGCTCGGCGTGAGCCTTATCGACGGGGTGCGCAACGCGCTCGAAGACGCGTCCCGGCAGGCGGGCGGCCAGCCGCCGATAGGACTCGATCAGTTCAAGGTCGGGGTCAATCTCGCCGCCACGCCCGGCAAGGTCGTGTTTCGCAATCACCTGATCGAACTCATTCAGTACAGCCCCGTCACCAGCACGGTGCTGGCCGAGCCGGTCCTGATCGTGCCGGCGTGGATCATGAAGTACTACATCCTGGATCTCTCCCCGCACAACTCGCTGATTCGCTATCTGGTCGAACAGGGACACACGGTGTTCTGCATCTCATGGCGCAACGTGGATGCCGAAGACCGCGAACTCGGCCTCGATGATTATCGGCAACTCGGCGTGATGGAGGCGCTCGACGCCGTCTCAAGCATCGTCCCGGACAGCAAGATTCATGCGACTGGCTATTGCCTCGGCGGCACCTTGCTGTCGATTGCCGCGGCAGCGATGGCGGGGTCGGGCGACGACCGGCTGGCATCGGTCACGTTATTTGCCGCGCAAACAGATTTCACCGAGCCAGGCGAGTTGCAGCTTTTCATCGACGACAGCGAAGTGTATTTCCTCGAAAGCATGATGTGGTCGCAGGGCTATCTTTCCGCCGATCAGATGTCGGGGGCATTCCAGCTATTGCAATCAAACGACCTCATCTGGTCGCGCATTGTCCACGACTATTTGCTGGGCGAGCGCGCACCGATGATCGATCTGATGGCATGGAACGCCGATACCACGCGCATGCCGTACCGGATGCATTCCGAGTACCTGCGCCGCCTCTTCCTGAACAACGATCTGGCGTGCGGCCGGTATGAAGTCGACGGCCGTCTGCTATCGATCCGCAACATTCGCGCGCCGCTGTTCGTGGTTTCGACGGAGCGCGACCATATCGCGCCGTGGCATTCGGTCTACAAGATCCACAACCTGTCGGATACCGAAATTACGTTCGTTCTCACCAGTGGCGGCCACAATGCCGGGATCGTCAGCGAGCCAGGGCACGCACATCGCTATTTCCGGATCCATCGCACTGCCGCGGACGATCTGCGCGTGAGCGCTGACGAATGGCTCGCTGCGAGTGCATCGCAGCAAGGCTCATGGTGGCCCGCGTGGGCCGACTGGCTGAAGGCTCTTTCAAGCCCGCAGCGCGTCGCGCCACCCGTTGCCGCGTCCGATGCGCACGGAGGACCACTCGGCGATGCGCCCGGCACCTATGTCTTCCAGCACTGAGGGGCTCAAATGAACGACATCCTGTTGCGCAATCGAACCTTCGACCAGCTTGAAATCGGCGAGTCCGCTTCGCTCGTCAGGCTAGCCGAGCAAACCGACATCGACCTGTTTGCCGCCATGTCAGGCGATGTCAATCCGGCCCATACCGACGCCATCTTTGCATCGGGCGATCTGTTCGGGCACGTGGTCGTGCAGGGGATGTGGACAGCCAGCCTCATTTCGGCCGTGCTCGGCACGAAACTGCCAGGTCCCGGCACCATCTACCTCGATCAGAATCTGCAGTTCAAGCGTCCGGTCGTGCCAGGCGATGTCATCACCACCACGGTTACCGTGAAGGAGAAACGCGTCGAGAAGCACATCGTCCTGCTCGATACACGCTGCACCAACCAGAAGGGCCAGGAGGTGCTGCTCGGCACCGCCACCGTGATCGCGCCGAGTACGCCGGTCGCCTGGGCGCAAACGCTCCGTCCGGATATCGCGGTGCGCCGTCACGACCGGTATGAGGCATTCATCCGCAACGCCCGATCAAGTCCCGCGCTACGCACGGCGATTGTGCATCCGTGTTCGGTGGATGCGATCAGGGCCGCTATCGAGGCACGTGACGAAGGCTTGCTCGATCCGCTGCTGATTGGGCCGGAAGCCAGGATCCGTGCCGCCGCTGAGGCTGCTCACATCAGCCTCGAGGGTGTAACGATCGAAGCCGTCGAGCACAGCCATGCAGCTGCTGCCCGCGCGGTCGAACTGGGCGCCGCTGGCAAGGTCGACGCGTTGATGAAAGGCAGCCTCCACACTGACGAACTGCTTTCCGCAGTGGTTGCATCATCGTCGAACCTGCGAACTGGACGAAGGATCAGTCACGCGTATGCGATGGACGTGCCGGCGTATTCGAAGCCGCTGATCGTCACCGATGCGGCCATCAACATTGCACCGTCGCTGGAACAGAAACGCGATATCTGCCAGAACGCGATCGACCTTTTGCATGTGCTGGGCGTTGAAGTGCCGCGCGTCGCCGTGCTGGCCGCTGAGGAAACGGTTAACCCCAGAATGCCGACGACTCTCGACGCCGCCGCCCTCACTGTGATGGCCGCGCGCGGACAAATCACCGGTGCCCTGGTCGACGGGCCGCTCGCCTTCGACAATGCGATCAGCCTCGCCGCAGCACAAGTCAAGGGCATCAACTCGCCCGTGGCCGGTCAGGCTGACATACTGCTCGTCCCCGATCTGGAAGCCGGCAACATGCTGGCCAAGCAATTGATGTACTTCGCCGGCGCCGACGGCGCTGGCATTGTGCTTGGCGCGCGTATTCCGATCATCCTGACCAGCCGTGCCGACACCCTGCGAGGACGCCTGGCTTCCGCCGCCCTCGCCAAGCTAGTCGCCAGGCATACCCGCGGAGGGCCGGTCCGATCATGAGCACCCCACTCCTGCTTACATTCAACCCGGGCTCGTCGACGATCAAGATCGGGCTGTTCAGCGTCACCGCGGGTGAAGCCACGAGAATCGGCCAGGGCATGATCGATTTCCGGCAGCAGCCGCTGCGGCTCCATCTCAGCAATGGCAGCAAAACCGGCGAGATTCCCCTGAAAGCGGCTGTCACCGAAGATCTGCACGACGTCCTTGACGAGACATTGGGATGGTTTGCCACGCACTTCCCGCTCGACGATCTCGTTTCGGTCGGCCATCGTGTCGTGCACGGCGGCGATCGCTTTGCCGGACCCGTTGCAATCGACGGCGACACGCTCACCGCCATCGCCGAGCTCGTGCCACTCGCGCCGTTGCATCAACCGCAGAGTGTCCGGCTCATCCGCGCCATCCGGCATCTGCGGCCCCATCTCGTTCAGTCGGCATCCTTCGACACCGCGTTTCACCGCACGCAGACAGATCTCGTGCGCCGCTTTGCCATTCCGCGCGAGTTTTTCGACAAGGGTGTCAAGCGTTATGGCTTTCATGGCCTCTCCTATCAGTTCGTGATCGGCCAGCTCGCCCGTCAGTTCCCGCAACTCGCCCGCGGCAAGGTCGTCGCGGCGCACCTGGGCAGCGGTGCGAGCCTGTGCGCCTTCGAAGCTGGCAAGAGTTGCGACACGAGCATGGGCTTCTCGACGCTCGACGGCATTCCGATGGCCACCCGCTGCGGCGCACTCGACGCCGGTGTCGTGCTGCACCTGGTTGAACAGCAGGGCCTCGGCATCAAGGAGGTCGAAAAAATGCTGTATGAGAAGTCCGGCTTGCTCGGCGTCTCGGGTATCAGCGCCGATAGCCGTGAACTGCAGGCCAGTGACCGGCCCGAGGCTCGCGAAGCACTGGCGCTGTTCGCGTTTCGTGTTGCGGGCGAGACTGCGCGGCTCGCGACCAGCCTCGGCGGTCTGGATAGCCTCGTGTTCACGGCGGGAATCGGCGAACATCAGCCAGAGACACGCCGCGCCGTCTGCGAGCGGCTCGCGTGGTTAGATATCGAACTCGATCCCCAAGCGAACAACGGCAACGCACGTCTCATCAGCAGCGCCCGCAGCCGGGTAGCCGCATCTCGTTATACAGAAGTGTCGTAGCCGTCGCGCAAGATCTGGATGGTGCTCACAGCATCCATGACTCGCTGCATGCCAATCCACAACGTCTTCGCGCCCGGTTCACCATCGCTCTTGCGCCCGAGGAATCCACCCAGTGACGCGATCATCCGTATCATCTGGTTCAGTGTCGGTGGTTTTTTCGGACGCGCCTTCTTGCAGAGCACGTGAGCACCATGTATCTCGTCAGCCGCGAAGAATAGCGACGCGTTTAGCTCCGGACACGTTCTGCCCACACGCATGAGCCGTGCAATACGCCACGATACGACCATGTACAGCGCAAGTGCCTTCTCTACCCGTTCCATCTGCGAGAGCTGCAGCGCCTCAACCCGGCAGGCGTTCTTCAGGACATTGAAGAACATTTCTATTTCCCATCTCGCGCGGTACCAGTCGATGAGTTCGATGAGCGCATCCGCATCACCCGCTTCGCGGTTGGTCACAAGACGCCAGATGACTGGCTTTACGCCCGCTGGCGCATCCACCTCATACGCCTCGACGCAGGTGAGCGTGACGCTGACGCGACCGGGCAGCGTAATGCGCTGGCTGCGCAGTTCCTGCTTCACTTCACGTGCCTTCTGGCCACTGCGCCCGGGCAGCACGAAACTGATACGGCCGAGCACGTTACCCGCGTGCACCTTGTCCCACAGCTTTTCTTCGTCCTTCAAGGCACGGTTGTGCTGCGAGCGGATCAGCCAGTCCGCCGGTTCACCCAATTCCTGCGCACGCTGCATGAGCGCCGCGATGTCGCCTTCACGATCGGCCACATACACCAGCCGCGCGTCTGGCAGGGCCCGTGCCTGTTCGGCCACGATCTCATAGCTTTCGATCCACCGCGCACTTTCCCTGACTCCGCCACGCCTGCCGTTTGCATCGCGTGACTCGCGCGCCCACATCCAGGCATTCATCACACCCAGCGGCTCCCGATCCGGTGTCACCGCATAAGTCGCGTGAAGATACATGCCCACCTGTGCTTCATAACTGAGTGGGCCGGCCCCTTCGATGTCCTGACCGTTAAAGTTCAGCTCTGTCGTATCGGCAATGCACAGCACCACCGGCAACGCTCCCATGCGCGCCGTGGTGCGATCCCAATGCGGCTGCATCATGTCGCGCCAGTCGATGCGCTCATTGCCTAGAAAGCGATATGCTGCCATCGTCTCGGCCCAGCCTTCGCACGCGCCCGGAATGCTGGCCGTGGGCCGGCTGGCAAACCGTTTGATCAGTTCCTTCGCGCGCCGGTCTCGCCGTGGATCGCCCAAATCCAGAGTCTCAAATTCTTCGTCCACCCATGCTCCCGCGTCGTTTCGGATCTTCATGCTGAAAATCCGAGAGTAAACGCGAAATCCGCATTGTTAACAACCCCCTTCCGGCTACTTTGCTATCCAACATCGTCTCCGGAACTGTCGATTTGTGTATAACGAGATGGGGTAGCCGTGCTCGTGCTGCCAACCGACGAAGAGCAGATCATCGCCAACGAGGCGGTTTCGGTACTCCATCAGGAAGAGGCGAAAACATGAAGCCGATCATCGATCTGGCCGGCAAACGCGGACTGGTCGTCGGCATTGCCAACGAGCACAGCATCGCCACGGGCTGCGCCACCGTGTTTCGCGCGGCCGGCGCAGAGCTGGCGGTCACGTACCTGAACGACAAAGCCGAGCCGTTTGTGCGCCCTGTTGCACAGGCGCTTGAGTCGTGCATCGTTTTGCCCTGTGACGTGCGCATTCCCGGTCAACTGGAAGCGGTATTCGAGCGGATCGAGAAAGACTGGGGGCGGCTCGACTTCGTACTCCATTCGATCGCCTTCGCGCCGGCCGGCGATCTGCACGCCAGCCTGGCTGACTGCTCGGCCGAAGGCTTCGCGCTCGCGATGGACGTTTCCTGCCACTCCTTCATCCGCATGGCCAGGCTCGCGCTGCCTCTCATGACAGATGGTGGAAGCCTGATGACGGTGAGCTTTTACGGCGCCGAGCGCGCAGTCGAACACTATAACGTCATGGGTCCTGTGAAGGCAGCACTCGAGTCGAGCGTGCGTTATCTCGCTGCCGACCTGGCGGCACGCCGTATTCATGTTCACGCCATTTCCGCCGGCGCAGTCAAGACACGTGCCGCGACCGGCATCGACCACTTCGATGCATTGCTTGACGACGTTCGTGCGCACACGCCGGCGCAGCATCTCGTCACGATCGAGGAAATCGGCCGGATCGCGGCCGTCCTCGCGAGCGACGCAGGGATGACCCTGACGGGCTCGACAATCTATGCAGATGGGGGCTTTCATGTGATGGCGTGACCATGATGGACGAATTCGCCACCGCCCCCTTCCATGATCAGGGAACTCACCTACCGCCTCAGGTGCCGGCACTAACGCCTCGCGCGCGCGTCATTGCCTTAATTGACTCTACAGGAACGCCCATACCTCGCTGAGGCGCCAGCGCCGCCCTACGTCATCTTCAGGCGGCCAAATACGGCAACCTTCACGAGATCCAGGACGAAAGCGAAGGTAGCGGCCGCACCTAACATGACGCCGACCCACAGCAGCGGCAAGGGGGACATCAGTATTCCACGTGTTGCGAGGGTCGCAATGAACAACACGTCGACCACCGAGGACAGGACCAGCCAACGGCCCGGGCAAGAACTCCACAGACGCCGGCGCTCGCGGACCACATACAGGACAGCCTGACCACTGAATGCCAGAATGACGACCGTGAGCGTTTGCAACTGGCCAGTGCCAAGGTCCAGCCAGAACTTGCCAACGGCAAGGAATCCGCTGCAAAAGAGCAGATTGCAGCACGCCAGCACGATACCCGCGATCGTCACATGGTCGATCTGCCAGGCATTGGGCTTCTGCGATGGCCGCACGTTGTCGGTCGTCGACGACATGGCGAGGAAATCGCCCGTGGTCATGAGCACAACCATCAGCATTGGCGTCAGGATTGCGTGGCCGGTCATGATCAGGCCCACCGTCAGGAACAGCATTTGATCAATTTTGCGCGTGACCGACCTCAACATATAAGTGAGGATCCGCTGGAACGTGATCCGTCCCTCGCGTACCGCAGTCACGACGCCGCCAAGGCCCGGCTCGGTCAGCACGATACCTGCCGCGGACTTGGCGACATCGGTGGCCGTCGAGACGGCAATGCCCATTTGTGCCTGGCGCAGCGCAGGGGCGTCGTTTGCGCCGTCACCACACATGCCGACAATATGGCCGCCGCTCTGGAACGCCTTGACGATGCGGAATTTGTCCTCGGGGAACACACCAGCGAAGATCGCATACGCTTCGGCACGCAATGGCTCAGGCTGCAGCCCAGGCGGAGAGACTGCGCCATCGAGCCCAACCGCATGGGCGACAACGGCGGCCGTCGCCGCCGCATCGCCTGTCACCATCACGGTATGCACGCCCATCCCGAGCAGATCCGCGATCAGCCGGGCCGAATCGGCTCTGGGCGGGTCGCTCAACGCAATCAGACCGGCGAGCTTCAGCGCGTCCGGCGCGCCCACGCCGACCGCCAGTACCCGGAAGCCCTGTGCCTGCAGCGCCTGCGCCGCGGCGATCGCTTCGGGTGACGATTGCGTCAGCGCAGTCACTCGCTCAAACGCACCCTTGACAATCCGGATCGCGCGATCGTCCCTATCCGACGCGAGCGCTTCGGACATCTTGTTCGCCGGGTCGAACGGCACAAACCTGATGAGCCTGGGCAGATCCGGCATGGAAGCGCAGCGGGACGCATTGCGGATTGCCGTATCGACCGGATCCTGACCGCCCTCCGAACTTGCCAGCGCGGCAAGTCCGAGGACATGCGCATCATCGAAGCCAGCCATGGCGCGCACCACCGTGACCGCCAGTTCGTTGCGCGTCAAGGTGCCCGTCTTGTCGGCACAGAGAACATCCATGGACGCCGCCTCGTCAATCGCGGACAAGCGCGTCGGAAGAACGCCCAGCTTCGCAAGCACCCTGGCACCCAATGCGGTTGCCAGCGTAAAGGTCGCCGGCAGTGCCACAGGAATGGCTGCCAGGATAGCGGTCAGTGCGAGAGGCACGATCTCGGCCAGCGGCATGCGCAGCGAGGACGCGTAACCGATCTGGACGAGAACGATAACGCCATTGAACATGGCAAGATTTCGCACTACCCGCATCACGGCCCGCTGCTGCGAACTGGGGACGTGGGCGATACGAACCAGCTCGGCGGTTTGCCCGAATTTCGTGCGGCTGCCGGTCGCCGTGACTTCTGCGGCTGCTTCTCCGCGCCGCACGAGTGCCCCGGCGTAGGTCTGCAAGCCCGGACCGCCTTCGATGGGCAGCGACTCACCTGTGAGGGTCGATTGGTCGAGCAGTACCTCCCCTTCGAGCAGGCGCACATCGGCGCCCACAATGCAGCCGAGCGAAACCTTCACGATGTCGCCTGGCACCAGTTGTGCGACCGGCACCGTCGTCCATACGCCGTCACGCCGGACCGGGGTGACCAGTGCGAGCCGCGACTTCAGGGCGTCCAGCGTTGCCTGTGCGCGGTTTTCCTGAAAGAAACCCAAGGCGGCGTTGAATGTCAGGAGTGCGGCAATCACCGCGGCTTCGACATACTCGCCTAGCACCAGCTGCAGGACGATCGCAGCTTCCAGCATCCACGGAACCGGTGCCCAGAATTTGCCTAGCGCGCGGCTCCATGGCGGCGTCGCCGTGTCGGGCATGCTGTTCGGGCCAAACAGTTCGAGCCGGCGCTGCGCCTCTTCGGTTGTCAAACCATCGGATGGTCGATCTTCGAGCACGCTTGTTGAGGTGGTTTCGGGTAAGGAGCTCATCACAAACCGTTTGAGGGTCCTAAAAAGGAGGCAAAGCGAAGTGCGCAACCTGGGCTCATGTGCGCGCCTTTTCTTCAAAAGGCCTCTGCCTTTGGCTAACGAGGCACAGTTCCGACAGTAGCTCGGAGACGACACCCATCATGTCGTCAAGCATCACGATACCGATCAGTTCGTCCGTATCGGACATCACAGGCATCCGGCGCACGCCGTTCAGGCGCATGCGCCGCAGAACGTGCCATGCGTCCTCCCAATCGAATGCCGTGATAGCTGGCGAGGACATGATGTCGGCGACCCACAGCGTCCCCGGATCGAGTTCGCGCGCGAGGACGGACACTACGATATCGCGATTGGTGACGACGCCAACAGGGCGATGACCGGGACCTGCGTCAGTGACCACGGCCAACTCGCCGACGTGATGATTGCGCATGAGCTTCGCGGCATCGAGCGCGCTGGTTTCCGCCTGGCAGGTGATGACGTTACGGGTACAGATGGTGCCTGTGTTCACGACGGTTCTCCTTACATTCCAGCAGGGGTTTTCAGCCACTCTGCGCGGCGCTGGCGCCCACGATATTGCG
This sequence comes from Paraburkholderia phytofirmans OLGA172, assembly GCF_001634365.1. Classification (NCBI taxonomy): domain Bacteria; kingdom Pseudomonadati; phylum Pseudomonadota; class Betaproteobacteria; order Burkholderiales; family Burkholderiaceae; genus Paraburkholderia; species Paraburkholderia phytofirmans. Next base: position 179,336 of record NZ_CP014580.1, read on the forward strand.
TTCGATCAACCAGACACGTATCCCCTTGCGCGGCGAAGTCATTGCGGCGATCGAGCGTGATGCGATGCGCCACAATCTGTTTGGCGAAGACGACGGGATCTGAAACGTCGGATAACGCAAGGGAGCCAAAAAATACGAGGCGCCTCAACGGTCGTCTGTCTTTGTGAACGTTATCCCCTGAAAATATCGAACGGCTCGATCGTGAGGACCTTCCGCACGCCGATATAGCTCGAAATTCCGGCAATCAGCACAACCATGCAGAACGCCAGCGCAAGGTTCCAGAAAGTCGTAATGGCTGCATAGTTGGGCACCGAGACCCTGGCGATCGAAATCACCAGGGTGACCAGACCGACGCCAAGTCCATAACCCGTCAGCGCCGTGAAGGTGGCCATGAAGAGGATCATGTACACGAGTTCGTGCCCCTTCGCGCCGATGGCCTTGAGCGCACCGAACTTGTCGAGGTTCTCCAGAATGAAGGTATAAAACGTCTGACCCGAGATCGACAGTCCGACGATAAAGCTGATCACGGTCATCAAGAGGATGTTGGTACCGACACCCGTCTGATACGTGTAGTAGTTCGCAATGCGCTGATTGAACTCATTCTTGGTCAGCGCAAGGTAGCCGAGTTTGGCCACCTGCTGCTTGATGCCGGCAATCGCGGCGTTATTCTTCGCCTGCACCAGGATATAGGAGATCGTGAAGCGCGTTCCCGGGACGTACTGGATCGCCCGATTGTAGGTGGTGTAAAGCGTCGGCACACCGTTCAGTCCATTCGCGGCGACTCTCGCGACGCCCACAATCACCCCGCGGCGGTCGTTGATCTCGAACGCCGTGCCGATCTTCGGATTCTCCAGTTTCGAGAACTCCGAGTCATTCACCACCATGAACGCGTCGTCGGCATAGATATCCAGAATGTGGCCCTGCTGGATCTCCGGACGACCGAACAGGCTGGCATCGTCCAGCCCAACCACATTGACCGCCTGATACCTGCCATCCGCGAGCTTGACCTGCGCACCGCCGATATAGAGCGGCACAGCGTACGCGACCCCATTCATGCTAAGGGTCGCATCCAGCAGGTAGTCGGGCAGCGGAAAGGGGCCCGTCGGCGTATTGACGGCCGGATCCATGATCCACATCGACGCGCCAATATTGGTCACCGTTGAATAGGCGCGGTTCAGGATGCCGGCGAACATCGCGGTCATCTGCATCATCAGGAATACCGCGAACGTGATGCCAATCAGTAAGGCAGAGAACTTCGCCCGGTCGTTGACCAGCAGCTTGAAGCCGATCCGCATGATGCCGCTGTACTTCATGGTCGCTGGCCTCCGCTCGCCTCATCCTGCCCGTTCCACCATCCGCCGCCGAGTGCGACGAACAGCGCGACCGTGTCCTGATGGCGCTGCGCGACGGCCTGGAGATAAGCAATAGTCGTCTGGTGGAGCTGCACATCGGCGACCAGGACGTCCAGGTAGCCGACCGTTCCTGCGCGGTAACTGGCCTGCAGCAGAGACAACGCCCCAACCGCGTCGCGCTGTGCTTCCGCTTGCGCCTCCAGAGCCTGCGCGTCGTATTCGAGTGCCTTCAGCGCGTCGGCGACCTGCTCGAACGCAGCCAGAACGGTCTGCCGATAATTGGCCAGCGACTGCTGGTACGCGTCGATCGCCGCCTTGCGGCCGTACCAGAGGCTGCCCCCCTGAAATAGCGGGATCGTCACCGACGGGCCGATGCTCCAAAACCTGAAGCTGTCCGTCGAGAGATTGCCGAAGCTCCTCCCGCCCGCGCCGTAGGTCCCGCTCAGGCTGATGCTCGGGAACATCGCGGCAGTCGCTACGCCAATGCTGGCACTGGCCACATGCAACTGTGCCTCGGCAGACAGAATGTCCGGACGCTGCCGCACCAGTTCGGAAGGTAAGCTCACGGGAAGGTCTTTGGGCAGCGAGAGCGAGCTCAAGTCAATTTCCGGCAAGCTCGCTTCGGACGGAAACACGCCCTCCAGCGTCGCGAGCAGATGATCCGCCTCGCTGAACTTCTGCCTTAGGGGCGCAAGCGATGCCTGGTTGGTGGCGATCAGACTGCGCACGCTCAGCACGCTCGCATAGGCAGACGTGCCGGCGCGCACCTGGGCTTCGGTGATCTCGAGTTGCTGGTTCTCGAGGCCGATCAATTGCTCCGTCGCGCGGATCTCCGCGGCATAGGCCGCCTGCGCGATGGTGGTGTTCACCACGTTGGCCGTCAAGGTCACGTAGGCAGCCTTGGTCAGGTAGCGCTGGTAGTCGGCCTGGGCCTGCAATCCTTCTACTGTTCGGCGCTTGCCGCCAAACACATCAAGCGCGTAACTGATAGTACCGCTCGCGGTGATCAGATTGAAGACCGTGCCTTGCCCGGTCAAACCGTTCGCGACCGGAGAAGTGCGCTCGCGCACGGCCTCCGCCTGTGCGTCAATCTGTGGAAAGAACACGCCGTAGCCGGCACGCAGGTTGTCCTGGCTTTCGCGCAAGCTGGCCTCGGACGCCTCGAGCGTCGGGTTGTGGGCGAGCGCCTCGTCGACGCTCGCGTCCAGTTGCGCCGAGCCGAACAGGCGCCACCAGTCGAACGGAACCGCGGCACCCGGCGTGAAATGCTGTGTCTTGCTATCCGCGGTGACTGCCGTCGCAGCCAGCGGCTCATGAGTGTAGGCGTGCACGGCGGGCGCCGCCGGGCGGCTGAAATCGGGTCCCACCGCGCAGGCGCCAAGCAAGGCCGCCGCCATCACGCCAGGCAACACCCCGGCCAATGCGCAGCGCCGCGAGACGTGCGGCGTGAGCACCTTAGCGCAGGTCTGGACGAGCGAAGACATTATTTGGACCCGATAAAGACATCGACCAACAGGCCCGGATAAATCATCGGAAGATCTTTCTTCCTGAAGCGGAAAATCACCGGCAACACGCGCAGATCGACCTTTTCCTCGCGTTGATTGGATAGCTCGATCTTGGGCGACACATAGGGCTGCACGCGCACGAACTCCAGCGGCACCTTGATGTCGGTGCCGCGCACCGAGAGTTGTGCCTGGATGTGTGCAGGAGCGGGCAGCCGTGAGACGAGAATCTCGTCGATGTAACAGCGCACCGACAGATAATCCTGCGACGCACCCATGACGAGCAGTGGATCGAATCCCTGCGTGTAAGCGTCGTACACGCCCTGCGACGATACATAGCTGCCGGGCGTTCCGTTGAGCGCCAACACGATTCCATCGGTTTGCGCCCTGACGGTATATTTTTGCAGCAGCGCGCTAGCGGCCTTGTAGGACTGGGTGAGCGCCTCATACTGCTTCTGTGCGTTGCTGATGTCGTAACTCCACGCCCCCGCCCGCGTCAGCTCGTACTGCCGCTGAGCGACTTCCAGCGTGGTCTGCGCCTGGGCGACCGCGTCTTGCGCGGTATCCACCACATCCTTGCTGATCGACCGGTTGTCGATCTGGTAGGAGGCAAGGCGCTTGTCATACTGATCGCGGGCGGCTTTGAGGTTCGACTGCGCCTGATCGACCTGCGCCTTCGTCACCGCCAATGTTTCCTTGCGCGGCTGTGCCTGGAGTTCCTGCAAGGCAACCCACGCCGCCTCGGACTGTGCGTGCAGCTGCTCGGTAGTGGCAATCTGCACAGAATCGTCGATCTTGAGCAAGGGCGTTCCGGCCGTGACCTGTTGACCCTCATGCACCAGTACCTGCGTGATCGGGCCCGACACCTCCGGATAGATATTGACGTTCTGGCCGCCTACCTGTTCGCTTTCGACAATGCCATCCGCGTAGATCGCCGTTGCATACGGGTTGCTCACGGGCGTGAACACGGGCGGTTCAGCCTTGCGTTGCATGCCGAAGACAAAGGCGCCGACCAGTCCCGCCAGGATGCCGAGAACCGAAAGGGCAAAAATGATTCGGGTTCTCATTCTGTGCCCTTGTCGAGACCGGTGATGCGCCCGTCTTCCATATGGATGATCCGGTCAGCGTATTCGTTGATGCGTGCATCGTGCGTTACGATGACAATGCAACGATTCTGATTGAGGATCTTCTCCTTGACGAAGGCAATGATCATCCTTCCTGTGTCGCCGTCGAGCGAAGCGGTGGGTTCGTCGAGAATCAGGATCTGTGGACCACTCACGATCGCACGCGCGATCGCCACACGCTGCTGTTCGCCTCCCGAGAGCTTGACTGGCAATATCTCGCTGCGGTTTTTCAGACCGACGACTTCAAGGCATTTCACCGCGGCCGTGATGGATTCTTTCCAGTCCTGATGTTTCAGGATCAACGGAATCGCGACGTTCTCGGCGCTGGTGAGTCGTGGAAACAGATGGTAGTCCTGGAAGACAAAGCCGATACTATTCAGACGAAAGTCCGCCAGACGGTCGTCGTCCAATGTCCAGAGGTCGTCGCCGTTGACACTCACCGTGCCGGCATTGGGACGCAGGATGCCGGAGATCATGCTGAGCAAGGTGGTCTTGCCACTTCCGGACGGTCCGACAATAAATAACATCTCGCCGAAGTGCGCAACGAAATCCACGCTGTTGACGGCCGTCATCCGCGTGCTACCGTCACCGAACCATTTGGTCAGGCCGGTCGCTACGATGGCTTCGTGTTTCGCTTGGTCAATCATCTCGGGAACCCGTAGCCACTGCCCGCGCCGAATCAGACCTCCGATCCGGCGCCCGCTTTGTCGAGCCATGGGGCGGCGTTTTGCGTTACGTACATGAGTAACTATCGTGTCCGAAAACGAATCCACGCAATTGATTTAGGTCAATTAGGGTCATGGGAATCATTCCACCTCGGGATTCCCTAAGCTCTACGAGCTGGCATCGGCCCGAAAGCAGAACGCCCAGTGATACACGACGCTTTCATTCTTGCGTTAAGAAGTAGCGGCTGTCCGGTTGCGTGCGACGGGCGGCAGCGGTGGGCAGTTGCTGGCCTGCCATCCCGATCTGGCGGACGCTGGCCTGGCATTGCCCCTACCGGGGCATCAGTTTCTCCGTTGATTTGTATCAATCCGCCTTTTCACGGGGCGTCTAATGTGGGATCAACCGACGCAAGAATGCGCTAGTCATGAGGCCTGTGCGCCGCATGGTTTTCTTCACCACTTTCGACGCACGGCCGGACCGATCCTAGCGACCTCGTGGTTCTGTTTCGCTAGCGTGTTCACCGATTTCAGAAGGAGCTCTCCATGTCCCACCGCACCGAAGAAGTTGTATATCTGCTGGACCGCGCAACGACGCTCGACGCCACCGTGCGGGCGCTTGCGCTTGCGCTCGAGGCTCCGAACGAGGACCCGGAATTTGCACTTAAAGGCATCGAGTACAAGGCATTGAGCGACCAGCACGGCTTTACCGTCACGCTGCACGGCCTCACGCTTGTGCCCATCTATGAACACGTGCTGGACCGATCCGGCGAATGTCCCGATCTCTTCGCACGGATTCACCTGTGCCTGCCAGGCGATGGCGGGAAAGCGGGTAAACCCATCGTCAGTCTTCTAATCGCAGACACCGGCGACTATTCGGACGATGGCAGCACCAGGATGGGCTACAGCACGTTCGATGTCACCGGCAAACCCAGCGAGCGCAACCGGTATCGGCTTTCGGTCTCCGTCGCTCAAGCGTTGCAGGCGATTTTGCCGGTGCTTTCTGCGGCAGAGACCGTGTCTTCCTCTGCGTAGGCCGTACACAATCCAGCGGTAGCCGGACCACTGCGGGGAGCACTGCGCGTCGCATGGTTTCTGCGAATGTCATCATCGCGCTCAAAAGCAGCGGTGGATTCAACCGCTCGTTGCCACACCTCAGGGCAGGTGGTCATCGCCGTTTTGCTCGTGGAGCGGGTCAGGGCTCTTCTGGGTTGACCGGAGCACGCCGGAGTCGTCGAAATAGAAATGGAACAACTGATACCACACACCGTCTTCCAGATACCGATAGCTCCATACCTCGCGCTTCATCAGAGGGAAGTACGCGGTTTCCTCGGGCCGTCCGAAGTTGGCGAGTACGTCATTCTTCGTCCATTTGTCGACCTCCGCGCGATAGAATTCGCTCGGTTGCAGCACCTGGCGGACACTGATCACCTTGCCCGTCGCGTCAATGTCCGCCGCCGTGGTCACTTCACCCATCGGCTGCGTCGGCCACATCAGACGTTTCGCGCCGTTGGGCAGGTCGTACACCTCCCGCGGCGGCCCGAGTCTTGCAATGACATTGGATTCCGGTTCGCCAATCTGGAAACCCTGCCAGGGCTGCGCACAGGCGCCCAACGCAAGCAGTGCCGCGCAGGCCAGCCCGCTGCATCTGCGCCTGGCCTGCAGCAATATTGCGCTGTTCGTTATCGGACGATGGAATCTCATGCTGGACTCCGTAAATTGGTTCAGTTCACAGTTTTGACACCCAACGCACAACAAGATTCGACTATGGCTACGTCGGCCGTAACGTCAGTGACAGACACAGACGTCCGTCGCAGCGGCTCTCCGATGACCCCGCATACGGGCGTCCGGTAGACTTCGTAGAGGCACGATCAACGTACGATCTGTGGATATAGCCTGGCACTGCCGGCAACCAGGCCCCCAAGCACGGCCGTCAACACAAGCAGATCGATCCCCAGGCCGCGCTTCCATATAATCGAAATTCCGTTGAAGATCGCAATAAACAGTACACTTCGTGCAAGAATGCCGGACCGGAAAACCCCATGCACAAGTCAATTGCGTGCCTCGCCTCGCTCGTCGCCTGCATTGCCGGGTGCGCGCACAATCCGGCGGTCTCGCCGCATGCGCAAGCGTCCCAGTCGGCATGTGTCGCGGGCCCGCCGATCGATCTGGAGCGGTACATGGGGCGGTGGTACGTGATCGCGGACACGCCGTTTCTGAGCGAGCACGATTATGTCGGCAGCTATGATGAATGGTCACTGCGCAACGATGGAACAATCGACGATAAATATCTCGGCCGGCGTCACGGCTTCGATCAGCCAGCCACGGGAAGCAACTTCGTAGCAAAGGTGATGTCCGGAACTGGTAACACGAAATGGCGCGTCGGACTGATCTGGCCGTTCGAAGTGGTGGTCGTCATCGCGTATGTAGACCCCGAGTATCGTTACACGATCCGCTGCATGGCCGACGGGAACATGGTGTGGGTGCTCTCCCGCACACCGACGATGGATGAAGCCGTATACGCGGACATGCTCGCCAGGCTTTCTGGCATGGGCTTCCATATTGACCGGCTACGCCGGGTTCCACAAAGCCCGGGGCAAATCGGTCTACCCGGTTTTCAGTGAGGGGGTAAACGAAATAGGGTTCGCCAGGACGAAACGCGACGCGGAATCGTCCGATCAAGAGCGCGCCACTACTTCCCGCTGAGACCGGGCAAATCGGCGGACGGACTGCTTCAGCACCTTTCAGCCCGCTCAAGGTTTCCAGGCACGCGTCCCTAACAACTTAAGCGACGCGCATGAAACCGGCAACAAGCGCGGCGCCAGCGAGGCTCGCCGCGTCAGCCGATCACAAGACGGTCGACAACAGCCTTCACGCCAGGCGTCGAACGCGCAGCCCCCGACACGATGGAACGCTCAATGGTCGAACTGAGACGCCCCGAGAGGACCACCCTGCCGTCGTCGACTTCGACACCCACATGCTTCAACTCGCGATCGGTATGGCGCTGGATGGCTTTGCGGATGTTGTATTCGATGTCGAGCGGGGATGCCACGCCACGAATCCTGATGTTGTTCGTCACGCCAGTCACGCCGCGCATGTGGACGATATTTTTCTCGGCCATGTGACTACGGTAACCATCCTCGACTTCTCCGCTCAATGTCACCCAACCCTTCTCGACCTTGATCTTGATCGCATGCTCTTCGAGACCCGCGATCCAGTCGAGAACGGCGCTCACGCTCAAGGCAACGTCCTCGTCAGTGCGTTGTTCAGACTCGCGAAGTTTCACGTCGATGCCGACTACCACCGCGACGACACCGGCGATTCTGAGTGCGCACTTTTCAGCCGCGACCTTCTTCGCATAGTCCGGAACGTGTCCGGTGAGGGTAACGATGCCGTCCACCACGGCGACGCCTATCCCGTTTGCGTCGACGGCCGCGTTGCTCATTAGTTCGTCCTCTACTTCCTGCTTCAGTTGACTGTCCGACTTCATGGAAGTTGTCCTCCAAAATGACCGCGCAGCGTAACAGGAGGCTGCTGCGAGGTTGATTCAGCGCGGCAAGCATCCCGGGATGGCAATTCCTGTCCCAACGCATATGCGCCACATACTCAGCCTATTACGCCCCTGCACGATGCGATTGATCGAGGTCAAGCGTGACGCGATCGGATGGAATCCGCGCCCCAGGCGCGACCTCTATACGCTCACGACGATCAGGGCATCGCGACGCCGCAGTGACGGACGGTTCCGCAAGTGCAGAGCAGTTTTCATCACACTCGCATCGAGCCGCGCAGCGTGCCGAAATCGGTGCGCGGCGGCCGCGTCGCCGTCACGGCGGCAGCGCTGAATTCAGGCCGTTCGTGCAGCGCCAGGATGCGTGCCTCGACCTCATGCGGGAAAGCATTCAGGCTGGCGTTATAGCGGTCGGCTGCCTCGTTGTATGCTTTTTGTGTGACGGCGACCTGCCTGTCAACCCCACCCAGTTGCCTGGACAGCGACCTGAAGCGCGGGTCTTTGTGAAAGGACCTGTCATTGTCGGACTCGACCAGAAGACGCGATAGCGCGTCGCCCAATTGCCGCTGTGCGATCTCAAACCGCTCGAAGGCAACCTGCTCCGCCAGCGCTCCCGGGGCTATCCGGATGCAATCCAGATCGGCTTGCGCGGCCGTCACTGCCGCGACAAGCGTATCGTTTCGATTCGGAGCGGTCTGCACCAGCATGATCAGATCCTTGGCGAGTTCGGCACGCTTCTCATACTGCAGAAGGACATCCTTCAGCGCGGCACTCACCTCGGTATCGTCCACCGGCACGTAGCGAGGCAGGCAGCCGCCCAGCAAAGCGACAGCGACGAGCGACATGACCGTCCATGCGATAATTTTCCTCATGTATCAACCTTGATGCGTGTTAGCTCCGCCGGGCCGATTTGCGCACGCGATATACCAAAGGCCGTTATTCCGTGCGCATCGGCTGTATCGTCTTCTTGTCTGGTCGCCCCTTTTTGCCTTCAGTGGTTACTGTTGCCGCATGCCCGGCGGCGGGTGCCAAGGGCATCGCCGGCTTTGCTGGCACATCGCAAGGCACCCGCGACTGAGTAGCAAGGCTGCCGAGCAGGTCTTCCGAGAAATGCGGCTGCCGGGCTGCGCAACCCGGTCGCTGCGATGCCGAATCCCGCTGAAGATCGCACATGATCTCGAAGAACTGCCGACAGTACGACTGTGTCTGGGCGAACTCGACCGGCGTGAGCAAAGTCGGCAGACAAAGCATTTCCGGCAGATTGTTCGCGACGCAAGTCCGGGCAAGCGCTTCCTGCGTTTCAGCGAGTCCGAACCGGATTGCCTGCAGATTCAACGCGGTCAGCCTCTCGAACGCGTCGCAGGACCGGGTGGTGATGGCGAACAGTTTGTCGAAGCCACTACTTTCCATGCTGAGCCATTGCTCGGGAATGAGCTGAGTCATGACGCCTCCAATCCTGAATGCCGAACCGTTTCGGCCGCTGTCTGCTAAATGCCTGGCATCACCGGATAAGGCTCAGTGTGATCCTCCACGCGCTTGACGCCGGGTATGTTTTGCGCCGCCACACGAACCGCGTCGACGACTTCCTTCGAATGAAAGATGCCCCACAGATGCACGACTCCGCTGGTAACCACGATATTGCGTCCGGCAAAGCTCCACTTCCGGCCCGCCAGTTCGCCCATCAACATGGCGCGAATCTCGGCGTCCGAGAGCGTCACATCCGTTGACGGCTCGTCCGGTACGCTCGCCAGCGCCTGTACAAGATTGGCGCGGCTCACGATGCCCACGAGCTGCGACGCTTTCATCACGGGAACGCGTTTGATGCGCCGCGTCTCGAGAATGCCGGCCACTTCGCCGAGCGGTGTTTCGGGCTGAACGCTCACCACGCCGGGGGTCATCACGTCGCGCACTTTCACCGCATGGGTCTTGATGTAATCTCGTGCTTCGTGGCTCGCGGACCAGAGATCGAGCCACGAAGTTCGCGTGCGCTCCTCGGTGCCGATTTCGCTGCGGCGAAGCAGATCACCTTCGCTGATCATGCCGACGACACGGCCGTCCGGATCCAGGACCGGTGCGCCACTAATGCCGTTGTCGATAAAAACTCTGGCGACCTCTCGCACCGTCATCTCGGGTGTGACCGATATGACATTGCTGGTCATGACATCTGATGCGCGCATGGTAAGCCTCCTGAACAGTTAGGACCTTGAATTCGTGGGACCGGCCCGTCTCGATGGTCAGTATCCGGACGCCGGCAAGCCCTCGTGTGGTTTGAGATTAGGCCGGCACGGCGTCCTGTCGTTTGACATGGATCATCTCGAAGGCCGTTGCGTGCGCCTGTCGATCCATCTGCTGTGACAACGCCTTGCGAAGTGATAGACAGGGAGCGTGTGACAGACATCACTCCGGCCCAACGGCCGATTCGTGCGGCTGAATCGAAAATGTGTTCGACATTTTGAGCCTCACCCACTCCATGCCTTCGCGCAAACCGCCAAGCACGGCTTCGCGCTCCGTGGGAAATACATTGCTGTGGATGAACTCATGTTTGAAGATTCCCTCTGGCGTGTGATGGCTGAACTGGATCGAGCAATTGAAGCCGCCTGCTGTGCGATGTGTGGTTGCGGCGACTGACCAGTCGCCGTCGCTCACGTTACCCGAGATTGTCATGAGTCGCTCCCTGTTGATGCGTCGTCATCGCGGATCGAGTCTTCTCAACGGCTAGGACACCTCGATGATGACTTTCAGCGCATGCGTCTCGGCCGCGCGGCCGAAAGTGTCGTAAGCACCTGCCACATCGTCGAGGTGGAAGCGGTGCGTGACCAGCCGCGCCGGGTCGATGCGGCCCGATCGGACGGTTTTGAGCAGCATCGGCGTGCTCACGGTATCGACGAGACGCGTCGTGATCGCGATGTTGCGATCCCACAGTTTTTCAAGGTACAGATCGGCTTTCACGCCGTGCACGCCGACGTTCGCAATCACGCCGCCGGGCGCAATGAGCGCCTCGCACAACTCGAATGTAGCCGGTATGCCGACCGCCTCGATCGCGCAATCGACCCCCGTCTGCTCCGTCAACGCCATTACAGCGGCAACTGGATCGGCGTGGCCGTTATTGATGCAGGCGGTGGCGCCAAAGCGCTTCGCCACTTCAAGTCGGTTCGCATCGTGGTCGATCATCACGATCTGCGCCGGCGAATAGAACTGTGCGGTCAGCAGTGCAGCGAGTCCGATCGGGCCTGCCCCGACAATTGCCACCGTGCTGCCCGGTTGCACCTTGCCGTTCAGCACGCCGCATTCGAAGCCGGTGGGCAGGATGTCCGAAAGCATCACGAGCGCGTCTTCATCGGCGCCGGCCGGAATCGGATACAGACTCGTCTCGGCATGAGGAATGCGCACGAATTCAGCCTGGGTGCCGTCGATCTTGTTGCCGAGAATCCAGCCGCCGGTGGTGCAATGCGAATATATGCCGCGCCGGCAGTAGTCGCATTTACCACACGACGAAATGCATGAAATCAGCACCCTGTCGCCCGGTTTGAACGCCGACACCGCCGCGCCGACTTCCTGCACGATGCCTACCCCCTCGTGGCCCAGAATGCGCCCCGGCTCACAAGTCGGCACATCGCCCTTCAGAATATGCAGATCCGTGCCGCAAATCGTGGTGCGCGTCATCTTGACGATCGCGTCGCCAGGTGCGGCGAGCTTGGGAATGGGCCGTTCGTCGAGCGATTTCTTGCCCGGACCGTGGTACACAAGCGCTTTCATAGGGGTTGCCTCCGTTGATTGAAACGAGCCTGCTGTACGATCGACTTTAGGCTGGCTCACGCAGCGCCGATTGACATGAATCAAGCGATACGCACCGGCGCTCACGCAGCGGAATGAATGTCCCCCATCAATTTCCACCAACCGCGCGCATTTATGCTGGACGAGCCCTCATTGCTAGCGGGGCCGATTATCTCTCTTCGCCACCTCTCCGGCCGCGGCATACTTGATTGAAGACGCGGGAGGGCCTGCTCCGCCCCCTCCCCGTCTTTCAGCCCATGTGCATGCCACCATTGATCGCGAAGTTCGCGCCTGTGACGAAGCCCGCATCGTCAGAACAGAGAAACGCGATCAGCGCAGCGACTTCGTCGGGCTGTCCGAGCCGGCCCACCGGAATCTGCGGCAGGATCCTCGTCTCCATCACGTCCTTCGGCACGGCCGCGGTCATCGCGGTTTCGAGGTAGCCAGGCGATACGGTGTTGACCGTCACGCCGTGTTTCGCGACTTCCAGCGCCAGCGACATGGTAAAGCCGTGAATCCCGGCCTTGGCCGCCGCGTAATTGGTCTGCCCGAAAGCGCCGCGCTCACCGTTCACCGAGCCGATATTGACGACGCGCCCGAAGCCTTGCGCAATCATTCCGCCGAGCAAGGGCTTGGTCATATTGAACAGCGCGTCGAGATCGGTGCGCAGCACGGCATCCCAGTCGTCCTTGTTCATTTTGGCAAAGGTCGAATCGCGCGTGATGCCGGCATTGTTGACGAGAACGTCGACCGAACCAAATTCATTCAGGACGCGCTCGGCGCAATGTGCGCACGAGTCGAAACTGGTCACGTCTGCTTCGTAGGCGTGGAAACGGCGGCCGGCGTCGCGTTCGCGCATGACCCAGGTTGCGACGTGGTCGTTGCGTTCGGAATGCGACATGGCGACAACCATACCGGCATCGTGCAAGCGCCGGCTGATGGCGGCGCCGAGCCCCCCCATGCCACCGGTGATGAAAGCAACGCGCTTAACCGGCATGGTGTTCTCCTTGTGCGAGTTCCAGGTTCGCTCGATACGCATCAAACTGCGCGGTGCGTTCAGTTGCCATGGTGCCCCTCCAGTCGTGGCCAGATGAATGACATATGCGCCGCGTGGCTATCTCGCGGTCGAGTTCGCAGCAGCAGCCTGTTCAATGTACGCGGCGCTCCCAGAGACCGATTGATGTGTATCAAGCGTGCGACGCTCCGCGGAGAATGTCGAATTCGAACGGCCAGCGCGCCTTCCTGAACGACATTCAGGCACCGGTCCATGTTTCCCTGATCAGCAATACGGGACACGTCGATTGCCGCAGGAAACGCTCCGCGACACTGCCGATCACCATGCGTCGCATGCCGCGTCGCCCATGCGTGCCCATCACGACAAGCTCGGCGCGGAGCCGGGAGGCGCAGCGAGCGAGGCAACTTGCAACATCCTCGCCGATGCCTTGCGTCTCGATGATCTCGGAATCACCCACGACGTCGAGCGCCTGCATCTTTGCGCAAGCCTCGTCGAGGAACCGGCGTCCTACCTGCCGCGCCGTGTCGGTCAGCAGATGTGGATCGCAGGCACCCGCATACGTGAACGCGGCAGACTGGTCCAGCACGTGGACAGCCGTCAGCTTGCCGCCCGACAGTTTGGCGATCCGGATCGCCTCGTTCACCGCATACTTCGACGCTTCACTCCCGTCCACTGCCACCAGAATATTTGCGTACATGACTCCCTCCTAGAGGAGTATCGGGAAGAACAGGCCTCGCGCTGCAACGGACGCAGGCTTGCCCGGCACCGCGTTTAGACCGGGTGTCGGTTGAGTTTCCGCTCAGCGACATCAAATGCGGCCCGTACCGCCATGTTTGGATCGGCGTTCGAGCAATGCTCGATCGGCACGAGATCGCCGTTACGCATGATAAGGTCGAGCCGTGCGTCAAAAACCGGACAGCGGATATCGGTGGCAGGCGCGCCGGCCCGGGCACCGCCCGGCCGTTCACGAATAGCCTCGATCGCCAGGTGGCAACCCGCGATAGACCTGCTGAACCGTTCGAGGCGCACCAGCTGTGTCGCCGCCTCGCCCTCAATCTGCGACGTCCCGGCAAAGCCGAGGTAGACGATTTGCATGCTGACACCCATCTCTGCTCTCCCAGACGTGCCGCGATTTCTCTGGTGAGGCCGGCTCCTTTTCGCGACGTCAGGAAGATCGGCGGTACATCGTTGCCGGCAGCGTCCAACGACGCTGCCGCTCCCACCGCTTCTTTGCGGATTTTCTGATTCATTCGCCGAGCGCGCGTGGGCGCTCTGGCGTACATCTCTTCGCATTCACGTCTGCCCAGTAGCGACGTACGACTGACGGCATGATTGAATAATCGGCGCGAACGGCGTGGGGCAATTGACTTGTGTCAACGCATTTGCAAGCTGCGCGCCGGGCTGCCACACGTTCCGAGCCCTGAGCCTGCTGTCCGCAAACGGCGTAAGCTAGGAGGGTTATGCTGTTCCGCCGACCGTCCGGTGGTCTGTAACGTTCGTCAGGAGATGCCGGTGAATTTCAAATGGAATGATGCGAAACACAAAGCCGGCGCGGTGAACGACTCCGACGTCCCGGTGGAGGACCGCTATCAGTTACTGATCGATGCGGTGCAGGACTATGCGATTTTCATGCTGGATCCGGACGGACATGTGGCGAGCTGGAACAGCGGCGCGCGCAAGATCAAGGGCTATTCCGCTGACGAAATCATCGGCCGCCATTTTTCTGTTTTCTATACACCTGAAGACGTCGCCTCGGACAAGCCCGGGCGTGAACTTGCCCTTGCCGCCGCCCGTGGCCGGGCGGAAGACCAGGGCTGGCGCGTGCGCCGGGACGGTTCGCGCTTCTGGGCCGACGTCACGATCACCGCGGTGCACGATCCATCCGGCGCGCTGCTCGGTTTCGCCAAGGTCACGCGCGATATGACCGAGCGCATGCGGCTGGCAGAACTCGAGCACAGCAGCGAATTGGCGGCGCAGATCCAGAGTACGCGCGAGGACGAACAGAAGCGCATCGCTCGCGAATTGCACGACGACCTTGGTCAGCAGCTGACGGCACTCAAAATGGGCATTGCCGCGCTGGAGGCGCAACTGGCGGCGAGCAACACTCACCCTGCCGCGCTAGCCGCAACGGCCGGACTGCAACAGCAGATCGACGTCATGATGGCATCGCTGCGGCGTCTCGCGTCCAACCTGCGACCGCCCATGCTGGACGACCTCGGCCTGGCCGCCGCTCTCGAGTGGCTTGCCGAGGACTTCACCCATCGCTACGACTTCGAGACCGTCGTCGAAGCCGGTCTCGATGAGGCGAGCTTCACGCCGTCCGCTTCTACGACAATTTTCCGTATCGTCCAGGAAGCGCTGACCAACGTCGCGAAGCATGCAGAGGCGCATCACGTGCTGATTGCGATTTCGACCAGCGCCGACACCTGCACCGTACGTATTGAAGACGACGGCCGTGGCACGCAGCTCGACGATAAGCGCAGGCAGCGCTCATTCGGATTGCTCGGCATGCGCGAGCGAGCACGCCAGTTGGGCGGGTTCGTCCAGCTGGCTAGTGCACCCGGCTCCGGCTTCCGGATTGCCGTTCATCTCCCCCTCAGCGCGATTCAGGCGGACGATCACGCCCGATAGCCCCCTCGTCGACGTGCGCCTGGCTGCCGATACGGCCCACCTCTCTTCGCAGCGCTGCGATTTCCGCCTGCAAGGTCTTGATGTCGCGATGCATTTCACGGCGCAGCAGTCGCTCTTCCTGTTCGACGAAGATCGCCGCAATGCTCGCGAACACCAGCGACAGCAGGCCGTAGCCGAGCAACACCACGAAGGCCGCGAAAACCCGCGATGCCGGCGTGGTCGGCGCCATGTCGCCGAAGCCGACCGTCGCGCTACTTTCGAACGCCAGCCAGACGCCCTCCGCATAGCTGTGCACGCTCGGTTCGAGCCAGTAAAAGCCCGCGCCCGCCGACGCCAGCAGGACCGCAGCAATTGCCAACAGCAAAAGTAAGCGATTGGGCGAGAAAAACGCCCGCACCGACATGGCGATGCGCGCCGCCACGAGTCCCACGAACAGAATGCGCAGCACCCATTCGAGCGACGACCACGTGGACACGCCCCACGCGACGCTAGCCGCCGCGCCCATTGTGATCAACAGGTCGTAACGGTTTCGCATGAGAAACCGCCTGGGATGGCGGCTCAGACGGGCCATCCAGGCGAGCGAAACGGCGAACCCGGCCGCCATACAGGCGTAGAGCGCCCTGCCCGCCGGATGCAGCATCGGCAAATCGACGGCCAGTTCGAAGTAGAAAGCGGGAATGGCGAGCAGGCTGAATCCCAACAGCACCCACTGTAGCCAGCGCCATGCACGCACCGCCCGCGCGTTGTCATGGGGATCGACACCGCCGAGGCCCGCAATGCGAAAACGCTCGTTCATTTCGCCACCGAATTCGAGGTTAGGACGCTGATTGACCACGCGGACGACGCCCTGTGCTGGACCCGCATATGGACGTGCTATCAGGTGTCCTTGATAAGGATCACAAAACAGCGAAATGCGCCGGACCTGCGCTGCATGAGCGTCCGCAACGAATGAGGGCCCCCAGCTTCCGCCTTGATAAAAAAGCGCCGCCGCGATCGCTACTTGATCCAACTCAATCGGAACGCCGACACGGCGGGTATGTTGGAACATCGTCCACCCTACGCCCCGGGCCGGTCCGATTGCCTTCGGACAGCGGCGAAAATCAAAAGGAAATCGACGTGCAAAACCTTGACCAGACTCACACACCCACTCTGCGCGCCGACGCCGACTTCAACGGCCACCCGCAAGAGAGCTGCAAGTTCTATCTCATCGGCGGCGGTATCGCTTCGTTAGCGGCAGCGGCGTTCCTGATTCGCGACGGGCATGTGCGCGGTTGCGACATCACCATTCTGGAAGCACTCGACAAACCCGGCGGCAGCCTGGACGGCGCCGGCACCGCTGAAGGCGGCTACGTCGTACGTGGCGGGCGCATGCTCGAAAGCAAGTATCTGTGTACCTATGACCTGTTCTCATCGATTCCGACGCTGGATGACAGCAAGAGCGTGACGCAGGAGATCTTCGACTGGAACGAGACAATCAGAACCTCATCGAAGTCGCGGCTCGTCAGAAACGGCAAACGCGAAGACACGCCCGAATATGGGCTCGACGAAAAACATCTGCTGGCACTGGGCCGTCTGTCGATCGAACCCGAAACAATGCTCGGCAATAGCCGGATTTCGGACCACTTCGACTCGTCCTTTTTCGAGACCAATTTCTGGCTGATGTGGTGCACGACCTTCGCTTTTCAACCGTGGCATAGCGCGGTCGAACTGCGGCGCTATCTGCTGCGCTTCGCGCATATGTCGGCCGGGTTCAACCAGTTGCACGGCATCATGCGTACGGTCTACAACCAGTACGACTCGATGATCCGGCCATTGCGCCGCTGGCTGGACGACCATGGCGTTGCGTTCCGGCCGGACACCCGGGTCACGGATCTGCTGTTCGACGAAACCGGTGAGGAAAAGCGGGTGTGCGGCATCGTCTGCGAGACCGCGCATCAGCGTCTTGAATTGCCGGTAGGGTCGGCAGACAAGGTCATCGTCACGCTCGGCTCCATGACAGCCGCTTCCAGCCTGGGTGCCATGGACCGCCCCGCGGCTTTGACCCGCACCGACGACACCGGCGCCTGGCGCCTCTGGAAAACCATCGCCGCGAGCCGCCCCGAGTTCGGCCACCCGTCCGTCTTCGCGGATCACGTCGACGCCTCGAAGTGGCTGTCGTTCACCGTGACCTTGCGCGACCCGACCCTGTTCCGGTTGATTCGCGACCTGACCGGCAATGTGCCGGGTGAAGGCGGTCTGATTACCTTTCCGGAATCGAGCTGGCTGGCGTCGATCGTGTTGCCGCATCAGCCGCATTTCATCGACCAACCCGCGGACGTGCAGGTGTTGTGGGGCTACGGCTTAAGGATCGACGAGCCCGGCGATTTTGTCGGCAAACCCATGCAGGTCTGCACCGGTCGGGAGATCCTGACGGAGATGCTTGGCCATTTGCGGGTGGAGGCGGAGTCTGCCCGAATTCTCGAACACGCCAACTGCATCCCCTGCCTGATGCCATTCATCACGAGCCAGTTCCTGCCGCGCAGCCGTGGCGACCGGCCTGCCGTGGTGCCCGAAGGCTGGCAGAATCTCGCCTTCACCGGGCAGTTCTGCGAACTGCCCAACGACGTCGTGTTCACCGTCGAATACTCGGTGCGCTCCGCGCAGAATGCGGTGTATGCGCTGCTCGGACTTAATCTCGCAGCGCCCGAAGTCTACAAGGGCCAGCATGATCCCCGGGTCGTCTACAAGGCATTTTCGACGCTACGGGACCGTTAGTCCGTGCCGTGCAGCGCGCGGCTGACGACTCGGCCGGCGCCGCAGGAGGCATCGGCGCTCAGACGGCGGTACCTGCACTCGCCGCCAGTTCCACAATATCCGCCGTGATTTCATCCTGACGGACCTGGCGGTAATTCTGCGTCAGAGCTTCGATCGTCTCTTTCACATTGGCGCGCGCGGCCAGCATGGCACGCACGCGCGCTTCATTTTCCGCGGCGAACGAGAGCATCAACGCCTCGCACAACTCGACATAGACATACGCTTCGACCAGTCCGGCAAGCAGGCGGTCTGAAGGCAAAGTGAGCAACGGCGGCTGACTGCGCCGCACGACCTGAAAACGCGAAAAATCAAACGGAATCAGGCGATGCTCGACGATCTCGCTATGGGCCGCGATGCCTGGCACCGCGTGGATGACCGAGACTTCGGTGACCACCCGTTGGTCGAGACGGAGATAAAGTGCATCGGTGATACGGCTGGCGAGTGCGGGCACATCGTCGGCATGGGAGGCGGCCGGCGAACGCCAGGCAAATGCGAGGCGACGTTCGTTTGCCGCGATCTCGCCGCGTGTGCCCACGAGCAGACACTCGCATGGCGCCGCCGCGAGTCGGGACTGTACGCGGTCGAGGATCTGTTCATTGAACGAGCCGACGAAACCCTGCTCCGCGCACAGTGCGATGACGAGCTGGGTGCCGCGCTCCGGCACACGCATTGGCGCCCCGGCACCGTGCGCGAGTACAGCGCCGATTGCGGCACCGACTGTCGAAGCCGAAGAACGGATGCCGGGCAACCGCCGTTGCGCTTCGCGCGAGCGGGCTGCCGCGATACCGCGCATTGCCCCAATCACGGCGTCGAGTTGCCGGGCAGTGGCGCTGCGCGATTCGATTTCGCTGAGTTTGCCGCTCATCGCGCACTCCCGGTGCCCGACGTGCCGCTAGTGGCTGAGGGCGTCAACTGCTGAACAAGTTCACGAACCGTGGCGACCAGCGCGCGCTGTACATCGGCGTTAAACGGGGCGGATGGCGAGCCCGCGTGCGCTTTCGCCAGTTCGGATTGCACGCGCTGGCTCTGCAGTCGTGCGGCCAATTGCGTTCGCACCTGGACAACGATCCCGGCCGGCGCCGCATCGAATACGCCCGCCGACAGTGCGGTGAGCAGCGCGATCTCGTCGACGGTACGCAGAGCGCTGAAGCGCGGTTGTGCAATCAGCGCGCGGATACGTTCCCCGCGAGCGATCTTGCCGGCGACACGCGCGTCCGTCAGACCGCCGAAGCGGCTGAACATTTCCAGCTCGAGGAACTGCGCGTAATCGAGGCGCAGGCGGCCCGACACCTCGCGTAACGCCGGATGCTGCGCCTTTCCACCGACACGGCTGACGCTCAAGCCCACATCGACGGCCGGCCGCTGGTTCGCGGCGAACAGTCCGGCATCCAGCACAATCTGGCCGTCCGTGATCGAAATGAGGTTGGTCGGGATATACGCGGACAGGTTGCCCATGTCGGTTTCCGCAATCGGCAGCGCAGTCAGCGAGCCGCCCCCCAGTTTTGCTGACAGCTTCGCCGCACGCTCGAGCAAGCGGGCATGAACATAGAAGATGTCGCCGGGATAGGCCTCGCGTCCCGGCGGTTCGCGCGTCAGGAGCGCCAGTTCACGATGCGTCGCAGCATGTTTGGTGAGATCGTCGATGACGATTAGCGCGTGCTGTCCGCGATCGCGAAAGTACTCGGCAATGGTGAAGCCCGCGAACGGTGCGATCCATTGCAGCCCGGGCGCGGACGAAGCGGCGGCGACGACAAAGATGCAGCGCTCGGGGGCGCCGTACTGACGGACGGATTCGATCACCCGCTGCACGGCGGTCGTGCGCTGGCCAATCGCGACATACACGCAGATCATGTCCGACTGCTTCTGATTGACGATCGCATCGATGGCCAGGGCGGTTTTGCCGGTGGCCCGATCACCGATGATCAACTCCCGCTGCCCGCGGCCGATCGCGAACAGCGCATCGACGAGGATCACACCGGTTTCGACCGGCTCGCTGACCAAGTCACGCTCGATGATCGCCGGCGCCGGCCGTTCGACTGCCATGCGCGTCGCCGCCACGATTGGCTCGTCACGGTCGAGCGGCCGCCCGAGCGGGTCGATCACGCGCCCGAGCAGCCCTTCTCCGACCGGCACCTCCAGCACGGTGCCGGTGCGTGTCACGCGCGCGCCCGCCTCGACCGCGGTCCCGTCGTCCAGCAGCACGACGCTGATCAGGTCAGCGTCCAGCGTGTGGGCAAAGCCCGTCGCGCCACTGTCGAAATGGAGCAGTTCATTGAGGGCCGCGTCCGGCAGGCCCGAGACAAACGCGATGCCGTCGCCGCACCGCTCGACCCGTCCGAGCGTTTCGGCGTATGGGGTCACAGCGGTGCGGGCCAGCGTGTTGCGCTGCGCCGCGAGCCACGGATCGTCGACCATGTCAGCTGGGCACATGCTCGCTACCCAGCAGCGCCGCCCTGATCTGCGCGAGATCGGCCCCGAAGTTATTGCGCACCACGGCGTGGGCGGCCCGCAGTTCCAGCCCGGCAATCAGTTGCGGATCGACCTCGACCTCAAGAGACACCGCCCGGTTCAGGCACGCTGCGAGCACAGTGCGGCAATGTTCCAACTCCTGCGGACTCGGCGCAAGCGGCGCGGCTAGCGTGAGCGCCACGCCGTCTGCGCCGAGCTGCGCGCGGACCGGCTCGGGGAGTTGTGCAATGGCGTCGGCGAGACCGTCGATGAAGCCGCTCACGCGCACGTTCTCCGGCAGCTTCGCGAGCAGCTTTGCCGCGATGTCGACGGCGAGCTGGGTGGCCCGGACTGCGACGAGTTTGTCCTGTTCGACACGCGCGGCCTCGGCTTCGGCGTCGGCGGCCGCGCGCAGCCTGTCCGCATCGGCTTGCGCGGCAGCCAGTAAGGCGGCCTTTTCCGCCGCCGCGTCCGCGGCCACCGCTTTCATGGCGTCGCCACGCGCGGCGACAAGCTGCTGCGTCTCGCGAGCCGCTGTGTCGCGCTCCAGAACCGCCGCGCGCTTCGCCGCGTCGGCGTCCGCGATCAGCGTCTGCGCCGTCTTCTGGCGCTCGGCGATGATCCCCGCGACCGGGCGGAACAGGAACCGCGCCAGCAGCCAGATCAGGACCAGGGCATTGATCGTCTGCAGCGCGAGCGTCGACCAGTCGATTCGCATGACCGCCGCCTATTTCACGAACGGGTTGGCAAACAGCAGGAGCAACGCGATCACGAGGCAATAGATCGCCATTGTCTCGATCATGGCAAGCCCGACGAATAGCGTGCGAGACACGGTGCCGGCCGAGTCGGGCTGCCGCGCGATGGCATCCATCGCGGCTGCGACGGCGCGGCCTTCGGCAAGCGCCGGGCCGATCGCGCCGAACGATACGGCGAGCGCCGCGGCGGCGATGCTGACGATTTCAATGAGGTTATTCATGAGGCTTCGCCCTTTTTCACACTAACGGGATGATGGGTATCGCTGATCGCAGCACCGATGAACACCATCGACAGAACGGCAAAAATATAGGCTTGCACGGCGCCCGTAAGCAGGTCCAATGCCATCAGCGGAATGGGGACGAGCAGGCCGGCGAGCGAAAGAATGATGCCGATTACGAACACACCGCTCATCACGTTGCCGAACAGGCGCACCACGAGAGAAAACGTCCGCGTGATCTGTTCGACGACGTTTAGCGGAATCATGACCCAGCTCGGTTCGGCAAAAGCAGCGAGGTAGCCCGCCGTGCCGCGCGTACGAATGCCGTAGAAAATCGTCGCACCCAGCACGATCAGAGCGAGCGCGGCATCCGTCTCGAGGTGCGCGGTGGGCGGCGTCACACCCGGCACCAGGGCGGACCAGTTGGCGATCAGCACAAAGAGGAACAGTGTGCCGATCAACGCGCGATAGGTGGCGGGACCGGTTTGCATGGTGTCGCGGATCTGCTGATCGATCGTCTCGACCAGCAGCTCCAGCACGGTTTGCACCTTGCCCGGCGTGAGCGACAGGTTGCGGGTCAGCCAGGCGGACACCGCGGTCATCAGGATGATGATTGCCCAGGTCGCGATCACGGGCTCAGTGATCGAGAGCGGACCGAGATGCAGGAGCGGCGCGGTGGCCAGCGGCGAAGCGGTCATGGCTGGCCTCCATGGCGCCGCATTACGATGGCGCGTGCGAGCAGAAAGCCGGCCATTCCGGCAAGCAGCGCCAATGCGCCGACGTGCGCGAGCAGGAACAGCAGCGCGCCGGTGAGCGCGAAGCGGGCAAGCTGTAACGCCAGCGCCGCGGCCGCGCGGCCCTCGGCGAAGAGCGGCCAGTTCCAGCGCAGCGACATGAAGTGCCACGCGCCGGACAACGTGCCGAGCGCGAGTCCCATGGACAACTGTGCGATCAACGGTAGCGGACTAGTCATCGCGGCCCCGTTGCTGACGATGCATCCATTTCCATGCCGACCAGAAACCGATCGCAGCGCCGACCATCAGCAGCGGTGCCGAGAAAAACACGCGCGTGCCGAAGGTCCGGTCCAGCCAGTGTCCGATCGCGAGCCCCATCAGGGTCGGCAGGACAATGGCCCACCCTAGGATGCCAATCTGGCCGAGCCTACTACCCAGCGACGGCTCCGGTTCAGCGCGTCCGCGCGAATCGAGCTCGGCGGCCTGGCGAGCCGCGCCGGCCATCCTGTCGTCAGGCGGTTTGCGCTCGTCGATCTGGTGTGGATTCATCGTGGGTTGGCTCCCATGCCGGGTCCGTCGGCACCGTCGGCGCCCGGGCGCGGCCGTAGATAGCGCAACATCTGACGCACGGCGCGAGCATGCAGCTGCAATTGCTCGACACGGGCACGCCGCGCCGCATCGTCCTCGTCGGCATGACGGCTGCGGACCCCCGCTTCCAGATTTTCCAGCGAATCGCCGGAGATTGCTTCGCGGCAGGCGATTGATATCTGAACGCCGCGCGATACCAACAATACGCCGCCATCCACCGCGCAATAGCGCGTCGTACCGTCCGCGCAGGTCCAGCGGACCACCGACGGCGTCAGCAGCGTCACGAAATCGGCATGTCCGGCGCGGATGCCGAACGAGCCGCTTTCGTCTTCGGCGCGCAGAGACACGATCTCGACAGCATCGAACCATACCCGCAGCGGCGTCGCCACAGTCAGGGTCAGCGGCGCGGCGCTCATTGCACTGGCTCCACGCCGCGCGCCGCCACGTCCTGCGAGGCGGCAGCCTCTTCCTTGCGACGGCCTTCGTCGAGTGTGCCGATCATGTAGAGCGAGCTTTCCTGCCATGTATCACACTCGCCGGCGAGAATCGCCTTGCAGCCGGCGATCGTGTCGGCGACTGCCACGGAGCGGCCTGCTTCGCCCGTAAAGGCTTCGGTCACGGCAAACGGCTGGGTCAGGAATCGCTGCAGGCGCCGCGCACGCCCTACGAGGGCGCGGTCTTCGGCACCCAGTTCCTCGATACCGAGCAAGGAGATCACGTCCTGCAGCTCACGGTAGTGCTCGATGATCCGGCGCACCTCGGTCGCGACTGCCGCGTGTTCCTCGCCGACCACGAGCGGATCGAGCAGGATCGAAGACGACGCGATCGGATCGATGGCGGGATACATGCCTTCGGCGGCCATCGAACGGGACAACACGACCATGCTGTCGATATGCGCGGCAATCGCGGTCACGGCAGGGTCGGTGAAATCGTCGGCGGGCACGTAGACGGCCTCGATTGCCGTGACCGATACGTCGCCGACCGACACGATGCGCTCCTGCAGACTCGCGACTTCGCTCGCCAGTGTCGGCTGGTAGCCGACTCGCGAAGGCATGCGCCCCAGCAGGCCCGACACCTCGGCGCCCGCCTGCACGAAGCGAAACACGTTATCCATCAGCAGCAGTACGTTTTGCCGGCGTTCGTCGCGGAAATACTCGGCGATCGTCAATGCCGTAAACGGCACGCGCCAGCGTGCGCCAGGCGGTTCGTTCATCTGGCCGTACACCAGCACCGTGCGCGCCAGCACGCCCGACGTGCGCATGTCGAGCAGCATCTCATGCCCTTCGCGCGAGCGTTCGCCAACGCCTGCGAACACCGAAATCCCCTGGTAGCGCTCGACCATCGCATGGATCAATTCCATGACCAGGACGGTCTTGCCGACGCCCGCACCACCGAACATCGCCGCCTTGCCACCCTGGGCGAGCGGCGCAAGCAGGTCAATCACCTTGATGCCCGTCGAAAACAGCGTAGTGGCGCCGGTCTGCGCGGCGAGCGGCGGCGCTGCACGATGAATCGGACGGCGCTCGATCTGCGCGGGGAGCGCCGCGCCGTCGTCACGGGTCGCGCCCGTGACGTCGAGCAGCCTGCCGAGCACCGCCTCGCCGACCGGCGCCTCGATGGAACCGCCACAGGCTTGCACGCGAGCGCCGCGTCGCAATCCCGCCGTCGATTGCAGCGCCAGCGCCCGCACCGTTGTTTCGCTCAGATGGGCTTGAACTTCGGCGAGAACCGGCGCGAGATCGTCCGGCAGGATGAGGAGCGCGTCGTCGATGGCCGGAAGCTGATCAGCCGCAAACCTGACGTCGACGACAGCACCCCGCACAGCGACAACGCAGCCGTCGCTTACGGCGGGCTGTCTCGCTGGCAAGGGTGCTGTTGAATGAGTCGACATATCGAGGATTCCTTGCGGCCGCTTTTTTGATAGTCGCACGATACCGCCCCAATCGACCGATAAATTGACTTCCATCAAACGTATGAGAAATGACGCCTCACGATGCCTAAGCGAGAGGCCGACTATGCCACGCCCATCGTTACGAAGTGTCGACGGATCAGCACGCCCATTCCAGATTTCGGGATTTGGCGATGTGCCGCTTAAGTCCGCTGACAAAAGCCGCAAGCGCGGTGTGTGCGCCGTGATGAACCTCGCTCGCAGTGACTTTGCATTCGGCGACGGCCGGCTTGCCCACAATCTGCTGCATCTCATGCAGCGCTTTGTCAGCGCCTCCTCCACCGAAGCTGCAAAAGAACGCCACTTGCGGCAGCTGTGCCCGGTTCTCGATGAGGTAAGAACGCACCGGTGCTGATACCGAACTCGCCCACACCGGCGAGCCGATGACAACGAGGTCGTACGCCGAGACGTCCAACCCCGCCGGTACGATTTCAACGTGCCGCTTGCGGATGGCATCGAACAGTGAGCGCAGATAGCCGCCAGGCCCGTCACGATCGCTGCAATCGCAGATCTCTTCAAGATCGGCGGCCAGCATCTTTGCGAGCGCCGACGCGAGCGAACGCGTGGTGCCGGTACGCGAGTAATACACGACAAGAACCTTTGCTTCGGGCATTTCCGATCTCCTGACCGCACACCGCAGTGCGCTCACATGCGGGATTCGCAGTGCATGGCACGAGCATAGGTGCGGTTGGGCGCGTTCTCATGATCCATGTCAAGCGATGAACTTGAGCGTCATTACCACGCCATGGCGTGTAGGAAATCCCTGACAAGAACGCAGGACGCCCTACGCCAAGCTCAGCGCGACCTGATTTCTATCGGCCATGCGCTGACCAATACTGAATTTCAGGACAGCAGCAATCGAAAACCCTCGCGACACCCTCGATAAGCGCGCGGAGGTTGACCTGTAAGGAGACCGGCCATGCCGAACGATACTTTTTCCGTCCGTGCCACAGCGCTGGCTGGACAACCGAAAGAGGCACGCAACGCCGTCAGTGAATTCGATGAAATTCTCGCGCTGGCCCGAGAGTCCGGAATGCTGATCACGCTGGACGGACAAATTGGCCGCGAGAAGTATCAAAGCATCGCGGGCTCGCTGCACGCCTTCAAACGCTTCGCTGAAGCCCTCTGCAACAACTTCGGCCAACGCGCTGCAGTGTGACGGGCGTGCGGCTCATCCGCCAAAAGAGGTGAAGCAATGAAGCTGACTTTTCTAGGTGCGGCAGAAACCGTCACCGGCTCGAGGTATCTGCTGGAGGGAGCCGGCCTTCGGGTGCTGATCGACTGCGGGCTTTTTCAGGGCACAAAGAATCTGCGCCTGCTTAACTGGAGCGCGTTCCCGGTTCCCGTCGAATCACTCGATGCCGTGATCCTGACGCATGCCCACCTGGATCACAGCGGTTATCTGCCAGTCCTCGCGCGGATGGGATATCGGGGACCCGTCTATTGCACCCGTGGCACCCGCGACCTGTGCGAAGTGTTGTTGCGCGACAGCGCCAAACTGCAGGAAGAAGAGGCTGCTTTCGCGAACCGGCATGGATTTTCGAAACATCATCCGGCGCTGCCGCTATACACGCTCGAAGACGCCGAAAAGGCGCTGCAGCTGCTCGTGCCACGCGAGTTCGATGTCCCGAAGCAACTGAACGAGCAAGCGTGCTTCCGGCTGTTGCCGTCCGGGCACATTCTGGGCGCCGCCAGCGTCGTGGTGTGCATGGAAGGCAAGGTGATCGCCTTCTCGGGCGATGTTGGCCGTCCGAACGATCCGATCATGCGCGCGCCCATGCCGCTTGCGCACGCCGACTATCTGGTAGTCGAGTCCACCTACGGGGATCGTCTGCACGAGGCCGCCGATCCGGCCACCGAACTCGCCGACATCTTCGCGCGCACCTTCCAGCACGGTGGCGTGGTCGTGATTCCATGTTTCGCGGTCGGCCGTGCACAATCCATTCTTCACTACATCGCTCGCCTGAAGGCATCTGGCCGGATGGCCAATGTGCCGGTGTTTCTCGACAGCCCGATGGCGTCGAGCGTCACGCAGCTGTACCGGCATCATGTGGGCGAGCATCGCCTCACGATGACCGAAGCCAACGCGATCAGCAGCGCGGCCGAAATGGTGCGTACCGTCGACGAATCCAAAGCCGTCTCGGCCCGCCACGGTCCGATGGTAGTGATCGCCGGCAGCGGGATGGCAACGGGCGGTCGGGTCGTGCATCACCTGAAGGCGTTCGCACCCGATAGCCGCAATACGATCGCGCTGGTCGGCTATCAGGCGGCCGGCACACGTGGCGCCGCGCTTGCCGCCCATGTGCCCGAGATCAAGATTCACGGCGGCTATGTGCCTGTGCGGGCTTCGGTCGTCACGCTATCGTCGCTGTCCGCGCATGCGGACTACCACGAACTAACAACATGGCTTCACTCCATCTCAGTGCCGCCGGAGCGAACGTTCGTCACCCACGGCGAGCCTGCCGCCGCTGACGCGCTGCGGCGTCATATCGAAGAAACGCTTCACTGGCGCTGCGAGGTACCCACCTACCTCGAATCCGTTGAACTGCCCGGATCGGCGAGCGATGCAGACATTCATCCCTGCGCGGCAACGGCGATGTCCGACCCTGAAATGGCTGATCCAGATCAATCGGCCAGCCGTCCCGAAGTGAGCTAATCAACATATCTTGAAGAATAACGAGGGCATGTCATGAAGAATCTAGCGGATTCATTGTCGGGACCACCTGTGTCCGGAGCGGCCACCCAGACGAAGGCCTCGACGGCGAAGCCCCTGCGGCTCGGCCTGCTGACGGCGCTTGTGATCGGGTCGATGATCGGCAGCGGTGTGTTTTCACTGCCGCAGAACATGGCATCGGGCGCCGGTGCCGCCGCAGTGTTGATTGGTTGGCTGATTACCGGAGTGGGCATGTTGATGCTCGCCTTCGTCTATCAGACCCTGACGACGCGAAAACCCGATCTCGACAACGGCATCTATGCGTATGCCCGCGCCAGTGCCGGCGAATTCGTCGGCTTCAACTCCGCATGGGGCTACTGGGTCAGCGCGTGGATCGGCAATGTCGGCTATCTCGTCATCGTGTTCGGCACACTCGGTTATTTCTTTCCGGTATTCGGCGACGGCAACACACGCGCCGCGGTATTGGGCGCGTCGATCGTGCTTTGGATCATGCATGCGGTGATTCTGCGCGGCGTGCGCAGCGCGGCCGTTCTCAATGCGATCACTACGGTGGCCAAGGTCATTCCTTTGCTGCTGTTCATTCTGCTCGCGCTCGCGGCATTCAGAAGCCATATCTTCACGCAGGACTTCTGGGGCAGCCCGAAGCTCGGCAGCGTGTTCACGCAGGTCAAAAGCACGATGCTGATCACCGTATGGGTATTCATCGGCATCGAGGGGGCAAATGTGTTTTCGGCCCGCGCGCAACGTCGTCAGGATATTGGGCGCGCGACCCTCCTCGGTTTCACTGTGGTGTTGCTGTTGCTGATGGCGGTATCGCTGCTGTCGCTTGGCATCGTCTCGCAGAGCGATCTGGCCGCAATGAAGAACCCGTCGATGGCTGGCGTGCTCGACAAGGCCGTCGGCACCTGGGGAGCGGTGCTGATCAGCATCGGGCTGCTGGTGTCGGTAGGCGGTGCGCTGCTCGCGTGGACCTTGCTGGCTGCGGAAACGCTATTCACGCCCGCGAGCGGCGGCGTGATGCCGGCCTTCCTCGCCCGCGAAAACAGCCACGGCGTACCCGCCAATGCCCTTTGGGTGACGAACGGGCTCGTACAGCTGTTCCTGATCATCACGCTGGTGTCGAACGCGACGTATCAGGCGTTGATCTCGCTCGCGACCTCGATGATCCTGGTTCCTTATCTCTTCTCGGCTGTGTACGCGACCCGGATTGCCATGCGCGGCGACGGCTACGCGGTGACCGACACCGTCCGTGGCCGCGACATGCTGATCGGCGCGGTCGCAAGCGTCTACTGCTGCTGGCTGCTGTATGCAGCCGGCCCGAAGTATCTGCTGCTTTCCGCTCTGCTCTACGCACCTGGCGTCCTGCTGTATGGCTGGGCAAAACACGAACGCGGCGCACGTCTTTTCAAGCCCTTCGAAGCCATCATTCTGGCCGCGCTGATCGGACTCGCCGCAATCGCCGCCTGGCTGCTGTCAAGCGGCGCGTTAGGCCTGTAAGCCGCCATTCCATTACAAGGAGAACCTCTATGGCACTCGGCGTCATTTCCGAGGTCGGCACCTTGCGCAAGGTCATGGTCTGCCGGCCCGGGCTCGCCCAGGCGCGCCTGACCCCGGCCAATTGCCGCGAACTGCTGTTCGACGATGTATTGTGGGTTTCGCAAGCCAAGACCGACCACTACGCGTTTGTCAGCGCGATGCAGGATCGCGGCATTGAAGTGCTCGATATGCATGACCTGCTCGCGGACATTCTGCAAGGCCAGGACGCACGCGACTGGGTACTCGAACGCAAGCTGTCGTCAGGCACTGTCGACCTGGAACTATCCGCGCAACTGCTGCCCTGGCTCAACGAGATGAAAGCCGACGAGCTCGCCAACCGGCTGATCGGCGGGATCGTGCGGGCCGAGCTGCCGTTTGAGCCCACGGGCTTGCTGGCGAAATGTACAGAGCCTGCCGGGTTTCTCCTTCCGCCGTTGCCCAATACGCTCTTTACCCGCGACAACAGTTGCTGGATCAACGACGGCGCCGTACTCGGCTCGATGTACTGGCCCGCGCGCCGCCAGGAAACGCTATTGAGCGCCGCGATCTACCGCTTTCATCCGCTTTTCAGCGGCGGCACGCGCATCTGGTGGGGCGGCCCTGATGTCGATCACGGTGGCGCTACGCTGGAAGGCGGCGACGTCATGCCTTTATCGCGCGACGTCGTGCTGATTGGCATGGGTGAGCGCACGTCGCCGCAGGGCGTCGCACAACTCGCACGATCTCTTTTCGCACATGAATCGGTGAAACATGTAATCGCCGCGCAGTTGCCACGTTCGCGCGGCGCGATGCATCTCGATACGGTGCTGACCTTCTGCGACCGCGACCTGGTCACGATCTTTCCGGAAGTCGTCGATGGCATTCGCTGCACCAGCCTGCGCCCGTCGCAACGGCCACACACGCTCGATGTCCGGCCCGAGACCGCATCGTTTCTCGATGTCGTCGCCCAGGCGCTAGGTCTTAAAGAACTTCGCACCGTCGCCACCGGTGGCGACACATGGGAGGTCGAGCGCGAACAGTGGGACGACGGCAACAACGTGATCGCGCTCGCGCCAGGCGTCGTGGTGGCCTACAACCGCAACGTCTACACGAACACGCTACTGCGCAAAGCCGGTGTCGAAGTCATCACGATTCCGAGCGGGGAACTGGGGCGCGGGCGCGGCGGCGGACATTGCATGACCTGTCCGATCGAACGCGATCCCGTCTGACACTCCTCCTGCCTCCCATATTTCAAGGACCACACGCCATGGCATTCAACCTGCGCAACCGCAGCCTGCTAAATATGCAGGACTTCACCCCGCGCGACATCCGTTTTCTCCTCGACCTCGCCGCCGAACTGAAGCGCGCCAAATACGCCGGCAACGAAGTCGCTCGGCTCAACGGCAAGAACATCGCGCTGATTTTCGAAAAGACCTCGACCCGCACGCGCTGTGCGTTCGAGGTTGCCGTGCACGACCAGGGCGGCCATGTCACCTACATCGATTCGGCGAGCTCGCAACTTGGCCGCAAGGAGTCGCTCAAAGACACCGCGCGCGTGCTCGGCCGGCTCTACGACGGGATTGAATATCGCGGCTTTCACCAGAGCGTCGTGGAGGATCTCGCGAAGTATTCGCATGTTCCCGTATGGAACGGCCTGACCGACGAATTCCATCCGACCCAGGTACTCGCGGACCTGCTGACGATGCAGGAATTTGGCGAAAAGCCACTGCACGAGCTGTCATTCTGCTATCTCGGCGACGCCCGCTTCAACATGGGCAATTCACTGCTGATCGGCGGCGTGCAGATGGGCATGGATGTGCGTATTGCCGCGCCGCGCGAACTGTGGCCCCACGACGACCTTGTGGAACAGATGCGGCGCCTTGCGGAACGGACCGGCGCTCGCGTGACGATCGTCGACGATCCCCATGAGGCAGTGAGCGGCGCCGACTTTGTCTATACCGACGTATGGGTTTCGATGGGCGAGCCGGTGGAGGCCTGGGGGCCGCGCATCGAGCTCCTGCGGCCATACCAGGTCAATGCCGCGTTGATGAAAGCGACGGGCAAGCGGCGCACCCACTTCATGCATTGCCTACCCGCTTATCACAATCTGGAGACCGAAACCGGCCGGCAGATTCACGAGCACTTTGGTCTGTCCGAGCTCGAAGTCAGCGATGAAGTCTTCGAATCGAATGCGTCGATTGTGTTTTCGCAGGCTGAAAACCGCATGCACACGATCAAGGCGGTACTCGTGGCGACACTTGCTTAAGGAACCATCATGCGCATTCTGATCGCACTGGGCGGTAACGCGCTGCTTCGACGTGGCGAGCCGATGACGATGTCCCACCAGATCGCCAATATCCGTCGCGCCGCACAGCAGATCGCGCGGCTTGCCGACGGCAATCAATTGATCGTCGCGCACGGTAATGGACCCCAGGTCGGCCTGCTGGCGTTGCAGGCCGCCGCCGCGGGTGCGGCTGGTGCGGCGCCGCTGGATGTGCTCGACGCCGAGTCGGAAGGCATGATCGGTTATCTGCTCGAGCAGGAACTGGCTAATGCCTTGCCGCCCCAACGGCAGGTGGCGACGCTGCTGACGCGCGTCGAGGTCGACGCCGGTGACCCGGCTTTTACTCACCCCACCAAACCAATCGGTCCCGTTTACACAGAGGCGGAGGCCAAGCGTCTGGTCATCAGCAAAGGCTGGAGCGTCGATCAGGACGGCGATGATTTCCGCCGCGTCGTCGCGTCGCCGAAACCGCGACGCATCGTGGCGCTTCAGCCCATTCACTGGTTGCTCGACCACGATACCGTTGTGATCGCAGCCGGGGGCGGTGGAATTCCGGTCACGGTCGGAACCGATGGGCGGACTCGCTGCGGCGTCGAGGCCGTAATCGACAAGGATCTGTGCAGCGCGCTGCTTGCAGCGGACGTGGACGCCGATCTGCTGCTGATCGCGACCGACGTGGACGCAGTCTATGCCGACTGGCACACGCCCTGCGAAAGCGTGCTGAGCGAGGTATCGGTGGCGGGACTTCGCTCGATGTCTTTCCCTGCCGGCTCAATGGGGCCGAAGGTCGAGGCTGCGTGCGAGTTCGTCTCACGCACTGGCCGGCCGGCAGTCATCGGCTCGCTCGACCGCATCGAGCAGATGGCAAACGGTACGGCAGGTACGCGTGTCGTGCGCGCGTAAAGAGCGTTCGGCGATCGGTTAGCTCGTGATGGGACCGGTGAAGGCCGCGCTCGAGTCGAGCGTCCGCTATCTCGCCGCCGGTGCGCTGAAAACAAGAGCCGCATCGGGTATCGACCACTTCAACGCGTTGCTTTCGAGATGCAGCGCGCGCCCGCGCAGCATCTCGTCACGATCGAGGAAATCGGCTGGATCACCGCCGTTCTCGCGAGCGACGCAGGCATGCTGTTGATTGGCTCGACCGTCTACACGGACGCGGGTTTTCATGGCATGGCCTGAGCACGGATTGCCGTCGGCGCATCCAGATGAAGTCTCGCGCGCTACCGCGCCGTTGATCTGAATCAATGTCAGCGACTACCTGGCTCCTAGACTCAGATCACGCGTTCATACGCCACTCACCCACTTCTGGAGCGTTGCAATGACCTACAAGACCATCGTCGTTCACCTGGATACGAGTGAGCGCGCGCACCCCAGGCTCGAACTCGCGCTGCGGCTCGCCAAGCAATTCGATGCCCATCTGACCGGCGTGTTTGCCGTGTTCTCGCCCGATCCGCGCTCGCTCTACGTGATGGCCGGAACCGCCGAATACTACGCTACGCACGAACAGCTGCGCGAAGAACGCCGCGGCGCGCTCGAACGGCTCTTTCATGCGGAGCTGAGCCGGGCCGAGGTTGCCGGCGAGTGGATCACCGCCGACGCCCCGGCCAGCCTCGCCGTGCCGCATCGCGGCCGGTGCGCCGATCTGATCATCGCCAGCCAGGATGATCCTGGCGATCCGGAATCGTACGTCGGCGATTTTTTTCCTGAAAACCTGATCATGTCCGCTGGCCGGCCGGTGTTGCTGGTGCCGTACGCCAGCAACGTCACGTCGCCCGGTGCGCACGTGATGGTCGGCTGGGACGGCAGCCGCGAAGCCACCCGTGCGGTACACGATGCGCTGCCGTTCATGCGCGCGGCGAAGACCTCCACGATCGTCACAATCAACGGCGCGCGTGACGAGCCGCGCCCGCGCATTCCGGGCGCGGACATCGCGACGCTCATCGCGCGGCACGGCGTCAACGTCGAGGTCAAGGATATCGAATCCTACACGGACGCGTCCATCGGCGAGGCGCTGTTGTCGCAGGCATCCGCGATCGGCGCAGATCTGCTCGTGATGGGTGCGTACGGGCACGCTCGCTGGCAGGAACTGGTGATGGGCGGAGCGACCCGCACGATCCTCAAATCGATGACCGTGCCGGTACTGATGTCACATTGATGAACCGAGGCTTCGAGTCAGGTCCATTCAGGAGAGTTCACCATGTATCAACAGATTCTGGTTGCCGTCGACGGCAGTGAAACGTCCGCGCGTGCCCTTGACGCAGCATTGCAACTCGCGCGCGATGCCGGCGCAAAACTACAACCCCTTTTTGTCGTTGACGTCCCCATGCTGGTATATGACACGCCCGGTTCCGACCTGACCCATGCCCGCAATGCACTATTGGAGCGAGGCGAAAATGTGATCAAAGACGCAGTCGCGCGCATGAAGCGGGCCGGCGTGCAGGGCACGCCGCGCATCGTCGAAACCGACCTGGCGGGCGACGACATCGCGCATTGCATACTGCGCGCGGCAAACGATTTCAAGGCCTGCCTGGTGGTAATGGGCACGCACGGGCGACGGGGCTTCCAGCGACTGGTGCTCGGCAGTGTGGCCGAACGTTTTCTGCGCATCTCGCAGTGCCCGGTGCTAATGATCCCGGCGCACAGCGCCAAACCTTCGGCAAACGGCGCGCAGACAGTCGAATCAATCAAGGAGCCGTCATGACCTGCAAAACCCTACTGGTGCATCTCGACGACAGCACCCTTAGCGCCGCGCGGACCGAATTCGCACTTGAACTGGCCGGCCGGCACGACGCGCATCTGATCGGCCTGTATGTGGTTTGTCAGGATCTGACACAGCCGATGTTTCTTCACGGCGAACGCGCATGGGTCGCGGCTCTCGAAGCGCAACGCCATGCCAATCTCGAAAGCGCGCAAGCGCGTTTCATGGCGGCAGGCGAACGAGCCGGGCGCAGCGTGGAATGGCGGGCACCGGGCGGGCCTGCGGTGGAAACGGCGGTCCTGCACACACGCCATGCCGACCTCCTGATCCTCGGTCAGTATGATCCCGACGACCCTTCGTCCTATATCGCACACCATTTTGTCGAGGACGTGCTGATGAGCTCAGGCCGCCCCGCCATTGTGCTGCCCTATGCCGGGACTGTCCGTTCGTTTGCCGAAAACGTGCTGATCGCGTGGGACGGCGGCCGCGAGAGCGCCCGGGCCATGGCCGATGCGTTGCCGGTGATCAAACGCGCGAAATTCGTCACCGTGATGACCGTGCAGCGACACCAGGGTAACGAAGCGCCAGCTGGCATCGACGTCGCCGGCTGGCTCGAACGGCACGGCATCCAGGCGGGATTTTCGGCCGTGCCCAAGGTGGTCGGCGTCCCTACAGGCGCAATGCTGCTGAACATGGTTGCCGATCGTCATATCGATCTGCTGGTGATGGGCGCGTACGGACATGCACGCGCACAGGAACTGCTGGTCGGCGGCGTCACACGGACCCTGCTTGAGTTGATGACCGTGCCGGTGCTGATGTCGCATTGATCTGACAAGTCACGAATTGCGCGAAAAAAGCCCTCGTGCAAATTAAAGCGCCCGGTTTTCAGGGCGCTTCTTTTTTGGGCCTCGGTTTCCCGGGCGCGCCCCCCCGCCCGATTACAGGTACGACGGTATTTCGTCCATGTCCCGTTCGCGTCGGACCAGCAGAACGGGCATCCCGGCACGCCGTAAAAATGCTTCGGCGACACTACCGAGCAACACCCGCCCGATGCCATGACGCCCATGCGTGCCCATTACAACGAGATCGGTTTCACACTCTTCTGCGACGCGGCAGAGGACCGTGACGATGTCTTCGCCATACGCGTCAATCGTCCGGGTTATTCCGCGCACGTTGCACTGTTCGAAGAGCGCGCGAGCGTCTTCGAGCGTCGCCATCGCTGCTTCAGCGGCCGCTGTACCGGTTGCCTGCTCCTCGACCAATCCCGTTCCTACGTCGACCATTTGCGCAGCATGTTCGGCGACAAATATCACCACCACCGTCGCCTGTGCGGCTTGGGCGATTTTCAGCGCTTCTTCGAGCGCGAGTTTCGCGGCCTGTCTGCCGTCGATTGCTACGAGAATCCGTCTGTATATGACCTCCTCCTTGAATTCGCACCCGTCCCGAACGGGCGTGGTGATCAGGCGGCGACGAGCTTTCAGTCTGCGGTTCGCAGATCGGAATGCGCTTGACGATGACCAAGCGCCAACGGCTCGCTGTCTGCACACATTCGTGTACGGCGCGGCTCCCATGGTGAGTTGGCTGCATACTGGCACGATCCGTGCAAACCGCGCACAATAGGCAGCGCACGCGTTATGCCGGTTGGTCGCAATTAAAGAAAATATTAGTGACTTTCCCTGATCCGCGCCTGCGCCATCAGCCAGCGCTGCGGATTGCCCACCATCCAATGAGGCGCACATGCCCTTTCGCGGTAAGATGCCATTCGCCCAAAAGTCGCTTTCGCCCGTGCGGGTTGTCCCGCCTGAGCGGCGTCCCATGCTTGTCGCGGCGGGTACATTTGCTATCGTCGTTGTTGCTGCGCTCGGTGCGTGGCGCTGGGTCGGCGAGCAGTCATTACGCGCTGCCAACGGCCGCTTTGATCAGAATACTGTGCATATCACCGCTGACCTGCAGCGCGAGTTCGCCATCGGCGAATCGCTTCTGCGCGGCGCGCGCGGCTTGCTCTCCGCCGCGCCAGCGGCCGATGCCGACACCTGGCGCCGATATGTCGCGCAACTCGATCTGGACGGAACGTCGTCCGTGGTGCGCGCGCTTGGCTATGCTGAAGTTGACGCCGCAGGTGTTGCCCGCCTGACGGGCGGCATCGGTAACGTGGCCGGACAAGCCGCCACGCCACAACCGGTCGCGCCAGTTACCCAGATAGCGCCGGCCACCGTCGATGCGATGCCAGTCGGCTACGACCTGGCTAGCGCACCCGCGAGCCGTACGGCGTTGCTGCACGCCATCGATACAGGGGCAAGCGCGCTCAATGCGGACGCCGCGCCGTCCGGCGATACCGACTCGAACCCTCACTCGCGTCTTTACCTCTATGTTCCGGTGTATTCGGACGCCGGATTGCCGCCAACGCCACAGGCGCGCCGTGCGGGCATCAAGCGGCTGCTGGTAGCGGCTCTGGACACCGACCGCGTATTCGATAACGCCCTCGCCCGGCAACGGCGCATTGATCTGCAGGTATTTAGCGGAACCCCTGCCACGCTGCTTTATTCGTCCGCCGTGGGAGACGACGACCAGCTGGAGACGGCGCCTGTCATCCGTAGAACCGAGGTCTTGCGCGTCGGCGGTGTACCTATCACGCTGTCCTACAGGACGAGCGGCCGCTATCCGCGAGCCGAGGACGAGTTTGCAGAAACCACGGTGTTGATCGCCGGCGTTGCGGCAGCATGCCTGTTCAGCGCCATGGCCTTCCTGATCGTCAGGAGGCGCAGCGCCGGATCAGCCGCGACGAGCGAGGCGCGCAGCCAGTTGAACCTGAACGAGGCACGGATGATGGGGATCATCCGCTCATCGATGGAAGCGATCATCACAGTCGACGAACGACAGAATATCGTCATCTTCAATCCCATGGCTGAACAGGTTTTTGGATGCACCGCAATGGAAGCGGTGGGCGCCTCGCTCTCGCGATTCATTCCCGAGCGCTTTCGCGCGGGACACGAGCGGCATGTCGAACAGTTCGGCGTGACCGGTGTTTCCGACCGGCAGATGGGCAGGCAGCGTGTATTGTTCGGCTTACGGAGCAATGGCGAAGAGTTTCCGATTGAAGCGTCGATCTCGCAGATCCGCGACGGCGATGGCAAGCTGTATACGGTCATGCTGCGCGACATCACCGAGCGGGTCAAAGCGGAAAATGCGCAGCGGCAAGCGCGCGAGGAACTACGCGAACTCTCGGCGAATCTGCAGAACGTTCGCGAGGAGGAAAAAACCCGCATCGCACGCGAGCTGCACGACGACCTTGGGCAGCAATTGACTGCCCTCAAGATGGACATTTCTTCGGTCGAACAAGACCTTGAAACCACGGCTGAACCGCGCCTGCTGCAGCAACTGCGTGGGATGCGCCGACTGATCGATGCGACGGTCGCGTCGGTGCGCCGGATAGCGGCCGATCTGCGCCCGGTCATGCTTGACGATCTCGGTCTGATTCCGGCGATCGAATGGCTCGCCAATGACTTTACAAACCGCTACGGCATCGATGTGGAGCGCCGGATCGAAGTCGGCGACACCAGCTTTACACCGACGGGCGCAACGACGCTATTTCGTATCGTGCAGGAAGCGCTAACCAATGTCGCCCGGCATGCGGAAGCGACGCTCGTCACGCTGACGTTGCACGTCGAAGGGGGCGTTTGCGTGTTGCAGATCGCGGACAACGGCCATGGCGCGAACCGCTCGCCCACCTCCGGCGACAAATCGTTTGGCCTGCTCGGTATCCGCGAGCGTGCACACATGCTGGGCGGTACCGTCGAAATTCATACTTCCAATGACAAGGGCTTTGCGCTGACCGTGACCTTTCCGGTACTGGCGGTGCAACAGCAGGAGATGCAAACATGATTCGAGTGCTAATCGCAGACGATCACACGTTGGTGCGTGACGGTCTGCGGCATATCCTGCAAGGCGCAAGCGGCTTCGAGGTGGTCGGCGAGGCCAATGACGGTGTCAGCACGATAGCGCTGGCCCGCTCTAACGCTGCCGACGTGCTCGTGCTCGATCTGTCGATGCCGGGCCGAAACGGCGTCGAGCTGATCAAACAGATCAAGGAGGAAAAGCCGGCGCTGCGCATTCTCGTGCTCACCATGCATGCGGAGCAGCAATATGCGGTACGCGCCTTCAAAGCGGGGGCATCAGGGTATCTAACCAAGGAAAGCGCCAGTGCCGAACTGGTCACCGCGGTCAGCAAAGTCGCATCCGGGGGCGTCTACGTGAGTCTCGCGATGGCCGAACGTTTTGCACAGAGCCTGAACGAACCCGCCGACACGTTGCCCCATCAGCGTCTCTCCGACCGTGAGTTCGATGTATTCCGCCGTATCGCCGCAGGCCAGACGCTCACCGAAATCGCCACGGAGTTGTGTGTCAGCAGCAAGACGGTGAGCACCTATAAAACGCGCATCCTCGAAAAAATGCAGATGCCGCACGAAGCCGCACTGGTGCGTTACGCGCTGCGCCATAAGCTGCTCGGGGAAGACGACGAGATCTAGATCGGGCGGCACACCGGCAGCCGGACCGGATTCAATCGTCACATCAATTCGCCCACTCACGCGGCGACATCCACCTCGACTTTCGCCGCGTGTAGGAAATTCCCTACACGCCTTCGCGCTCGCCTACCCGAAGTTCGTTCACCGCCGATTTTAATTTGAGACAGCGCGGCCGATACTTCGAGTCATGAACTCAAGCCCGTCCCAGCAAGCACTGCGCGTTTTCCTCGTTGAAGACATGATCCCGATCAGACAACGGATGGCAGCGCGCTTCGGCGCAATCGACGGTGTGGAGATTGTCGGCGAGGCAGAGGAACCCGCCGCCGCGCTCGCCGGTATCGACGCCACCGGAGCCGACGTCGTCGTCGTCGATTTTCGCCTGACCGGCGGCACCGGTATGGAACTGCTGCATAGCCTCGCGCACAGCACATCGCCGGTGATAACGATCGTGCTGACGAATCATTCGAGTGCCGGGTTCAGGCAGGCATGCCTCGCGGCCGGCGCGCAGTACTTCTTCGACAAGACGAGCGAATTCGATCTCGCATGCGAGACGATCAAGCGGATTGCCCACGGGCACAGCGCACGTGGCCTCAACTACACAGGAGCACATCATGTCTGACGTCGCCGAATATTCTGAAATCATGCCGCTGCAGCGTGTCCCACTGCCGGCCTCAGGCCATTCCGCGCTCGCGCCGTCAGTACCGGTCCGCCCCGCCGCACGCTGCTCGAGCTGCTCGCTGCGCTCGATCTGTATGCCACAAGGGTTGACGAAAGCTGAACTGGAGCGCATGGAGTCGCTGATGTGCGTTTCCCGCACGATCAAAACCGGTGAATCGCTATACCGCGCCAACGATTCATTCCAGAGCATCTATGCGGTCCGCGCCGGCTCGTTCAAGACCGTCGTCATGCATCGCGACGGCCGGGAACAGGTCACCGGTTTTCATCTGGCCGGTGATTCGCTCGGTCTCGACGGCGTCTGCTCAGGGCAGCACAGCTGCGACGCGATCGCCATCGAGGACAGCAATGTCTGCATCATCCCGTTTCATCTGCTCGAAGTCATGTGCCGCGAGGTGAAGGTGGTGCAGCAGCACGTCCATCGTCTGATGGGCGGCGAGATCGTTCGCGAGGCGACACTCATGATGCTGCTCGGCACGATGTCCGCCGACCAGCGGGTCGCCGCCTTCCTGTTGAACCTGTCGGGAAGGCTCAAGACACGCGGCTACTCGCCGGCCAGTTTCAATTTACGCATGACACGCGAGGAGATCGGCAGCTATCTCGGGATGAAACTCGAAACCGTCAGCCGCATGTTTTCGAAGTTCCAGAAAGACGGCCTGGTCGACACGCATGGCAAGCAGATCAGGATTCTTGACCTCGAAGGCCTCGCGCGCGTGTAGTCCCGGACATGAAATGCACGCTGCCAGACGCAGCAGCTTCGGTTGACAAGGCGTTTCACGAGCGAACAACCTTCGGAAGAGGCGTGTTAAGGCGGCGCAGTTAGCCGCCTTTTTTTCGCGCTCGTGCAGCGTTTGACGGATCGATAGCACCGCGGTTCCGTCATTTATTTAACCGCAGTATCACCAGCAGCGCTTGATCTGAGTCAAGCCATGCATAAGGCCATCTGACACGATGGCTTAACGACGTGACCCGACAACCGGCAGCGCATGCCCGGATCGGTCGATCCGGAAAAAGCGCAGGAGGCCCCGAATGAACGCACTTCCCCAGAACACGGCTTGGTCCATCGACGAACATCAATTGGATCCGAATGCCGGCATCGAAGAAAAACTGCGGTTTGCACTGCGATACGCAGTGCTGGCGCCATCCAACCATAATACGCAACCGTGGCACTTCATCGTCGACGGTGACTGCGTCACGTTGTGTGCGGACCGTATGCGGGCGCTGCCGGTGGTCGATCCCTTTGACCGCGAGCTGATCATCAGCTGTGGCGCGGCGCTGTTCAATCTCCGCGTCGCGCTGAGCCGCTTCGGTCTGGCCTACGCGATTACGCTGTTTCCCTCGCCTGCCGACGTGGACGTGCTGGCGCATCTGCGGATCCTGCGCGATAGCCATTGCGACGCCAGCCTTGCACCGCTATTCGACGCCATGCCTCGGCGCGTCACGACGCGTGAAACCTTCGCTGACGAGCCCATCCCGGTGGAACTCCAGTTGCGGCTCGAGGAAGCGGGCGCCGCCGAGGGCGCGGATATCGTCTGCGCCGGGAACGCGGTCATCCGCGAGCGCCTGGCCACGCTGATCGCTGAAGCCGATCAGGCGCAATTCAAGGATCCGCGCTTCAGGCGCGAACTCGCGAGCTGGATCCATCCGAAACGCAGTCAGGATGGCATGCCTGCATTGTCGCCGGGCATGCGTGCCGTGCTCGATCTCGCGGTGCCCCTGGTAGGTTCGGTGATTCGCACGTTCGACCTGGGGGGCGGCATGGCGGCCGCCCATCACACGCTGGCCGCCGGCTCGCCGCTACTGCTGTGTATCGCCACCGGAGCGGACGATGCCGCAGCGTGGCTGGCGGCGGGTCAGGCGCTTGAACGGGTGCTGCTTACCGCCGCTGACGAGGGCATCACGGCGTCCTATCTGAATCAGCCGATCGAAGTGGCTCCACTGCGCGACACATTGCGCGCCGCCCTGAATCTGGACGGTGTGCCGCAATTGCTGTTGCGTATCGGCCGCGGCCGGCAAGCGCCTCATTCGCCGCGACGTCCGCTTGCCGAAGTCGTGTCGTAGGAACGAAGCGACCCACGGACGGCCGCTTCAGTCGCAAAAGCGGAAGTAGCCGCTATGCAGCATGACCGGCTTGGCGCCCACTTCGTCCAGCAACCGCCGCGCCGCCTGTTCGATCGGATAACGATGAGTATCGAACGCGGCGATCAGGTCGTCTTCACGTAACGACGGTGCGCCAAAGTGATCTTCGAGCGCCTCCGCGGTAATCGCGCACTGAACCCGCACGCCGCCGATCTCCGCCGGAAAGGCGATGACCAGATCGCGAGCGCAATATTCCGGACGTTCCTGGGGAAAATGAATATACATGACCGCAGCCTGAAGAAGGCGTGGCTCTTAAGAGGCCGTCACACGAGCGACTGAAATGGCCGCGCGGCAAAGCGAAGAGAGTGCCGCCACGCGTGGCACCCGTCTGTGAACAGAATAGGCCTCGTTTGCCGGTCACCCAATTTTCGCCGGCGATCAGGCTTGACTCAGGTCAAATGGCCTCTTGCGCTCGGCACAGGAAAGCGGACGTCCGCGCGTATGAGAAAGGCGATTGATTTGAATCAACCGCGAGAGCGGCACCGACCCTACACTGAACTCAGAACCTGTCCTGGAGCGTGTCTCGTGAATGCCCCTCACCCGCACTATCTCACTGCAAGCACACTTGCGCTGTTGCTGGCAGCAAGCGGCGCAGCACTTGCCCAGTCCGAGCCGACGGCACTCGTCGATCAACAGCATTGCATGTTCTGCCATACCCGGGACGCGCCTTTTCTCGCACCTTCGTTTCAGCAGATTGCGGACCGTTATCGCGACGTGCCAAACGCCAGTGTGATGCTCGAGCACAAGCTGCGGCTCGGCGGCAAGGCCCACTGGGGCGACATGTCAATGCCGCTGCCCGCGGATCGCGGCGGCCCGTTGACACCGGAAGATGCTCACACGTTGGTCCAGTGGGTGTTGAGTCAATAGCCACCCAGTTCGTTTGCACATGTTCCTGAAATGTACGGAGAATGTCATGCGCCTCACCATCCACCTCGACACGTTCGATCGTGTCAATCCGATGGCATTCGCCATCCTGTGGCTCGACGATGAAACACGTCAATGGTCACGCGAGGGTCATATGGGGCTCGAACTGCCCGAATGGGGTGCCTTGCACGTCGACTGCGGCAACACGCTCGTCTGCGGACCGCACGATTCGACGCCCTGCTGCGTACTCGAAGGGCTTGATCTGAACGCCACGTCTGGACCATTCGAGGGCGAGACCGGACGCGCACAATGGTGCTCGGATGCGAGCAGATCGTTGATGACGGGACACTGGCACGTGCAATGTGTCGACAACGAGAACACTGAGCCGGAAGACGGCATCTTCGCCGCCGACGATAACCCGTAAGCGTTGTCGACACTGCCACCAGCATGAGGTGCAACCGTGGGAATGATTGCCAATCTTGACGGCGTGCGTCATGCGTACGGACTCTGCTTCGTGCGTGCTCCCTGGGCCTATTTCACGCGCTTGGCGCTCGACCAGCAATGGGGCGATGGCTGGGAGCGCGCGCCTTATGAACGGCACGCCGCGCCCCCTTACACCGACAGTCCCGAGCAGGTTCTGACCGTTGCCTTCGATGGTCCGCTGTATACGCCCGATCTCGGCTACGACGGCAAGGAGCGCAGCGTCAACGAAATCAATCGCGGCGAGACGCCGTGGCTACGCACGCAAAGTTTTGTCGGCAACGCACCGATTCACATCATGGCGGGCATCACGCTCGAGTCATTTGTGGAGCAGGTTGAACTCGCGGGCGGCCACGTGTTTGCGCCGCTCGGCTGGGGCGCTTTGCGGCTCGAACCGAGAGAGCGCGCGGCATCATCAGATACGCCGACTCCGGCATGCGGCACGGTCAAAGCCTGAAGCGGGCAACAACAACGTAGGCACACGCGTCACGCGCGAAGGGCTAAGTGTCGTCTGCGGTCGTTGGCATCAGCAGGACGACGAAACTGGCGACGCCGGCAACCAGTGCCAACGCGCCATAGTGGATAAAGGCTGGACTGTCGAACAGCAAACCGCGGATGGTTGCACCCAAACCCGCCAATGCCATAAAAACGGCCACCGCCGCCAGAATGATTCTGGGTTCTGCCTGGACCATCATGTCCCCCTATGCACAGAGCACGCGATTCCGTACCCGCGTGACAATCGCCAACAGTCAATGATGAACTCATCATCGCCCCGCCGGAAGTATTGCGATTGATTTGCATCAAGCACCGGCCGCTCTCCCCTCAGTCCTTCCCTTGATGTGTATCAACCGCCCGATCGGGCGTGCGGTCATAGTTGACCTGCACGCACGCATCTGCACCACGGCCATCAAGAGCCTTCCTTCAAGCGACTCGCCGTTTCAGGCCTCGCCCTATCCTTGACTTTTATGTGAGGAGACACTGGATGTCTACCATCGGGCTTAATCAACTCAACACTACGACGCCGCAAATCCCCGCGCTCAAGCACGCAAGCATCGACGGCATGGAGGCTTACCATGCGCTCGTGGCCGAGGCCGAGCGCGATCACGAAGCGTTCTGGGCGCGGCTTGCCAGAGAGCATCTCGAGTGGCGCCGGCCATTCACGAAAGTCCTGAACGAGGCAAACGCGCCGTTCTATCAATGGTTCGAAGACGGCGAACTCAACGCGTCATACAACTGCCTGGATCGCAACCTCGCCAACGGACTGGCCGGCAAAACGGCCATCGTGTTCGAGGCGGACGATGGCAAGATCAGGCGCGTCACTTATCAGGAGCTCTATCACCGCGTGTGCAGACTCGCCAACGCGCTGCGCGCGCGCGGCGTGAAGAAAAGCGACCGGGTGGTGATTTACATGCCGATGTCAGTCGAAGGTGTCGTTGCCATGCTGGCGTGTGCACGCATCGGCGCGCCGCACTCCGTCGTGTTCGGCGGCTTTTCCGCCAAATCGCTACATGAACGGATGGTCGATGTCGGCGCGGTGGCCGTGGTGACGGCCGACGAACAGATGCGCGGCGGCAAGCCGCTGCCGCTTAAGACAATCGTCGACGAAGCCCTTGCGATGGGCGGCGCCGAAGCCGTCAAAACGGTCGTCATCTATCGGCGTACCGGCGGCCGGATCCCCTGGATCGCCGGACGCGACACGTGGCTGCACGAGCTCGAACGAAACCAGCCTGATACCTGCGAGCCGGAATGGGTCGGCGCCGAACATCCGCTATTCGTGCTGTACACATCAGGGTCAACTGGCGCGCCTAAAG
The DNA here is from genome assembly GCF_001634365.1 of Paraburkholderia phytofirmans OLGA172. Lineage (NCBI taxonomy): Bacteria > Pseudomonadati > Pseudomonadota > Betaproteobacteria > Burkholderiales > Burkholderiaceae > Paraburkholderia > Paraburkholderia phytofirmans. The sequence goes on from NZ_CP014580.1 coordinate 224,051, forward strand.
GCGTTCAGCACAGCACCGGTGGTTATCTGCTGTGGGCCGGCTTGACGATGAAATGGACCTTCGACATCAAGCCGGCCGATGTCTTCTGGTGTACCGCCGATATCGGCTGGATCACCGGTCACACGTATATCTGTTATGGCCCGACCGCAGTAGGTGCAACCCAGGTCATCTTTGAAGGCGTGCCCACCTATCCGAATGCAGGCCGCTTCTGGGACATGATTCAGCGCCATCAGGTCAGCATCTTCTACACCGCACCCACGGCCATCCGGTCTCTCATCAAGAGCGCCGACGCTGACACTACGGTGCATCCTGACAGCTTCGACCTGAGCAGCTTGCGCATTCTCGGCACGGTCGGCGAGCCGATCAACCCAAGCGCATGGAACTGGTACGCCGAACATGTCGGCGGTGGCCGCTGTCCGGTGCTCGACACGTTCTGGCAGACCGAGACAGGCGGCCACATGATCTCGCCGCTGCCCGGCGCTACCCCGCTCGTACCGGGATCGTGCACGCTGCCGCTGCCGGGCATCGATGCGGCGATCGTCGACGAAACCGGCCATGAAGTCGCCAACGGACAAGGCGGCGTGCTTGTCATCCGCAAGCCGTGGCCGTCGATGATCCGCACGATCTGGGGCAATCCTGAGCGCTTTCGCAACGGCTACTACCCCGACGAACTCGGCGGCAAGCTGTACCTCGCCGGCGACGGCGCGATTCGCGACCGGGACACAGGCTACTTTACGATCACCGGTCGTATCGACGACGTGCTGAACGTCTCCGGCCACCGCATGGGCACGATGGAAATCGAGTCGGCGCTGGCGGCCAATCCGCTCGTCGCCGAGGCTGCGGTTGCCGGGCGTCCGGATGAAACGTTCGGCGAAGCCATCGTCGCCTTCATCGTTCTGAAGACGGCACGGCCCACCGGTGCTGAGGCAAAACGCGTAGCGGACGAGTTGCGCGCCTGGGTCGGCAAGGAAATCGGTCCAATCGCGAAACCGAAAGACATCCGTTTCGGCGACGCAATGCCCAAGACCCGCTCCGGCAAGGTCGTGCGCCGCTTGTTGCGTTCAGTTGCAAAAGGCGAAGCGATTTCACAAGACACGTCGACCGTCGAGAATCCCGCCGTGATTTCCCAGTTCGCCGATTCGATCTGAACAGTTCGGCGGTCCGGCGCTCAGACGTTCAAACGTTCGATCGTGTTGTGGCCGATGCGCGGCGCCCGTCTTAAGGACAGCCGCGCAATCGACCTCTACTTCTGTTTGCATGAGGAATTCATCATGAATATCAAAGCCCCTAATCCCGCTTCACTCGGCCTCGCCGGTTTTGCCTTGACGACCTGGTTGCTCAGCATGATCAACGCCGGCTGGTTCAGCGGCGATTCGATGGGCATGGTGCTCGCCGTCGCTTTCGCTTATGGCGGCACCGCGCAGATGCTCGCCGGACTCATGGAAATACCGCGCGGCAATGGTTTCGGCGCGACAGCCTTTCTGAGCTATGGCGCCTTCTGGTGGTCGTTCGCCCTCTTCGTGCTGTTCCTGCACGGCACCGTGCCCGCAGCGTTCGTCGGCTGGTATCTGTTCCTGTGGGGCATGTTCACGCTTTATATGTGGGTCGCGACATGGCATGCGCCGCGCGCATTGCAACTGGTGTTTCTGTCTCTGTGGATCACTTTCTTCGTGCTGGCTGCGAGCGAATGGACCGGCCTCGTGTGGGTGCACCACGCCGGCGGTTACCTCGGTCTGCTGACGGCGCTGCTGGCTTTCTACCTGTCGGCGGCTGAGATCATCAACGAAACGCATGGGCACACAGTGCTGCCGGTGGGAACCGTCGTTCAGAAGATCGACGTGACCGTAACGGTCACCGAGGGACTCCGCGGCGCTTGAAAGCAGGCGGCGGCCACTGCACCGCCGCTCACACTGATAAAATCTCGGCATGCCGATCAACTATCTTCGAGGATTCACGAAACCTGAGCGCAGTGACGCGGCGAATCTGCGCTTGGGTCGATCGCTAGCTTTCGTCGCCGGCGCGGCCAACGCCGGCGGCTTCCTCGCTGTGGGGCAGTACACATCACACATGTCGGGCATTGTGTCGTCGCTCGCCGACAACCTCGCGCTCGGCGAAATCAACGCGATCGTTACGGGATTGAGTTCTTTGTTGTCGTTCCTTTTCGGGGCCGCCACGTCCGCAATCATGATCAACTGGGGGCGTCGCCAGCAATTGCACAGTCTGTATGCAATGCCGTTGATGCTCGAGGCTACGCTGCTCCTCTGCTTTGGCCTGCTTGGAACAAATCTCGAGACCCATCGCGTCCTTTTCGTACCGGCGACCGTCTGTCTTCTGTGCTATGTGATGGGTCTGCAGAACGCCATGATCACAAAGATCTCAAAGGCGGAGATCCGCACGACGCACGTCACCGGTCTTGTGACGGATATCGGCATCGAACTCGGCAAGTTCTTTTACTGGAATGTTGGAGCAATGGATGGGAGTACCGTCCGCGCAGATCGCGAGAAACTGCGCATCCTCGGATCGCTCCTATTGTCGTTCCTCGCAGGTGGCCTGACAGGCGCCGTAGGCTTCAAGCACTTTGGGTTCATCTCGACCATTCCCCTTGCTGTCGTACTTCTTACTCTCGCCGCTGTTCCGGTCCTCGACGATATGCTCGCGCAGCGCCGGTAGAGTACTTTTCGCAATGCCCCCTGTTTCGCGCTGCTCGACCGCTGGTCACGTCACGCCGCGGGATTGGGTGACGGGATACGTCGAACAGAAACGTTACCCCTTCCTTGATTGGAACTGAACGGCATCGAATTCATATTGCGCCTAATGGAGGTGCAATTAACGTGGACTGGCTGCGTATCGAGCGCTGCGAACCGCTAGTTATTCGCGTCCGGAATGGCCTTGACGATCATCGAGAATAGCTTGCCAAGATCCTCTTCGAGCTTGACTCCATCGAACGGATCACGGTTGACCCCAAACACCGCGTCAATCTCGGCCCAGTCATCCGTCGTCAGCAAACGTCTCGCAGCAGGCAGAATCACTTCCTCCTCCAGACTCCGGTGTCTCAGGCAGAACTCTGCGTATTCCTGCACCAGGGCGCGCAGCGCAGCAAATGCGGACTCGCCCTTCAGTTCATACCGGGTCAGCGCGTGCTCCAGATCTCGCACCCGCGCGTCACCTTCAGCGTGCTGGGCCTCCAGTTCGTCAAGTACATCGTCAAATTCATCTGTCCGGGCCCGCAACCGAGCAAACAGGTAACGATCCTCCTTCCGATGATGCACCTGCTCCGGATACTCCCGGATGTAGTAAAGCATCGCCCGAAACACCATGAGACCCGGAGCCTTCGACCCAGTTTCCAGCAGGCGGGTAAAACGCAGCATGCCTTCAATAATCGCAGACAACTGCCGGTGCTCATTAAGGATGACTAGTATGGCACTGCGAGGTCCCAGCGGCTGCATATCAAACTCTCCGACCTTCGAAATACACTGACGATTTGATTGCCTGCCACGCATTGACGGCGAGCACCGACGAGAACGTCCTCACTTTCACTTCACTGTGGACGTCCGGCAACGCCTGCGCGTTGATTGAGATCAACCGGCACACTAGGGAAACGCTGATTTATTCAACTCGGCGGTCATCGATGACGTAGCCGAGGACGTTGTAGAAAGAAGTTCAAGGAGCAGACCCACGACGATGAAGCGGCAGATCGGTTTTGCGGAAGCGGAAAGTGCGGGCAAGAAGCGCGTGACCAAGCGTCAACGCTTTCTGGCCGAGATGGAGAAGGTCGTCCCTTGGTCGCGACTGTTGTCGGTCATTGAGCCGCACTATCCGAAGGGCGAGCGAGGCCGGCCGCCGATTGGCCCGGAGCGGATGCTGCGAATCTACTTCCTGCAGCAGTGGTACGGGTTGTCGGACGAAGGTCTGGAAGACGCGCTGTACGACAGCATTGCGATGCGAGCCTTCGCCGGCATTGATCTGGCGGTCGAGAACGTGCCGGATGCGACCACACTGTTGAAGTTTCGGCGTCTGCTGATCGAGCATGAGCTTACGCGGAAGTTGTTCGACGAGATCGGCATCTCGCTGTGTGAGCGTGGGCTGATGATGAAAGAAGGCACGCTGGTCGACGCGACGATCATCGAAGCGCCGCCGTCGACCAAGAACGCCGCAAAGAGCCGCGACCCGGAGATGCATCAGACGAAGAAGGGAAACGAATGGCACTTCGGTATGAAGGCGCACGTTGGTGTCGACGCCGATTCGGGGCTGGTGCATAGCGTGGTGGGCACGGCGGCCAACGTGTCGGATGTGTCGCAGGCCCATGCCCTGCTGCACGGGCATGAGGAGGAAGCGTTTGGCGATGCGGGCTACATCGGCGTGGACAAACGCGACGAGATGAAGGGCAAACCGGTGAAATGGCGCGTGGCGGCCAAGCGCGGCAAGATCAAGGCGATGCAGGAAGGTCCGCTGAAGGACCTGGTGATCGCGGTCGAGCGAACCAAGGCGCAGATCCGCGCGCGGGTCGAGCATCCGTTTCATGTCGTGAAGAACCTGTTCCGTCATCGCAAGGTTCGCTACAAGGGGCTGGCCAAGAACACGGCACAGCTGTTCAGCCTGTTCGCGCTGGCGAATCTGGTGATCGCGAAAAATCAGCTGCTGTCGGCTCATGGGAGCAATCCGTCATGTGTCTGAAAAACGGGAGAAGTGAGGCTTGTTCCCGAGCTAATTTCACCGAAATCGATGCTCATTCACTTCGTCATCCAGAAAATTCCACGCCATCTCGCCTACGACCTGGGCGATTGGTCTATTGATCAGTGTTTCCCTAGAAGTGCGACGTCTATGCATCGATGGAAGGCATTTCGCCGTGGCCGCGTAGCCACGCATGATTGGCGAGCGCGAGCATTTCCGTGTCGCCTCGACTATCACCATACGCATAGAGCACACGCGGTTGACCGTCGACGAACCAGTGTTGCAGTCGTCGCACTTTTTCTGGTCCCCAACAATTCGGCGAAGCCAGGCGGCCGTAAAAGCGGCCGTCACGAAATTCGAGTTCGGTCGCAAGGACCGCGTCGAATCCCGCGCTCGTAGCCCAGGCCTTCAGGTAGAGCGCGGGCGACGCGCTGACCAGTACCAGTAGGTGACCACGACGCTTATGTTCTCCGATCCGCGCGGCCATTTCCGGTCGAACAAGCGCCGGCAATCTTTGAGCTGCGTATCGCTGCGCCGCGTCCTCCAGTTCACACCGGGTAGCGGCACCGATCGTCTCGGCAAGAAAATGCGCTTTCGCGGTGCCCCGGTCGCACGCGCCAATCAACATGCCAGCCAGCCATGGAGCCGCACGAATCGCGCCATAGATCAACCTTCGACTACCGACTGCGTAACGCACAAAATCGGGCAGGCTGTCCGAGGCGGTGATGGTACCGTCGAAATCGAAGGCGGCAACAACCTGATCGCGCCGCGTTGTTCGATAGAGGGCGCAGTCCGGTTTCCAGTCACTTGTCAACGCATATTCCCCGTGTGGCCGAGTGAATAACGCCCGGGCTGCGGCCAGACGGTGAGCCCATGCGGTTCCGCGCCAACCGGAATGGATTTGACGGAGCCGGTTGTCGTATCGATCGCGTAGACAACGTCATCGAAGCGACCGGATAGCCAAAGCATCTTGCCATCCGCGCTGACATTTCCCATGTCGGGACTGCCGCCACCCGGAATCGGCCAGTTCGCGACGACCTTGCGCGTTGCGAAGTCGATCACCGACACGCTGCCCTTGCCATGTTTCGGTCCGTGCACGAGATTGGAGCCGCGATTGGACACATAGAGCCGGGTCCCGTCGCGGCTCGGGTACAGGCCGTGCGTACCGACGCCGGTCTTGATGAAGCCGATCTTGGTGAAGCTGTCGCCGTCGACCACGTAGACGCCGTCGGCCATCATGTCGGCGACATAGAACACCTTGCCGTCCGGCGAGATGCGGATGTCCTGTGGCATGCCCTTCCTGTCGAGTTCGAGATAGCCCACGACCTTGCGGTTGACGAGATCGATCTTGGCCAGCTTGCCGCCGAATTCACAGGTGAAGAGCGCATACTTGCCGTCGATCGAGAAATCTGCGTGATTGATGCCTTTGCACTGGGGCGCTTCGAGACTCGATTTCAGCGCCATCGTGTGCGCATCCCGAAAGTCCAGTCGCGCGTGAGCTTCGGCCACCACGATCGCCTCTTTGCCGTCCGGTGTGAAGTACATGTTGTAGGGATCGTCGACCATGATCTGCTTGCCGGGTTTGCCGGTCTTCGGATCGATCGGGGTCATGCTGCCGTCGGGGCGGCCTTCGGCGTTGTTTGCCACCCACACCGTCTGCAGATCCCATGCAGGGACGACGTGCTGCGGACTGAAGCCGACGTGAAACCTGTCGACCACCTTCAGCGTGACCGGATCGATCACGTAGACGTCGTTCGAACGCAGGTTCGGCACGTAGACGCGCGGCAACGCGCCGGCGACCGCGGGGCTAAGATGGCCGGCGCCCGCTTCGCTGTACAGGTTATCGGGATTCACCACTGGCGGCATGCCGGCCACCGTGGTGACAGCCGACGCGGCCGATGCAGCGCCGGCGGCGCAGAAACCGGCCAGCGCGATGGCGACGGCCGTTGCAACGTGCGAAAAGCGGGGGAAACACAATTGCATGGTGAATTCCGTTATCGAGTGAATGGCTGATCGGGGCGGAAGCGGGCGTCGTCCGAATGCTTCAACGGCTTGCGGTCTCTTTTTTGATGGCATCGATGGTCCGCGAAACGATCGCGTCAATACCCAGTTGACCGAGTTCGACGCTCGAGTGGCGCGGGTCGCCGCCATAGACGCCGTCGGCCGGTCCCAGTTTAGGGCCGGTTCGCAGATGCTCGAGCCGCACCATCTGCGGTGCCACCGCCAGCAGCAGCGAGGTATCCGCGAGTCCCGCATGCGTGCCGATTTCGGCATCGCTGACACCGTGCTGCCGCAGGATCTGCGCGTAGCCGTCCGAACTGGTGCCGTAGTACTCAGGCGGCACGAATGCGCGGGCGTTCGTGCCGGCCCAGCTCTTGTTGAGCTGGGCTACGACGTGTCTGACATCGTTCTGGTAGCCGCCGTGGTCGCCGAGAAAGACGACGTTGGTAAAGCCGTGAACCTTGAAACTGTTCGCGGCAGATTCCAGCGTCTTTTCGAACACGTCGTCCGGCACGGTGATCGTGCCGGGAAAGCGCATGTGCGAAGTCGGTGGAGCGTAGCCACCCTCCGGGACATAGGCGATGACCGGCGCGACGATCGCATTGGCCAAGCCCTCGGCGATCCGCTGCGACAGCACCCTGACGCGTGCATTGTGTTTGCCGAGTGCGACGTCAGGGCCGCTTTGCTCGGTCCCGCCAATAGGGATGATGATGGTGGTCTTGCCCGTCTGAATCTGGTCACGCAGTTCGGTCCAGGTCAGGTCCTCAAGGAATACTGTTTTCGGGGTTTGAGCAAAAACAGTCTGCGTAGCGATGAGCAAAATGACGGATGCGAAAGCTCGTCTTGGTGGAAAGCGCATGGAGGGGGCCTCGTGGGAAGTGCGTACCTCGTTAACGACTATCTGAATAGTACCGAACTGCCGCTTCGATCTCGAACGGCGTCATCCGGCGAGCAACATTGAGCATCTGCTCGCCGATATCATTGCGACGCGTCCCCGACGCGGAGGCCTGCAGTTGCGTCCGGATGTAGACGGCAGACTGCCACACCGACGATTCGGTATTCCGCGCGAATCATGGCTTCCTCTGCAAGCGCCTGCCCGGCAGCAATGCTACGTCGCTCAGGTTGCAACGTCCGCATCACGAACCAGCAGCACCGGGCAGGTCGAGAATCGAAGAAAGCGCTCAGCGACGCTACCTAGCGTCATGCGTTGCATCCCGCGACGCCCATGGGTACCCATCACGACAAGGTCCACGTCGTGCCCCTGTACGTAACGCAGCAAGCAGCTAGCGACGTTTTCGCTGATGTTATCCGTCTCGGCGATATCGACCTTGCACGCAACGTTGCTCTCAGTCGCCTCCTTATGCGCATCCGCCAATATTCGATCGCCTTCGGCTCGAAGCGCCTCGACCATCGCAAACTGGTCGTAATTGGCCGAATAGGCAAACATCGCGAAACGGTCGAGCACATATACCGCCGTCATCGTTCCGTCAGCCAGCTTCGTCATGCGGATAGCTTCCTTGAGCGCACCCTTCGACGCGTTGCTGCCATCCAGTGCCACCAGGATATCTTTGTACATGGCCACACTCCCTCCTAAGCTGGTTACGAATGCCCCCCGCTCGGCAGGTCTCACGACGGATCAACGGCGCGGTCGGCGCAAGGCCTGTTCGAGCCGTCGCTCTGCCGCGTCGAATGCTGCCCGGAGCGCTATGCCCAGGTTCTCATTGAGGCAGTGCTCAACCGCAATCAGGTCATCTGTGCGGGTGATCAGATCGAGGCGCGCGTCATAGAGAAGGCTAGCTGGCTTGCCATGAAACAGACCGTTGCGTATCGCCTCGACGGTCAGGTGGCAACCGGCAAGGTATTCCCTGAACCGTTCTAGGCGCACTAACTGCATGCCAGCCTCAGCTTCGATGGGCGCAGATCCAGCAAAACCGAGATACGTAATCTGCATGCCGACTCCCATCGGTCACCTCCGCAAGAATGCCGCGCGTCGAGCGACGACTCCGACCTCGTCGGGAACTACGCGAGACCGCGCCCCACCCAGGCTGACGGCAATCATAAACTCATCATCTGCGCTTTCCTCGCGCGCGAATTGACTTGTATCAATGGTGTACACGCCATCTGCCGCATCCGCGATGCCTCACGTTTCGCGGATACGGCAGTGCATTTCGCTCGCATTGATTCAAATCAAGCCACTTAGGCGTATCGGGATGAATATGCGTAATCTCGCATCGCCTGAGCGGCTGCGGTTGGCCGGGTAAATCCACCGCCCCGCCACGGCGCAACGACAAAGGTGATGACACTCCGCCGGCGCGCGAATACCGCTAACCTAGCGTAGGATTTGCTTAATGTTGTACCAGTACGACCCCGCCGAAGCGATCGGGGCTAACCAGCAGGAGGAGACAATGCGCGAGATGTCAGACACGCCGTAACGCCCATGACGGCTCGTGGGGCCGGCTGGCTCACGCCGTCGATTCAGAAATCCCGCGAACGCTCCGAAACTCTCGGCTTGAGCGCCGCGACGGGGCCGGACTATGACGTGCTGCTCCTGCACTTCATACCCTTTTCATGCCGTTGACTTACATCAACGGTGCGGGCCGTCCGGCGTCTATAGTCACCTCAGATACGGATGAAGAACCGGTTAAAGGGAGAGGTCCTCAGTTCAATGCGCTCTAACGAATAGGCGGCATAGAATGCCCGGGACGGGCACTGCTTCCTCCGCAAACACAGGGAGCAGCCGTCACGCGAAGCGGCCTGGCAGAAAATTTCAGATGCGGTCATATCATGCCCGGCAAGACATTCATTCTCGATTCGATTCTTGCGACACCGGGGGCACACAACGGCGACGTCACGGGCGCCGTTCGTACGTCACTGCTGTCGACGTTATTTGAAAACGTATGGCCGCTCGTCATGTCGGGGGGCGCCAGCGGTTTCATTGCGCTCGTAGCCGTCATCCGCCTGCATCAAACGTGGGCCGAGCTATGGCTCGCGACGGATATTGGCCTCCTGGTAACACGGGTCGGGATCGCGCGTGCTTACATCGTGCGCAGCCGTACGGATGCGGTTCACCCTGGCCCATGGGCCGTCCGATACGTGCCGGCTTCGCTACTGGCCTGCCTGCTGTTCGGCCTCGGTACGATGGGCTGCATCATGTCCCATGACAGCGAACTGGCGTCGCTCGCCGTGATGGTGACGGCCGGCATTCTAGGCGGAATAGCTTCAAGAAATGCGGCCTTGCCCCGGTTGGCGATCGCGCAGATTTGCCTGGGGGCGATTCCCATTGGACTGGGCGGCCTGCTCGCGTCCCGTAGCGCAATGTGGATTCTGGTGCCACCGCTTTGCCTGTACGTCGTGGCGATGACTTCGGTGGTCAGGCGCCACTATGCGATGCTTGTTGCCCTGATGACAGCCGAACAGAGGCACGCTGAACTCGGGGCCCAATTCGATGCGGTGTTAACCTATATGCCGCACGGGCTGTGCACCATCGACAGCGCCGCGAAGGTAATCATTGCCAATCGCCGAACCGCAGCGCTTTTCGGCGCCCCTGTCGAGATGCCGAAGCTCAATGTCCCTCTCCCTGAGTTTTTTGGTCAGTTAGGGCTCTCGAAGTATGGCGAAACGCTCCGGAAGCAGCTTGTCGAGCGGTGTACGACATGGCTGTTGGAGAAACACGGTCCGCTTGACCTGAATCTCAATGATGGCCGCCAGCTCGAGATGACTCGCAATCCGGTGCCTGACGGCAGCGCTGTGATCATCATCGAAGACGTGACGCAGCGTAGGAACACCGAGGCCAGAATTCTTCAATGGGCCCGTCACGACGTGCTGACAGGTCTGCCGAACCGACGCTACCTGCGCGAACAACTGGAGTGGAAACTTTCCCGGTGCGCGGACGATCACGATCCGGCATTGGCGGTGATGTATCTCGATCTGGACAGCTTCAAACAGGTGAATGACGGCTTTGGCCACGCGGCGGGCGACGAAGTACTGAAAATGGTGGGGGAGCGCTTGCGACGGACGCTGCGACAAGGGGAGCTGGTGGCACGGCTCGGCGGCGACGAATTCGCCATTGTCCTTGAGACCTCAACCATGTCCTCCACCGCCGGACTTGCGCAGCGCATTATCCAGCAGCTATCCGAACCCTATGCGCTATCAGGAGGCGCGACGGTGAAAATTGGCGTGAGCATTGGCATTGCCTTCGCAACAGAACACGAGCCCCTTGAACTGTTGAAGAAGCGGGCTGATGCGGCCTTGTACGACGCAAAGAAAGCGGGCAAAGGAGTATTTCGTTTTTGGGCCATGGACGCAGTCGCGAAGTAGAGCAGTGCCGCTAGCAAGTCTGATCTCGGCACACGGAAGCATGCCGCGGACGAACGTAATGGTCGCGCGATTGAAGTTGCCTTATTTGGATGTGGGTCAAAGCCAGTGCTCGCGGTCACGATACGTACCTACCATTGTTGGTTTTCTTTCACTCGTCGTCGCGCTCTTCGCCTCTTTCACATTATTGGAATCGTCCGGCCCAATTTTCTCAGTGCCGCAACCACGGCAACGCCGGCGCAGGCTGCTTGGCGGCGCTATCGCACTGAGAATAGGTATCTGGACGATTCACTTTGTGGGCGTGACGGCGCAGCTCACAAAGAGACGTCCACACATCGCAGGTGACGCGGGGACGGCCGGAAACACACACCAGGAACCGCCCTCATGCCTGAAGAATACGATCGTCAATGGCCCGGTCGAGGTGCAACCTTCCAGTCGCACATAGCGGCCGTGCGTTGCGAACACCCGACCAATCTGCGTCACGCGCGCTGGCATGGAAAGCGTAGGCGCAAGCCATTTATCCACGAGAGATCGTAGGGAAACGCAGTTGCTGTTCATGACGTGCTCCTGAAGTCCGGTTGGACTGCGACGGAAAGTCGCTCCACGGGTCCATGAATTTATTATTGGACAGACGCCCCCGAAGTTAAATCAGAGCAGCCCGAGAATGACGTAGCCGAACGTCATGCTCTGTAGGCATTCGCCTACAGAGCGCCTGCCGCGTGGCGCGTGTAACTCAAACAACCTCAAGGGGCGTACCACCCTGAGCGCTTTCGATGTGGCGGGCTATCTGGACACGAAGAATAGCTGCACCTTTCATCTTGACGTGACGGACAGGAGTCGTCGCAGAGCTTCGCGCGCTGGTGCGAGTGTACGGGATCAAGCCGAGCAAACTGGTGGGACTCAAGCGCGGCAGGTCGCCGGCTCCGCCCAGATACTGCCACCCGGAAACCGTGCAGACGTGGACCGGTCGGGGGCCGCGCCCGCGATGGCATGAGGGAAAGGACTCAAAGGAGTTCCTGATCGTTCGCCCCAAGCCTCAGCGAAGCGATGCTGTTGGAGATCGTTAAATTTGCTAGCAGTGTCCATTGAAGCGCTAATGGTGTCCGTTAATTCTGCTAGCGCAGCCGGCCGGTGGCCTGGCACAAGCATCTCTCTCGGTAACGGCTGATTGCTCGATGCGCGGCATCGAAGTTATTTGATAACCGGAACACCGACGCCGGCACCGTTTCCAGGGGCCTGTGGTATAGGCGACAGAATTCGGCTGTCGGATCAAGCCACTCACGTTTCCAGCGTGGAGCCGACACGTCCGCGTCATTCAGCACCAGACATCTGAAGCAGTACGGCATGTAGGGACGGTCCGTGAGCCTGGCCGGTGGCATCTGTATGTGGCTCAACCTGCTGTCATCAAGACGCGCGAGCGTCGCGAATCGCCATAGTGCCGATTGCGAAATCGCCGGGAAAAGTATCCATCCCGCTGTTCCCAATACAGGCGTATCTTCCGAAACGCTGAGTTTCCATAGTGTCCCAACGCTGATCTGATAACGCGTCGCAACCCTGCCTAGCCAGCTTCCGAAAGCTTCTTCATAGAATGGCCTCGGGGCGACCGGCCACGGGCCGCGTTACTGCGTGATTCGGCAGACATGCTCAAGGTGTGTCATGTCGATCAGTTCGTCGCCGTTGCGAATCGCCAGCTCCGCAGCGTTGTTCAGCATCGTAGATATTTCACCGGTTAATCCCCCGCCCGCGCTCAAGACAAACTGCACGATCGCGCGCCAGCACGGGATCTCGAATGGCGTACAACGGGTGGTCGTCTGGGTATGAGGCTTGACCGGGATTCGTAAATATCTGAAGCTTCGGATATTTGCTTTTATCCCGGTCATACCTCGGTATCGGTTTGAAACGCCAATACTGCATCGCGTGTGCTCCGACCAGAGCCATGCTGATCTCCAGATCATTGGCGAGGAGCTTGAGAAGATTCAGGGACCCACGCCGCTCGCGATAGCTGTTGATCTCCATCAAAGCAGTGGCGTAAACGCCCTTTGATGTCGAGTGGCGCATGACTAGCATTAAGGTATCGGCGCAGCGTCTTGCCCGTGCCGTTGGTGTGAAGCAGCAAATCGACTCGCCAATGCCGTTCATAATCTGCTGCGGAGTTTGATATACAGTCTCTGGGACCGCGTAGTGCCATAGCCGTCATCCTTCATGAACACCAGCAGATGTCGACCGTGGTAGAGGGCATGCGGCGCTTCGTGGGTCTGCTGGCAGCAGGTGCGCCCGCTCCGGGCCTCATGGTGTTACGGGCGATGCTCTTTTACATCCGCGAGTACCCTCAGCAGGTGCACCATCCTAAAGAGGATCGTTACCTGTTCACGCCGCTGCGGGATCGGACGGATGAATTTGACCACGTCCTCACGGAACTGGAGTTCCAGCATGCACAAGGTGACGTGCGGTTGAGGAATATCGAGCACGCGCTGACCCGGTATGAATTGAAGAGGGCGCCCGCACTTCGGGAACTTCGAGCCATGGTGGATGCGTATGCCGAGTTCTATGCAGACCATCGGTGTATGGAAGAGACCTTGATTTTGCCAGCCGCCAGACGTCTGCTGACGGAGGAAAACTGGGTGGAAATCGACGCCGCCTTTGGAGCGAATCGCGATCCGTTCGATGGGGTAAAACTTGAAGACGATCTTGGAAAATTATTCTCGATGATCGTCAAAACGATCCCTGAGACGGAAAGTTAGCAGTTCGGCTGTGCGTTGCGATCGGCGGCCGGTCAAGTGATGCAACTGCGGATCAGCAGGATCCGTGGCAGCGTCATTGAACAAAGCGTTTTTTTGAGCACCAAACGCCAGCGCGGGAGGGGATATGCAAGCTGCTCGTCACTTTTACCTGGAACTGCGGCACGCAAGTGTGCCGACCTATGTTGCCAGTTACGTCTTCCCGATCCTGTTGCTGGCGTATGAGATGCATCGGGTGGGCAGGTGGATATTCGATTACGGCATGAACTTCGCGAACTTCAGGTTCATGGGTTACGAGTTTCTGCTGATGCTGGTGTTCGTTGCGCTCCAGGTCGTGTTTGAAGGCCTTTTCCTGATTGGAGCGTGGATGAGCCGGGATCACGATTTCGGACATCGGGTCGCAAATCTCCTCGCGGGTCTCGGCTGTTCGCTAGTCGTCATCGGTTTCGACCTGGCTTTGCAGTACGCGCTGTAGCGTGTGGTCTGCAGAGCCGAACCGGTAGGCTTGTCGGGCACCCGACTGGCGCCGTAGTCGACTCGCGGTTTCGCATAACGGCCAATGCGAAAGGACCTATGCCTCAGCGTCGCCGGAACCCTGATGTCGTATTCTGGATGTCCGCTTCCTGACGGTGCCAGGACAAATTCTCGGTTTCGAAGAGTTTCAGTAAATCGCTCATACTTAGGTTTCCGGGTTAGGCGAAGGAGGGGATCATGTCCGACTACGTCCGTATGTATCGGGGGTTCAAGATTAGCGTTTCGTGCGTGGAACTCTCGCGGGAAAGATATGCGATTGAGTGGGCCGTTACTCCGGATACCAATGAGACGCGCGATCAGATGAAGTATGAGCGAATTCACATTGACACACGCGAGGAACGCAGCGGTCACCAGGAGGAAGTACTTGGCCACGCCCTTGGATTGGCTGAGAGCTTTATCGACGGCGTAATTTCTCGCGGCCATGACGGCAACCGATGACGGCGTGTTGGCGAGCCGTATTCAAAAACATGTCCCAAGGTTCTCGCGTCGAACGGCCGATACCGGGATCACGATTTCGAACATCGGGTTGCGAATCTCCTCGCAGGACGCGGCTGTTCGCTGGTCGTCACCAGTCAACTGGTTCCCCATGCGCCGGCCTATTCGTGATGCGAGCCATTGGCCTCAGTGCGATCAAAACCGCCTGCGAACGGATTGTCCCTGACCCGCATACCTTCTCATAGCGCGCGTCGACGATCAGGCACGGATACGACTCCTCCAGCGGCCGGTGCGCGAACTTCCCCAGCGTTACGTCCAGTCTCTCATTGATCGCGGAACTCGCCGAGGCCGAGAACTGGCTCAGCACGTTGGCGAGGAAAAGGGGGCGCTGCCGCATCAGCGGCTGTCTAAGCGCGAGTTTGATGTATTCATGCGCCTGGCATCCGGTCAGTCGGTAGCAGCCATCGCCGAAGCACTCGGGGTAAGTCCTAAGACGGTCAGCACCCAACGAACGCAAATTCTCGAGAAGATGGAGCTTCCTCACGAAGCAGCGCTGGTCAAATACGCGCTGCTTCACGAACTGGTCGAGGACGACGATATCTGACCGGCAGCACGTTCGCTCTCGCTTCCCCCGCCGCCAACGGACCCGCGCCCCAGTTGGGGCGTCTACCAGTTTCGCACAATCGACCCATGAGGCCGGAAATTAGCAGGTCCGGTAGGACGCCAGTTGCGCGAGACAGTTGATGCACCATCGCCACCTGTGCGCTGCCAGCGGCAGCTTTGACCCATAAGCGAAGATCGGGGTTTTGGCGTCCTGCGGAGTAGCATGCAAAGCTCTGCCGCGGCCCGGCAAAGGAGGCTACCGCGTCTGCGTTACCGCTCGGAGAACAAAATCACCTCGAGCGTTCAGCCGTGCATGCTGACGCTCGCTTTCCTGCCGCTCAAGCGTTATCAGCTGCTGCTTCTGCAAGACGTCCAGTTCGATACGATCGAGATGCAGTGACTCGTTCCCGTTTTTGATAAGCATCAGCGTGGCGAATTCGTGTGGGCTGAGCATGATTCATCTCCGTGGTCGTTCGATTGTCGCAGCAGGCATTCAACATGACGAATAGCCGGTCCGTGCTGGTGGCATGGGGGAACATCGGTGACATCGGCGGTATGGTGGGTGACACGTCCCCGGGACCCGACTGCGTCCATCGCGTCCCTGGAGCGGCAAACCGTCAGGCTAGCGGGGACGACCGTGGGACCATTTGATCCACATCATGTCACCGGTAATGCCAGAAGCCGGTCTTGCTGGTCGCCGCCACGGTTGCACAGGGTGTTCAATCGTCGTCATCCTGGATAAGTTCGTGGAGTACGGTGTAATGCACGAGAGCGTCGTCGGGCAATTGCATCTTCTCACGTGTGTTCGCCCGATGCGTGCTAATCGTCGTTACCGTTACGCCGAGAGTCTGTGCGATCTCCGACAAAGATTGCCCGCATGCGATGCGGAGAAATACATGGAATTCATGGCTGGTCAGGCGCTGGCGGGGGAAATTATGTGTGGCTTCGTCGAACCCCGGCGCTGGGTGTTTCACCCGCCCCGTCCGGGACGGAGAGCTCGATGCCCGTCATCATCACGTCCTGTGGATATGGATGGCGGAGATCCTGCGACACCTCGATACGCAGCGCGGCGCCCTCGGACAACGTGCCGCACGCTTCGTCGGCGAAATGCTCGCGGAAATTTTCCGACGAAAACTGGCTCAGCGCACCACGCCAGACCTCGACCCCGCTGACCCGCACGGCACCGTTCTCCTGCGCGGACATCTCCACCCGAAGCACCAGGTTTCGCACGATGCCTGTTTCACGCATGAGCTTCGATCTCCGTAACGGTCTGCCTGAGCCGCTCCACCTCGGCCACCACGCACCCGGCCACTTCAGCGGCAGCGGACGCAACTTCCGGCGTTATCGGCGCGCCCCGGTCGAAACAGGCGCCTTCAATCGCATAGACGACCATCTCGCGTGGCGCAAGCCGGAGCGCGCGGGCGAGTTCGATCGCCGCGGCAACGCCGAACGCATGGCTCGACGCAAACGACGTCTCCCGCACCAACTGATCCGAGGCGAGGTCGATCCGGTGGATGCAGCCCGGCATCGCCACGGGCGCGGCTGCATCCACGCACACCAGCGCGTCGAAACCGGCCCAGTCCTCGATCAGCGCCAGCGCATCGCCGCTGCGCACGACGAGCGATACATCGGCCGGCAACCGTCCGGCGACGCTGCGCACGACAAGCGCGCCGACGCCGTCATCGCCTCGATCGGGGTTCCCCATGCCCACGACCAGCATCTTGCGTGGCGCGCCGCACGGATTGAGGGTCCGGGTCATGTCCGGTGCACCGAGAGTTTGAGGAAGTGAGCGGAACACGAGATGCAGGGATCGTAATTGCGGATACTCCGTTCGCATCGATCCCGCAGCACGTCGTCAGGTTGATCCAGCGCGGCTGTCGCGACAGCCATCAGGTCAGCCTCGATACTCGGCTGGTTCTGCGAGGTCGGCGGCACGATGCGCGCCTCCACGATCGCCCCGTCTGTATCGAGGCGATATCGATGCCAGCAGATCCCGCGGGGCGCCTCGGTACAGCCGAAGCCCGTGCCCGCGCGCGGCTCGACCGGCACGGCAGCGACCTCCGGCGCC
Source organism: Paraburkholderia phytofirmans OLGA172 (assembly GCF_001634365.1). Taxonomy (NCBI): domain Bacteria; kingdom Pseudomonadati; phylum Pseudomonadota; class Betaproteobacteria; order Burkholderiales; family Burkholderiaceae; genus Paraburkholderia; species Paraburkholderia phytofirmans. The sequence goes on from NZ_CP014580.1 coordinate 241,415, forward strand.
TCATAGGCCGCGATCAGTCTCAGCGCCTCGTCGCACGCGTAGACCAGTTCGAGCGACCGCACGACGATGCTCCGGAACGGATTCCTGCAGACCGGGCCAAGCCCGGCTTCACGGGCCAGTGCCTGCACGGGCTGGGGAAAACGATCGAAATTGACGGCGTAGCGGGCGAGCGGCCCGACCAGATACGCGCCGCGCTGCTTCACCACAGCATGCAGTGCAGTCGAGTGGGCAACGTGCCGCTCCTCGAATTCGGTGTCAAAGTCAGCTATGTCGATATCGATGCCGCGGGTGGAGACGAGCCGCCCATCGTTGAATGGATATTCGTCCGCGTGCCGCAACGCCACGAACTCGTAGTCACGCTCGAATTCCGGAAAGTCGAAGCCCGCCACCCAACGGACCAGATCCACTGCATGGTCGCGGGCACGCTGGAGGCTTTCGGCGACCGGCGCGAGTTCGTCGCGGCCCGGTACACGGTAGAAGCCACCCACCTTCACGTTGACGGGATGAATCTCGCGTCCGCCCAGCAGCCGCATCAATTCGTTGCCGGCTTTCTTCAAGGCAAGGCCCCGGCGGACCGCGTCGCCGTGCTCGCGAGCCATCTGGATCGCGTCCGGGAAACCCAGGAAGTCTGGTGCATGCAGCATCACGACGTGCAGTGCATGGCTCCCGATCCATTCGCCGCAGTAGATCAGCCGGCGCAGCGCACGCAGCTGTCCGTCGACCTTGATGCCAAAGGCGTTCTCGAGCGTATGGGCCGCACTCATCTGATAGGCGACCGGGCAGATCCCGCAGATGCGCGCCACAATGTCGGGCGTTTCTGCGAAACCCCGCCCGCGCAGCAATGCTTCGAACAGGCGCGGCGGCTCGAAGATATTGAGCTGCGCCGAGGTCACCTGCCCGTCCTTGAGATGCAGATCAAGCGCGCTCTCCCCCTCGACGCGGGTGAGATAGTCAACCCGGATCGTCTTCGTCGCCATGAGCCTCGCTCTCCTTCAGAAACTCGGGTGCCGTCGCATTGAAGGTGCGTAACGCGTGCCGGATATCCAGCGGTCTCGCGCCGAGCGCCTGCCATTCGCGTGTCAACGCACCCATATTCGGCGTCTCCATCGGGCCATAGCAACCGTAGCAGCCACGCCGGAAAGCCGGGCAGATCGCGCCGCACCCGGCATGCGTCACCGGCCCGAGACACGGCGTGCCCTGCACCATTACGCACACCGTGCCGCGCTGCTTGCACTCCACGCAGACACTGTGACTCGCGATCGCCGGCTTGCGGCCGGCGAGAAATGCCGAGATGACCTCGATGAGCTGCATCTTGTTGATCGGGCAGCCACGCAACTCGTAGTCGACCGGCACGTGTGCGGAGATCGGTGTCGAGGTAGCAAGCGTCGTGATGTATTCCGGTGACGCGTAGACTGCGGCCACGAACTCGCGTACGTCCGCAAAATTGCGCAACGCCTGGATCCCACCGGCTGTCGCACAGGCGCCGATCGTGACGAGATGTTTCGACTGGCGCCGCACCGCCTGAATGCGCTCGGCGTCGTGCGGTGTGGTGATCGATCCTTCAACCAGCGAGAGATCGTACGGGCCGGCCCCGATAGCGCTGGACGCTTCCGGGAAGCTGGCGATCTCGATGGCATCGGCAAGCGCGAGGAGTTCGTCCTCGCAATCCAGCAAGGAGAGCTGGCATCCGTCGCAGGATGCGAACTTCCAGACCGCGAGCCGCGGCCGCTTGCGCTGGTTCGTTGCAGGTGCGCCCATCTCAGATCTCCGGAACCGCGAAGATGCCAGCGATTGTATCGAAGCGCATCACCGGCCCATCCTTGCAGATGAATGCAGGGCCGAGCTGACAGTGGCCACACAGGCCGACCGCGCATTTCATGTTGCGCTCCATCGACAGGTAGATACGCTCGGGCGAAACGCCGGCATCGCGCAGCGCATTGATTGTGAAGCGCATCATGAGCTCGGGTCCGCAGACCAGCGCGACGGTCTCGCGCGGATCGAAGGCCGCACGCGCAACCAGCGCCGGCACGACACCGACGTGGCCATGCCAGCCCGCGTCCGCGTGATCGACGGTCACCTCGATCTGGACATCCATCCGCTGTCGCCACCGTTCCAGTTCTTGGCGGTAAAGCAGGTCCTTCGGATTGCGGCTTCCGACCAGAATGACGACACGCCCATAATGGCTCCGGTTGGCCAGCACGTCATAGATTGCCGGGCGCAGCGGCGCGAGGCCGAGGCCGCCGGCTACGATGACGATGTCCGAACCCTCGGCAGCGACGACCGGCCAACCCGTTCCAAACGGGCCGCGCAGCCCGATCGTCGCGCCCGCTTCCAGCCTCGCGAGCGCCGCGCTGACAGCGCCGACGTTGCGAACAGTATGCACGAAAGAGCGCTCATCGCTCCGGTCGCCGCTCATGCTGATCGCCGCTTCGCCAACACCGAACACGTAGAGCATGTTGAACTGCCCCGGCTCAAAAGCAGGTCGTTCCCCGGCGAGTGGTACAAACTCCAGCGTTGTCGTGTCGGCGAGCTCGCGGCGCGCCCGGGCGACGCGATAGACCTGTGGGACGAACGGATCAGGGGCCCGGGCGGCAGCCATCTCAGCGTTTCCCGTAGACATCGAGCAGTTGCAGCCTCGTTGCGTCCAGCCGTTTCACGAAGATCGGCAGAAAGCGCTTCATCAACGCATAGCCCAGATCGTGATCGGCCTCACACTTGTCGCGTAGGCACCGGGCGTCCATGCCGATCGCACGCGTGAGCTCGACGGCCCTGGCATCGAAATTCCAGCGATAAGGCGGAACCAGCCACGATGCTCCCACGATCTCGCCGGCGCCGAGGGTCGCGACCACGATGGGCGCCTGCCCGGGCGCGACGATTTCGAGCGCGACCTTGCCGTGACGAATCAGGAAGAACTCATTCGCGGGCTCGCCTTCCCTGAACAGATAATGCCCCGCATCGAAGCGGTGGTTTCTGGCACAGCCGGAGATCAACCGGCTATGCGCAGAATCGAAACCCGCAAAGAAGGGGTGTTCGCCCAGAATATGCTCAAGCCCCTCCATGTTCATTCTCCTTTGCCGCGGTATGCGTCGCGCGAATCGCGGCGGCTTCCTCCGTGATGTCGATACCGACCGGACACCAGGTGATACAGCGGCCGCACCCGACACAGCCGGATGTTCCAAACTGGTCGATCCAGCTCGCGAGCTTGTGGGTCATCCATTGCCGGTAACGCGAGCGGGCTGTCTTCCGGATGCTGCCGCCATGGATGTAGGAGAAGTCCATGGTGAAACAGGAGTCCCACTTGCGAACGCGCCCGGCGGACCGTCCGGCCAGATCGCTGTGATCCTCGACCGTCGTACAGAAGCAGGTCGGGCAGACCATCGTGCAGTTGCCGCAACTCAGGCACCGTTCGGCCACCTCGTCCCAGCGCGAATGGTTCGGATTGCCTTGCAGCAACTGCTTGATTCCGTCCGTTTCCAGAGTGCGTCCCATCTGGGTCGCCGTGTGTGCGACGACCGCGTCAGCAGCCGCACGGTGCGCGTCCGACGCCGGTCGATGAGGAATCTGCGCCAGAACCTCCGCACCGTTGGTGGTGCCGACCTCGACCAGGAATTCATGGGCGTTTTCGTCAAGCAGTTCCGTTAGCGCCAGATCAAAGCCGGACTCCGCCTTCGGCCCCGTCTGCATCGAAACGCAGAAGCAGGTTCCACCGGCCTGTGCACAATTCACCGCAACAATGAACGCATCCTGACGACGAATGCTGTAAACCGGATCCGGGTAAGGCCCCTCGCAAAAGACCCGGTCCTGGATCGCGATGGCATGGATCTCACAAGAGCGCACACCAATGAACGCGAACTTCGGCGAGGGTTCGTCCGCTGTGGTGATCGCTAGCCCATCTGCTCCGGTTCGCGCTTCCCAGAGCGTCTGGACCGGTGGATGCAAGAAGCGCTTCCACGAATGCGGACCGACGGCGAAACCAAACAGCGCAGCATCATCGCGTCGCGCGAGGCTATAACGCCCCGCCTCCTGACGATCGGTCCACCCTACAGGCAAATCCGGTACGCTCGAGATCCTGTCGTACACGATAGCGCCGTCCCGCACCGTTGGCCCCATCACCTGATACCGGCTGGCGACAAGAACATCGATGAGAGACTGGAGGGCCTCACGGGTAATGACCGCCTTGTCGCCCTTCGACACTGGATGCTCTACCATCGCAGCTCCTTCGAAACTGGACCGTAACCGTGCCCATTGTCTGACTTTAGCAAAGGCCAGAGCGCGTCAGGTGTAACGGTACGCGCAGTCACCCCTTCATCGGCATCATCGTTTCCCCATGCTCTTGAACCCTGGTTCGTGGCGCATCGGGGTGAAGCACTCGCAGCAACAAGATGTTCGGGGCGGTCCTGTTCCACGAAAGTATAAGTTCCCACTGAGGGCAGTGTTACAACAGATTGTTGTGCGCCAATGCCGACATTCTCAGCCGATCTGGGAGTTATCGAATGACGCCTCGTAGGGGCACCATATCCTGCCGCGCAGCCAGAAAACCAGCGACGAACGAGGTGCGCCAGGCATTCCGGACAATCCCCTGGGTAACACGCCCGACGCGATCCTCAAGAAACCCGTAAGGCCAACTGGTACGCAGTGCCACCGACATCGAGTGAAGCCACGACCCTGGCCACGCGTGGGGCCGATCTTCAACGGATAGTCTTCTGCAAGGGCGCAACGCAGCCTCGATCCGGGCAAGGACGTTTCACCAGATCAACCAGAGCGAGTTAGCAGTCTGAATAAAACTACGGCTCCATCAGGGTTTGCCCTATCACTACTTGACCCCGACCAGGCCACTTCGATCGCGTTCTCGCCGGATGAGGTTCAGGGCGACGTTCCTTCTTTTCCCTGACCTGCGTGTTCCTTACCTAACCCCATAGTCAGCGCGGTGAGTCCGGCCAGGCCGCCGAGCTGCATGGTTTCCACCGCTGAACTCGGGACAATCACAATCGTGGAGTTTTCCTTCAACCCCTCGTACAACATGTTCATCGCCCTGAGATGCAACGCAACGGGATTCTCGACATAGCTCTTCGCCGCATCCGCAAATTTTTCCGCTACCTGTCTCTCCGAATCCCCGAGAATGACGCGCGCCTGACGTTCTCTCTCCGCCTGAGCCTGCATCGACATCGCATCCTCAAGAGCCGATGGAATAAGAACGTCCTTGATCTCCACCGAAATGACATTGATGCCCCATGGCTCGGTGCGTAGATCGATGATCTTCTGAAGTTCGTTACTGATTTTGTCCCTGCCCTCAAGCATGTCGGAAAGCATCGTCTTGCCGATAACGTCACGCAAGGCCGTTTGGGACGCCCAGCCGATGGCGCTGTTATAGTCGGCGACGTCTAGCGCCGCCTTCTTCGGGTCCAGCACTTTCCAGAACAGGACTGCATCGACATCGACCGGCACTGTATCTTTCGTGAGCGTCTTTTCTGCCTTGAAGGAACTGGTAATCACGCGAGTGTCGATCAAATAGGGCACGGTTTCGACAATCGGGATAATGAAAAACAATCCGGGCCCCTTCAGCGCGCGAAAGCGCCCCAACCGCAAAACCACCGCCCTGTCCCACTGATCCGCGATCCTGATCGAGGCAGAAGCGACGAAAGCAACAACGAACGCGACGACAGCCAACGACAGGCTTTCACCATAAGCGCCAAGCGCATACTCGAAGTACGCGAATGCCAGCCCAATGCCAAAAATTACAAGAAAGATCAATCCCGGTAGTGCGTTGGATCTTCTCATTTTTCATTCTCCAAGGATGCACTGGCGTTCGACGCAGGTTCGACGTCTTATCGAGCGGCAACGTCCTGGCGGAGACGAGCATGCTGTCCCTTTCAGGGACGTGCGATAGCAGTCCCAGTCTCCTGCTTCCAGCCTATAGTCACCCGGATTCGTCCCGCGGCTGATTTCCTTCGTCCGTTTGTTAAACATACAGTAGCGCCCAAAATGCTCTGCAGGTTCCATTCTCCGTCGGGCCGTTTTTCCGCGGGCACCCCAATTCGCCACTCCAGGACCGGGTCGGGTGCCAGGAAAGGCGGGGGAGCCAGCGCGCCGTCACTCAATCGCCTGCCAGCACCTGTGTTGCCGCAACGTCGGTAGCTAACGTAGTTGCCACGTGCGTCGCGATCCGCTCACGCGGCTCGCCAGATGAAACGGGTGCGCTTCGGCCTGACGACCTGCAGTAACCGATGACAACTCAATCTAGCTGTTCAGGAAGCGCTGCCCTTGATCCATATCAGGTTTTATCAGGGTCGTAGCCTGAGGCGCACTGCACAGTGGGCAACCCTGCCGCGACGCTACAGAGAGGCAGAGCTGATCGACTCTTTTCGCTTCAGTAACTCGGGCGACGCCGATTGCGCCCGTTTCCCGGTAAGCGCCGGCGAGGCCGCCCGGGTGATCGGCCCGGCGGATAGCGTGCTGTCCCGTTGACACAAATCAACTGGCACACCCCTCCACGGCACATCATTAAAAACAGGTCCTTCGACGGTTAGGGGTGAAGCGCCCCTGACTGTGGCGACTGACTGATCCTTTTGGAAAGAGGCGATCTGATGAACAGTCCTGTGGGCGCCCAGTTAGGGCATCGTCCGTTCAATCGGCTAATGATCGCTGTGGCCGGCGGAATGGGGCTGACATCGCTTGCGCGTTATGCGATGAGGTTTGCGGGGCCGGGCGCAACCGTCAGACTCGTGAGCATCGTTGGAAATCCCCGCGTGCTGTTTCCGACTCTGCCTTTGAGCTATTCTGGGTGGCACGATGCGCACGTCGAGTTGATTCGAGTGAGCGAGGCAGCGCTAGCCGAAGCGAAGAGAGAAATTGAAGGCCCCAGCCTCGCACCGGAGACAGAACTTCTCGACCTCTCGATTCACGGCAGTCACATCGCACAGGCGCTGAGCGAAGCGGCGCAGCACTGGGACGCGACATTGGTCGCCATAGCTGCGCATCCGCGGGCCACGGCGCGAGGCTGGGGCGACCACCTCGATCCGGAAGATGTCGCGGCGATGATTCGGGTTCCGGTGCTGTATGTGCCATCCGCGCGCCTTGAATCGGGCGTGCTCGAGACCTCCCGCGTCCTCGTTGCAGTTGACGGCAGCGAAACCGCGCTGCAAGCGCTGTGCGCCGCGCTGGCGGCGTTACCGCAGGTAGCGCTGTGGCGGGTTGTGTATGTCGTGGATAGCGTGCTACATGTGCCTGGTTGGCCAGGCGACATCCTGAGCAGGAATGGCACGCGGGCGCTCGACCGCGCGGCGGACCTGCTGAAAGCATACGGCCGAACTGGCGGCACCGCATTGATCGATACGTCCGCAGATGCGCGCGATATCCATGCGGCGATTGCGTTCGAAGCCGATCGCTGGGGCGCTCAGCTCGTAGTGATGGGGACGCGGGGCCGGCGAACTGCGACGCGATGGCTGCTCGGAAGCGTCGCTGAGCGCACATTGCGCAGCATGTCACGCCCGTTGTTGGTATGCCCGCCTGTCGATGTGTCTGCACGCGGCGCCAAACAGGCTGCTGGGTCGGGCATGGAAACCGCTCGAGGCGTTGGCCCGGAAGAAACGGAACCGCCGATCCTCCCGTAGTGGGCGAGGCAGCGCGACTCGCGCTGATTGCCCTTTGTCGACCTCACTGTGTCGGACATTGCTCGCACGGTTGGTACGACAACATGTGGAAACGAGCAAAGCTATTGGCCCGGTCGCGTGCGCTCGCGTCAGCCCGCTCCCGAGTCATTTCTATGGGAGCATTTGTACATATATTGTCAGCAGTCCAAGCTCATCGTATGCGATGGGAATGAAAATCGCCGTCGGCCCACGTCAGCAGATTGGCCATTTCGACACGTACGTCAAAGATGCCGGACCCTCGTCACGGGAGCGTTTGCAATCCGCAATCAAGCGCAAGCACGTTCACTGAAAGGAACAAGCCGAGCGCCAGGCTGGCGAGCCGGTGTTCCAGATCGGGATAGCAGCTCGCCCAGAGCGACAGCATAATCACGATTTCGACAATACCCTGCAGAGCAAACAACGCCAACATCGACGCGAACGGTTTTGTCGCATTAGCAATGCTGCGTTAAAGTTCGGGATGCACAAACTTTGCTTCGGGTCACGATGAAGAAGACCGCGACACCACGAACCGGCCTTGCTGCAGGCATTGCGAAGGTTTTGAAGCGGCTTCATTATCCGCTGGACGTGATGTTGTTGTGCGTGCGGCGGTATGTGGCCTATTCGCTAAGTCTTCGGAATCTTGAGGAGATGATGGCTGAGCGCGCCATCGGCGTGGATCATTCAACAGTGCATCGGTGGATCATAAAGTTGGTGCCCTTGTTCGAAAAGACGTTTCGCAAGCACAAACGCCCGGTGGGCAAGAGTTGACGCATGGATGAAAGCTATATCAAGGTCAAAGGCTCGTGGAAATATCTTTATCGCGCCGTGGACAAGGCGGGCAACACCATCGACTTTCTGTTTAGAGCCAAGCGCGACAGGGCTGCTGCCCAGCGGTTTTTTGAAAAGGCAATCGGTCAGAACGGCTCGCCCGAGACGGTGACCATCGACAAGAGCGGTTCCAATCTGGCCGCGCTTCATGCGGTGAATGCCGAGCGCGAGACACCCATCAAGATTCGTCAAGTTAAGTATTTGAACAACGTGGTCGAACAGGACCATCGGGCCATCAAACGCATCACTCGGCCGATGCAGGGGTTCAAGGACTTTGACTGCGCACGCGTTATTCTCCGTGGCATCGAGACTATGCACATGATCAAGAAAGGGCAGATGAAATGCTTGGGTAAAACCCCGCTGTCCGCTGCCCAGCAGTTCCACGCGCTCTTTTCATAAGGTATCCTTGTGATATCGCATTTACTCGCCCGTCCCGTCTTACTGCGACAAAACCGCCATGGCTGCGTGCGTCGACATGATCAACGCTGTTTCGGCCATCGGCGTAAGAAACGAGCCGCACGCTGTTCGCGATGCACTGCAGCGCCTCCACGCTGCCGCTACGGCCACACATGACGAGGCGGCCAGGGCCAGAATGAATTGATCAGCTACGGAGTTTTGTAAGCAGGTCCGCCACGCCGGCACGGGTGGCAATTTCCCAGATATATCCTCGGGAATAATCGACACCCGCCCGCCGATGAAGCACGGTGCGCAATCGGCCGTTCGTCCAGTGATCAGCGTCTATGCCGTGCACTCTCGGCGACTCCTTAACCGTTGCGGCAACCCACGCCAGCGTTTCATCATTGATCGTCAGGCGCTTATTCTCCGTGCGCAGCTTCGGTGGTCGCATCCTGTGGTCCAGTCCAAGCTTCCCGACGAGGGTCCTGACATGTCCGCTGGAATGGTAGACACCGAATCTCTCCTTGATCAGCTTTTGAACATCCCCGTTTCTCCAGAGTTCGGTTTCATACCCGTGGGCCATGGGGCTGCCCTCCAATGTCGCCCGTAACCACTTAAGGGCCTCGGGACCAAGCGTGGCACTGCGCCCGGATGCCTTGAGCTGCTCAACAGCCTCAACGCCATTGGCAACTACCATTGATCTGTATTTTGTAATGGTGCGTACGCTGATGTTGAGCGCTTTCGAGACGTGCCCGACACTGTCCCCATCCAGCAGCATTTTGGCAGCAATCTTTCGGCGCGCGGCATAGCCGTCGCTCTGTGGTTTATGAGCGGTAGCAGATGACGCCTTTTCTGAAGTCGAATAGGTAAGTCGATAGGCGAGGCCGTAACCCCGAACGAGGTAGCCAACATGCGAAGGTGAAAACCGGACGCCGAAACGCCGCAAGATCAACTCGCGCAGTTGGCTTATGGTCCAGGTCGGCCCCGGATAGCCGTGAAGCTCCGGCGAGTGCTTGATCGTGCTAACGAGCCAGCTTTGCGACGCATCATCCAGTCGCGAGGGCCCCCCGTGGATGCGAAGACGAGCAAGGGCGTCAGCCCCGCCCCTCTCAACCAGATCCTTGTACTTGCTCACGGTCGGAAGACTCAGTCGAGCCTTCCTGGACACTTCGCTAATACCCTCACCATTCAACAGGAACTCAGCGGCGAGAGCCCGACGGCGCGCGAGCGGAGCATCATCTAAGTATTTGCTCATTGTAAATTTCGGAAGTGCTTTGGCGGCTATATCGGCCTGATTTTGGCAATATTTATACACGATTTTCGACATCTTTCGTGGAGAAGCGCCCGTCTTCGTTTCGCGTAGCGCTTCGTAATTTTTCCCTTCAGTTTTCCTTAAGCATACCAAAGCGATATTCAGGTAACATGCGCGCGTCCATTCGCGTCAGATCTTCACTGACGCGCTCACTGCCGCTGCGAAGTTCGCGGCGGTGCCTCACCTCCTCGGAGGTTCTAGGTCGCTCGGATGCCAGACTTTTCGAGTCGGTCTCGCGCGGTTTTTTTGACACCACGTACGCTCCCAACCTTAGGCGCCGCTGTTTGTGGCAGCGTACTCGCACCGTTCGCGTGTTCGAAACAACACGTCCGCCTTCAAATTTCCCTACGCGTTGAGTTTGAAAATATTCTATGCTTGCCTCGACTGGTTGACATCATCAATCCGTTCGACTTGAAGACAACGCTGATAAAAAATGATCCTCGGTCCACGAATGCCCGTGATTGCGTTGCTTGCCGCCGCTGGCCTCACCTTGACGCCAGCCCTCGCACAAAGTGAGGATGGTGCCCGCATTGCCATGCAGATTTGTTCCGGCTGCCACGGTGTAGGCGGGCGTAGCGAATCGCCGATGTTTCCGAAGCTCAATGCGCAGACCCCCGAATACATCGAAGCCCAGTTGAAGGGATTCCGCGAGCACGCGCGCGGTGAAAACACTGCCCGCGATTACATGTGGGGCATGGCCGCCCTGCTGGACGCCGCCGCCGTCAAGTCGCTGGCCGACTATTTCTCGCACCAGCCGGCAACGCGAGGCGCGACTGGAGATGCCGCCTTGACGGCCAAGGGACAGGAAATCTTCGAAGGCGGCCTGCCGGATAAGGGCGTGCCGGCTTGCGCAACATGTCACGGCGCGGAGGCCCAGGGAGCCGGCACATTCCCACGGCTGGCCGGGCAACACAAGGAGTATCTATTGCATCAGATCGAGGTTTTCAAAAACGGTACGCGTGGCAATGCACCTGTGATGAGCGCAGTGGCGCATACCTTGAATGACGAACAGGCCAGGGCCGTGGCGGTCTATCTGCAATCCAAATAAGGTATTCCCCGCATGGCGCGGTCGGCAGACTCTGAACAAGCTATTCCGTAGGCCAGTTGATCTTGATCGATGCGACGCTGCCAAGGCACAGCGAGATTCACTTATGCCTAAGCCGGACGAGCCGGAACCAAACAGGTAGTACGATGCGTAGCCATATAGCCAGCCGATGCCGAAGTGAACCATGAAGGCAGATCTGATTGAGCGTTACGCGGCGAATCTGCACGGCGTGCTGTCGTGCTTTGACCGGATCCTGATCACGGGCACGCTGCCCGGTGCGTGCTACGCGCTGGGCATGACGGGTTTTCTGAACGCCCACCGGATTCGCATATTCGACTACGCCGGGTTCGCCGAGCCCCTGCGCGAACGCATCCGTGAGCGCGCGCAAGAGGTTTGCGCCGCCGCCGGCATCGAGATCGAGCACGTCAGCAAGAGCCACATCCGCAAGGAAGACCTGGTGGCGCGCGTGCTGCAGGCGCGTGGTGATGCGCCCGGGTTGGTGCATGTCATCTCGGCAATGGAGGCCTGCCCGAGCTACAAGCCGTGGCACGACAAGAACAGCGGCAAGACCTACCTGCGCCCCGAGACGGGCAAGTGCCTGCACTACTACTTCTACTTCATCGATGACGAACTCGGGCTGTGCTACCTCAGGGTCCCGACCTGGGCACCGTTCGGCTTGCAGTTCTACTGCAATGGCCACGGCGCCGTGGCCCGTGCGCTCAGGCGCGAGGGCATCGGGTTCGTGCAGGCCGACAACGCCTTTTTACGCATTGCCGATGTGGACCGTGCACAGGCCATAGCCGATGCGCTGAGACCCGACATGCTGCATGAACGGCTGGACCGCTACGCGCAGTGGCTGTGCCCGGTGCTCGACGTGTTTGGCCAGACCTACCACTGGAGCCTGCGGCAGGCCGAGTATTCCACTGACCTGATGTTCCGCAGCCAACAGACGCTGGTGCCGCTGTACGACGTGCTGTCGCGTCAAGCGGTGCTGGCCGCGCACGCCGCGAAAGTAGCCAGCTTCCTGGGCAAGAAGATCTCGCCGCAACTGGCGCAGGAGATCGGCTCGCGGCTGTCCACCCGCATCGAGGGGCGCTGCATCAAGCACCACATGGGCGTTGCCAGCGTCAAGGTCTACGACAAGTTCTCCCATGTGTTGCGCATCGAGACCACCATCAACGACGTGAGCTTCTTCAAACACCACCGCAAGGTGGAACACAGGAACGGCCGAAGCACCTACGAACTCGCAGCGTTGAGGAAAACCATCTACAGCCTGATCGACCTGCGTGAGATCATGCTGGGCTGCAACCAGCGCTACCTCGCGTTTCTGTCGAGTCTCGAGGACCCCAGCGCAGGTGAGCGCGACCTTCAACGTTTGAGCCAGTCCCGCGTGGGCAGTGATGAGCGCAAGGTCAAAGGCCTGAACTTCTTCGACGGCTGCGAGCAGGCACTGCTGCGTGCCTTGCAGCGCGGCGAGTTCAACGTGCATGGCCTGCGCCGTGCCGATCTGGCCAGGCATGTGGACATGAGCGCCCCGGCGCTGTCCCGACAGCTCTCGCGACTGCGCACACTCGGTTTGATCAAGAAGGTGGCTCATACCTACCGCTACTACCTCACACGTCTGGGCCGTGCCGCCATCGCTGCTGCCTGTTCTCTCACCCGTTTCAGCATCGTTCCCGTTCTGGCCGCAGCACACTGAAGTCTTCTCACAAATCGCGAAGACTTAACTCCTTAGCGACTAAATGACTCGCCTTCGCTACCGATTCCTTAAAGGAAGAGTGCGACGCGGTGCGATACTGCAGAGGGAGAAACGATCATGACGTCCGCTCTAGCCCGCGACCGAACATCCTGCTGCCTGCTTCGCCTCGCCTGGACTGCTGTACTGGCGGCGTTTTGCCTCCTCCAGGCCTCCGCAGCCCATGCATTGCCCATATTCGCACGACAGACGGGGCAAAGTTGCGTGGCGTGTCACGCCGGCGGGCAATTTCCTGAACTGACACCCTATGGGCGCTGGTTCAAGTTAAATGGCTATACCATCGGCGAGCGCACGATTCCGCTAGCCGCAATGGCCACTGTCGATTTGAGTAAGACTAGGAACAACCTTGACTCCAACGGGATGCCCATCAATCCCAAAGACGGCCTTCCGATGTTCGATTCGGCCAGCATTTTCCTCGCAGGGAAAATTACCGATCACATTGGCGGATTCGCCCAGTTCACGTACTCGAATTACGATCACCAGAACGGTGACGGCCAGTGGCAGGGTCGTTGGGGGTCGGACAACACCGACTTCCGTTTTGTGGACAGTATCATCGGGGACACCAGCGACCTGATACTCGGTCTGACCCTGCACAACAATCCCACTGTGCAGGACGTGTGGAATAGCGCGCCGGCATGGAGCTATCCCTACATTTCGTCGACGATTAGCCCCGTCGCCCGCATTCAGAACCTGCCGATCATCGATGGGGCATTAGCCCAACAGGTCGTAGGCACGGGTGGCTACCTGTACTGGAACAAGACGATTTACGCGGAATTGACGGCGTACAGCACGGCCGATGGCATCTGGTCGTTCCTGAGCCATGGCAACAGCGCGGGTGACCCCGCTCACCCGCAGATCTATCTGCGCGGGTACAACCCGTACGCGCGAATCGCCTTTACCCGCGACTGGGGTCCACATAGTGTCATGCTAGGCACGTTCGGGTTAAACGTGAACGTCTATCCCAACGACGCAAACGCTTTCCCGATATTCGTGCAAGGCGTAACCCGCTATCGGGATATTGGCGCGGATGCCCAGTATGAGTACATCCTCGACCCGCATACGATCACCGCACAGGCCCTCTATGTCAAAGAGAACATCCATGACCCGAACAATTTCGTTCTGGGCGACAGCACGTCGGGGAATCTGAACAGCCTGCGGCTTAAGGCATCGTACGTCTACCAGAACAAATACGGTATAAGTCTTTCGTTCTTCAATACGACGGACAGTTCCGATAGCATCGCTTACGCCGGCAGCGCGAATTTCTCCCCTAATACGCAAGGCTGGACACCTGAGATTTTTTGGATCCCGGTGCAATACCTTCGCATTGGCTTGCAGTACACGCACTTCACCAAATACCTTGGCGCGAGCACCAACTACGACGGTAACGGGCGCAACGCAAGTTCCAACGACACGCTGTTTCTATATTTGTGGGCTGCGTCCTACTGATACAGGTTTCGCTCCGGCAGGCCGCGCGGCCCGAAACAACATGGCTTTGACGACAGCGGGACAAGCGTCAGCGTCAAGCAGCACTTGCATGAGGTGAACTATGCCCCTGCATAGCCCTCCACGCTGATTTGCGCACCGACGTCCGCCATCCGGTGCGGAATCGGCGTTCGAATGTCCGTTGGAAAGGCAGGGGCAATGGCGGGAGTTGGCCGCCTACTGCCCGATGCCGACGGCAGAGGCCGCATCGTTCCTACCTCAGTTGGTTTCCGCGCACGTCACCACCGCTGTCCAAATCGGCCGTTCCGCCGCACGCCGGGAATTTCATTTCTCAATAATTGGGCGCGCGGCGAAAACCGGCCTATAGTATTCATAATATGAATCGTCAATGGCCGTACGCGAAAACGAAAACAGGAAGCCGGGGGGCTTATGGAAACGTTGATCGACGAGGAGATAGCGCACATCGCGCGGGTGATGAGGCCGTCGCTGGTTGGCGGCCCTTTCGGTCCTATACTGCCTGCGCAATACTGGCGCTGGCGACTACACGGGCTCCTGGACGCACCGCACCTGACGCGAATCCAGCTTTGCGCGCTCGACAGCCTGTTGCTGCAGCTGGGTGCATTTGAAGTCAGCTTCAAGAGCCGGCCGTCAGTAACGGGTGAACCGCCATCGGGGCGATTCCGCGCCAGAAGCACCTCCATGTAATCATCAACCGCACCTGAAGTTAGCGAGGATCTGAGTTATCTCCAGGACCAGCGGACCATCCGAACGTGCTTTCAGCGCCCCGCTGTATGCGCTGAACCCCGCATCAGAAAACGGATCTCGCCGTTGCGGAATTATCGGCAGGGCGAGAAAACCCTGCAAACTGATTTTAACGGCCCAGTTCGACCCTCTCCGGCCATACGCGACTGCGCCAACAAGACGACCGCTGCCATGGGACAGCCGCCATCCGTGCTGTCATGTCGGCTGCCTTGTACCCGGCCGAAGTGCGTGTGGCGCGCAAGTCAGGCCCCAGCCGTCTGGTCCAGCAGGATCTCCGCGCACCGATGCCGCAGTGGATTGATCTGTGTCAGTTCTTCCCGGGTTGCAACCAGTAGTATTTCAATTGCACTGATCGTGCTGGGTGCTGTCGACCGCGCCATAAGGAATGCATGTGCGCTTTGGTCCAGACGGTCTATTGTGTACCTGATCCATTTCAATGGAGCACGCCATGGCCGACCCGCTTGCCGTATGGCACACCGAGCACATTAATTTCGCCCGACTACTCGACATTCTGGAAGAACAGGTAGCTGAGCTCCGCCGGGGTGAGAGCCCAAATTACACTCTCATGGGCGATATCCTTTACTACATGCGGAATTTTTCCGATCGTGTTCATCATCCGCGGGAAGATGTTGCGTACGCGCGGCTTGCAAAAGAGGATCCCGGGACTCAAATTGTGGTGAACCGCCTTCTGCAGGAGCATCGCGTGATCGCCACGGCCGGCGACGAACTCCTGATTCGCATCAATGAAGCCGCGGGAGATGTTGTAATCCCGCGCGCGGCTCTGGAGGCGGCCACGGCGACGTATCTTGTGTACTATCGTCACCACCTTTCCACTGAGGAGCGAGACGTGATGCCTCGTGCTGCGCAGGTGCTGACAGAACACGACTGGGCTGCAGTCGATGCGGCCGTACCGGCTAGCCCCGATCCGCTTTTCGGAGACAATGTACTAGAGCGCTTCGAGGCGCTTCGCAGGCAGATCGCTTTAGACGCGCAGGTGTCAAAGGATTTGAGCCAACCACCAGACACCCATTGATTGACGCCGGCTAAGGGTACTGTTCACACGCATCAGCGATGCAACAGCACCGGGCTCACCCATCCGTGGAACAATGTTTTGGTGCAGGTCGTCGACTTACTTGGAAGAGAGTATCAGGTCCGCTGTCAGGGCGTAACGACGCTCGAATGTCCGCAAGCGGGTTTGGGTGAACGACCCGAGCTGGCCGCGAGGCGCCGCACGTCCCTGCTCTTACTCCAACCGAATGGCAGGCTATGCAGCGACACGTGTCGCACGGGCGGGAAGATGGTAACGGGGCGGGGCCGCCAGCGTACTCTAAACGGCGTTAAACCTGGCTAACCGAGCCGTGTGAAAAGGGGTATCGTGAAGAAATTATCGAACGCTAGGCTCATCCGCGCCGCGCCTGAGCGTGTAACGTCTCCCTAGTCAGGCGGTCTTGCCATGATCCTGTATCACACCGAGCCCGATTCCCCTGTCATCGAAATTTCCGTCGCAGGCAAAATCACCGACCACGATCTGCGCGAAGCCATTGAGCGCATGCGGGGTGATCTCGAACTGAACGGCAAGACCCGCGTGCTCGAACGCATCGAGCATTTCACCGGCATCGAGCCGAAGGCGCTGTGGACCGATATAACGCTCGGCGTTTCCGTGGCCCGCAAGGTCACGCGCGCCGCCGTGGTGGCCGATGCGGGCTGGATCCGTGCCTCGACGCATCTGGCGCGGTTCTTTACGAAGGCCGAAGTCAAGGCGTTCCACGTCAACGAGCTGGAGCAGGCGCGCGTCTGGATCAACACCTGAGGGCCGCGTGGCGAATTTCGTAGGTCTGGCTTGGCAATGTAGTTTTTGGGGGCACTCGGCGGGATTGCTGCTCAGGCGGTATGGCCGAGATTGAATGACCCTAGCCCACTTTCAATTTGGTTTCGCAGGCTGCACAGATCGTTCGGACAACTGTATATCGGTAGTCAATACGCCAGCCATCGGTGAACAGTTGCGCCAGCGAATTCAAATCTTCAGCCCACGGCAACACAGCAAAATCCAGTGCTACGTTTTCCGATAGGGCGCCAAGATACATACGGTCCAGCCAGTTGGCGTGGGCTCCGTTGGGCATTGTCAGGTTGTTGAGTCGGTCCGTAAGATGGCGCGATGAAGAAATCGAAATCGCTCTATCACGGTCACCGCTTCCCAGCCGGCGTCATCAGTGGTTCTGTCGCGATAAGGCGGTAGGGTAAAATTGGGGCATGAAAAATGTGTCCGAAGCGCCGGTGAAGAAAGAACGCATTTGCCGGAAAGCGTTGCCGCCGGGCGTCGCGAAAGTTCTGAAGCGGCTGCATTTCCCTGTGGACGTGATCCTGCTGTGCGTTCGGTGGTACGTGGCGTATTCGCTGAGTCTGCGTGATCTCGAAGAGATGATTGCGGAACACGGTATCGAGGTCGATCATTCGACCGTGCACCGATGGGTGATCACGCTGGTGCCGCTGTTCGAAAAAGCCTTCCGCAAGCACAAGCGCCCGGTGGGCAAGAGCTGGCGGATGGACGAGACGTACATCAAGGTGCGCGGCCAGTGGAAATACTTGTATCGCGCTTTGGACAAGGCCGGAGACACGGTCGACTTTTTGTTTCGGGCCCGTCGGGACAAGGTTGCTGCGCGACGATATTTCGAAAAGGCAATCGACCAGAACGGCGCGCCGGAGACTGTGACGATTGACAAAAGCGGCGCGAATCTGGCCGCTCTTCAGGCGATCAATGCCGAGCGGGAAACACCGATCAGGATTCGGCTATGCAAGTACCTGAACAACATTGTGGAGCAGGATCACCGGGCCATCAAACGTATCGTCAAACCGATGCTGGGCTTCAAGGATTTTCGGTGCGCGCGCATCATTCTGTCTGGCATCGAGGTCATGCACATGATTCGCAAAGGACAAATGCGGGCGGAAAAAGACACCCATCCATCAGCCGCCGAGCAGTTCTACTCGCTGGTTATGTAAGCAGTCCTACGATATCGATCAGAATTGTCCGTCCGCCGTTATCGCGACAGAACCTGCAATTTCGGGGACCAACGCACGGCTTAGAACACGACCATTCAGCCGCTGGACCAGTGCTTCCACCTCGACGCTCGCTGTCTCATTCTTCTGCGGTACGCTGAAGTGCCAAGCTTCAATCTCGAACCGTATGGCAGCCATTCCATTGTCGATGCCATCCTGCCAGTATCGGCGCATATCGGCATCGACGCGATCGGCGATGCTCCAATGACGAATTGTGCGCAACTGCTCAAAGACGTGCTTGAATGGTGCCAAGCCTCGCGCGAACGACTCATCGGGATTCTGTTGGTGGCGATTCCACAGCGCCAACAGTTGTGTCAGCGCTTCCTGATTGGTTCCGAGCAGGAAAAGTCGCCCTGTGTAAGGCTTATGTTGTTGATCCCTGTTTTCGGCATAGAAATCTTCGTCGGGTTCGATCTGCTCCTCGGCCCATTCGAGCAGCCAATCCAGACCAGGCACCTTGCTGACGGCATTGGCGAAGTTCTGTACCGTGCCTGCAACTTCCAGCACGAGGATCAGCTCGGGGTTCTCCATCGGCGCGGCCTGCTGCAGCCTGAGGCGTTTGGCCTCGAAGGCTTGTTGCAATACTGCGAGTTGTGGCGCTATACGCGCTCTCTGACGTCCGATTCCAGGGAAGTGAACTGGACCACTACGCCCCGTTAGCGAGTCCCGACCGGCTTCAGTCGGCACGGAGAAACAAAGAAGAGGATAGTTTTCATTCGCCATTAGTCAGCGTTGCCCGTTCTTGTTATTGGTCGATCGTGAATCGCGTCTGCCACTGTTTGAGGCGTTCAACAATGATGCGTTTAAGATTGGCGGCAGGAAGCGCCAGAACGTAGCGGCGCTGTATGTCTTCGCAGAACTGCTCCAGGTCGGAGAAGCTTGACGCCTTGAGCTTCGATGCCAAGGTCTTCGGCGTTATGCCCAGCGGGGCGTCCAGTCGCTTTTGCAGCCGCACGAACCATTCTTCTTTTTGCGCCACGGTGGGCTCCGGCAGCGCGAGGCGCAACTGGAAACGGCGCCACACGGCACGATCCAGCAGTTCAGCGTGGTTCGTGGCGGTCACCACGACTACATGGCTGGGCAGTGCATCGATCTGCAGCAGCAGAGAGCTGACCACACGCTTGATCTCGCCGGTTTCGTGCGTATCCCCTCGCTCCTTGCCAAGGGTATCGAACTCGTCGAAGAACAGCACACATTGGTGCGTGCGCACGAAGTCAAAGAGCCGCTTCAAGCGGCCGCTAGTCTCGCCAAGGAAGCTGCCGATCACCGCCTCGTAGCGCACGACGAACAACGGCACCATCAGTTCGGCGGCAAGCGCTTCAGCCAACGAAGTTTTGCCGTTACCTGGCGCGCCGGACAACAGTACTCGATGCCGCGGCTCTACTCCGTAGGAGCGCAGCAAGTCCTTCCGATGCTGCTCCTCGGCCAGCTCGCGACATGCAGTGAGTACGGTTTCATTGAGCAATAGCGAATCCAAGGTTCTCCTTGGCTCAACTTCATACAGCAGGCCACCGTGTCCGCCATCGAAAGAGCGCACAACCTCGACCGAGCGCGGGCCCGACTTGGCCGATCCCAAGTTCTCGACTAGCTTGTCGGCCAGTTGATGGTGATGCTTGGCGCGCTCTTCAGCCGCCATGGCTTCGACGGTCGTGCGCAGCAGTTGCTGGTCGCCCTGGCTTCCTGCCTTGACTAGGCTTACGAGTAGGTCTGCTCGCGACATATGCTTACCTTGCCTAATATCAGTTTCATGTGTGTACTGCGGGTCCGTCTAAGCTGCGACAGTGATCGAAGCGCGGCTGGTCTTCCTTGCAGGCCTGACGACGATCTCAACATGCTGACCGAGCGATACCAGCGCCTGCATCAGGCGTTCGAGCGAAATGTTCTGCAGCTTATAACGACGAACCAGCGATATCTTCGGTTGCGTCATCCCAGTAATTTCGGCAACTTGCATCTGGCTGAGGCCGCGTTGTTCAATCAACGCGTTCAACTTGACAGCAAGGATGGTCTTTGCCGACAGATCCCCCACATCGCTAAAGCCGAGGGTAGTTAGCACATTGTCTGTGCCGCCGTGCGTCTCTCCGCGTCGCATCGTCATCTCCCGCCTAGTCGTACCCCGCCGTCAACGACATTTTGCGCTCCCGAATTTCGGGAGCATCGCTAGCGGCATTTGTGCGGATTATATCCGTTCATGTATAGAAGACAACCGCCAACATTGGCAGCGCCTGTGGTCTGGCACCACAGGGGGACTGGTAACCGAGCTCAGCGTCGATGAGTTGCCTGTGATCGATTCCGTTGAATCGGAATCGCCGTCGTGGTTGACGGCCAGGACGAGTGCCTCCTCGGACACAGCCATGCTGCGCTGAAAAAAACGGGCCAAGGCGCCGACCACACAGTAGACGGTTCAAGTAATGGCCCGGGCCGCCCACGCCGATTCAAAATTTGACCAACCGCGCCAGCCCTTGGGAGTCGTACTCTACGGCACCCCGGCGGTCCGATTCAAACCGGTAGACAGCGCCGCGAAGCCCGGGCTCCCACTCCGAATTCTTCGTCCTCTAGACAATTCGTTCCTGACGCTCACATCGTAGTCGGCATGCTTGATCTCAAGCAGCAATTTGCGACTCCAATCTGTAAACCCACGATCGCCCTGCCCTACGAGCACCTCCCCAGCGCAGGTATTCTTTCCTTCGCCAAACGCAAAAAATCGCCACATCTCATAATTGGAGTTAGCCGCGCGATCGACGTGCTGCGGAGTCTCGGATTGACAACTTTCTAGTTGCAAAGTTGACATCTCTAATGCGTTCTACGTTAATGCCGGGACCAGAACCGGCAGGCATGCGTCGGCGGCACCCGTTCCAGGTCGGCTTCCCGTGACACTCGACGCGATCCACGCACGTGCGCGGGCAATGTCCTCGCTGCCCGTCGGGCGTCTCCCAGGCCCAGTCTGCTGTTTCCCGGGCACCGGCCGGGATCGGATGGATACCTTGCGCGTCCCGGCATCAGTGACGCGGCGCAGTGTGCCCGTGCGAGGCGGCACAGTCGGCCGCGTGCTCCGCGAGCAGGCGCCGCATCGTCGCCAGCAGCTCGGGCACATCGACGGGCTTGCGCAGAAAGCCGTCGTACTGCACGAAGGCGGGCGGAGTTGACTCGGCAGACACCAGGATAAAAACCGTCCCCGCCAGACCGGATGTGTTCCGGATGTGATGGCAGAGCGTGCTGCCGGACATTTTCGGCATCCGCCAGTCGGCCACGACCACGTCAACCGGGCTCGTCGTCAGTACGGCCAGCGCCGCCTGGCCATCGCCTGCGGCTTTCACTTCGTATCCGTCGTGCTCGCAGCACAGTTCCCAGGCCGCCAGCGTCTCCGGCTCATCGTCCACCAGCAGCACCGTCGTCATGCGTCACTCCTACCCCCCGGCAATGTTCAGCGGGCGCCCGGGAACCCGCCGCACATCGGAGTCTGACTCGCAGCCGGACGCCACGCCCGCTTTTCGCGCAGCCCGGTGCCGGGTTCCGCCGGATTGCCGGAACGTCTCGAGTCCCATCCGCGTCACCCGTCTCCGCACGGCCGCCGCGTTGTCGTCGACGCGGGCATGCGCCGATCGGGCGGAGGCTGCCAGGAGGCGTAAGGCATAACGTACAGGGGAGCCGGGTATCCTCATACATACTAGCCAATCCTTCATACTTTTTAAGCTGACTTTCAGTCGAAGGGGCTCGGCTCCGCACGTGGCAGCAACGTGCCCCAGCTCCCGGATCGGGAATCCGGATCGGCTGATTTCGCGACAGTTCCCACCAGGCTGTCTGTCGGCGCGAACGCGGTGACCCGTCTACTCATGGTCAAGCCGCGGCAGGTCCGCCAGCGTCTGGCCGGGACCGGAATCCACGTCCACCGTTTCGATCCCTTCGCGACCCACCTCATCCACGACGCGCCGGACCTCCGGACCCGCGACGCGTTGTCCCTCCACCGGAAAAACGGTCACCACGGTGTCGCCCCTGGCCAGCGCGTCGACCACCTCGATCACCGGCGATTCGTGCGGTACGACCTCAAACTGTTCGCCGCTCATGGAAACCTGTCCCCACAGTACGTGGGTGACCCTGTGCGAATCCGGCTCGAGCCGGACCGCGGTAATCGCGTGGACTGTCATTGCACTTCCTCACTGGCTGGAAAATCCTGATAGGTAGGGACGCCCGCCGCTTTCCGGCGGCGCCGTTGCGACGCCGCGATACGCGCCGGGCGCCGGTGTGTAGCCGATGCGTGGCCGATGGCACCGCCGTCCCGCCTGCGCGGGCTGGCAGGCACGGACCCGGCGCGCGCGGCATCCGCCTCGGGCGAGGCCGGTGCCCGGGCTGCCGGCATTACCCCGGCCCGTCATCCGCAGCGTAATACTGCGCGGCCGCCTCCAGCATGCGCTGCTGCTCGGCGCGCACATAGATCGACGTCGTCTGCAGCGACGCGTGACCGAGAATCGCCTGCACCACGTCGACCGGCATCTCGCGTGCGACCGCGCGCGTGCCGAAGGTGTGCCGGAACGCGTGCGCGGAGGTGTTCGCGAGCTGGACCAGATGTGCTTTCGGGACGTCCGGCCACGCCGCAAATTCGACGGTCACACGCTGGATGGTCTGACGGACCAGATGCCCGAATGCATCGGCCGAATACGGCGCCTCGACGGCGCCACCGTGTTTGTCCAGCGCCGTGCCGGTCGCCGGAATCACCAGCGGCACGATCAGCGGCGCGGAGTCGAGCGGCGCATCGAAATCGCGCGCGCGATCGGCCCAGTGTTCGCGGAGCGCGCGCACCGTGGCCGCACTGACAGGGACTGTGCGCTGTTTGCGGCGCTTGCCGGTCACCGTCAGCGCCCAGACCGGGGCGCCGCCCGAAGGAAGCGGCGACAGGCGAAGGTTTTCGCGACGGGCGTGCGCCGCTTCATCACGCCGCAGCCCCGAATCGCCCATCAGCAGGATCGCCGCGCGCGCGGTGCGCCACTGCCGGGCTCCGGCGTCCTGTCCCTCCGCCTCGTCCCCGGCACAGCGGGCGTCGAGCGCGGCCCGCAGGCCCGTCCACAGGTCCGCCGGCAGCGCGCGCCCGACCTGCACCGCGACCTCGCGCGTGACGGTCACCGGATCGGTCACGGCGGCCCACGGATTGCCCGCCAGATACCGCACCTCGGTGAGCCATGTGAAGGCCGCCCGCAGCACCCGCACCGCATACGCCTGACTGTCGGGCGACAGGCCGCCAGGGGCAAAGGGTCGCCAGCGTCCGCCCGCGCGTGAGCGCTTCGGGCCGGTAAAGGCCGGCGACGGGGCCGCGAGGAAATCCTTGTACGCCTCACAGTCCTCGACCGTCATTGACGACACCGCGGTGCCGCGCACGATCACGGCCCACAGCACCAGCCGCTCGAGCTCACGGGTGTACGCGCGACAGGTCGCCGGCCGGTCGCGGTACCGGTGCAGGTACGCATGGATCGCCGCCAGGTCGTGTGGCGCCCGGATGAACGCAAACGCGGTCGCCCGGTTGGTGCCGCGGCTCGCGGTTCCATGCGGCCCCTCCCCGCCGGACAACTCGGCTGGCACCGCGAGCCGCTCGAACGGCGCGAGGCGCGGCGCGTCCGGCGGACCGCCGATCACGACGACGGTCCCCTGCCCGCTGCCCGGTCTTTCGCCCTGCCCTGCGCCGGGTTCGGGTACCAGCAGACGGACGTCGACGTCAGCGTCCACGCGTGCGCCCAGCGTCGCCTCGTGCCGACGCAGCCACGCGACGATCGTCCGCGCGCGCAGCGGGCCGATGCGCGGCACCGATCGCCACCAGCTGCCGCCGTGCCGGTTGCACCAGTCGATGAGTTCCTGCAGCGTCGAGATGCCCTCGGCCGTCAGGCGCCGCGCGACTAGCGGCCGGAACCACAGGCCGACGCCGTGCGCCGGAGACGGCGTTGCCGCCGCCAGCTGCGCGGCCTGCTCGACCATGCGCAGCGTAACCGCGGTGAGTTTCGCGCTGCCGTGCTTGCGGATCGAGGTTTTCAGATGATCGGCGAGCACACTGGAGCCGTTGAGCAGCGCGAGGCGCACCAGCTCGTCGCGCATCGCACCCAGGTAGCGCGCCATCGCCTCGGGCGTGGCCACATGCGGGGCGAGCTCAGGATCGTCGGCGTCGTAGTAGCGCCGCGCGATCGCCGCCGGCTCGATGCGCTGCACGAACGCGCGCAGCGCCGCGAAGTCGGTGCGGGTATAGGTGCGCGGCGGCGCCACGGTGAGCGATTGCGGCTGGTTGGCCATCGGTCAGTCCGCCGCCGCAAAATCCGTCCGCGTGTGCGCGACCCCGACGGCATTCCACAGCACGTCGAACGCGGGTCGCAGCACGGTCAGCGGATCAACGCTGAAGTCCTCGAGGTAGACCGGCGGCGCCACCAGTTGCGTGAGATGCGCCGGCAGTGCCGGATAGGCTGCACCGCCCCGCGGGAGTTCGTAACCGATCTGGGTACCCGGCGCGAACAGCCAGTTCAGCAGCAGGTAGGCCGGCGCCGGCACCTCCAGCGCGGCCAGCGTGTCGGCGACGGCCCGGAAACCGTAACGGACCAGCGGCACCTCGTAGAGTTCGGGGTACACCACCCACAACTCTTCGTCATCCCGCTGCCCCCAGCCCCGTCGCAGCAATGCGCCGGCGACGAGTTCCACGCAACCATCCCGGTAGAGCTGGGCGTAGGCGGTCTGCTCTTCGTCCTCGTTACGGTCGCCCATGCAGAGCACGCCGTGCAGATTGACTCGGGGTTGCCCCAGCGCACGTCCGCCGGGCGACGCCGTCTGCAGCTTCGCGGCCACCGCGCGCAGTGCGTCGACATCGTGCCCATCCGGCCGCGTGACCGCGGACACCGGGACCACATGACAGACGCAGGCGGGCAGCGCGAGATCCGGCACCGGACCCTCATGCCGGACGATCCGCGCAAGCGCGTCATTCCGAACGGCCAGCACCTGCTGGGCCAAGGAGGCACTTATTGCGAACGCATTGCGGATACCGTGGATGTCCATGGGTTCCTTGCCAACCGAGGTGCGGGCATAGAAGTGATTGTCGCGGGTGACGCGGTGTGGCGCGGCCGGACTCGGAGCGACGCGCAGCACGACCACGTGGCCGCCACTGGCGAACGGCACTGGGTGCGCGTGCAGGCCGCCGCTGACGCGCGGCTCGAGCAGGTCGCGCAGCGCATTGGTCAGCGTCAGCAACTCGGCGTCGAGGTTAGCGAGCCGCAGCGGCACGATCGCGGCTGCGGCGCCGCCCTCCTCCCGCATGCCGAACACGAGGTCGCCGCCCAGCGAGTTCGCGAACGCGCACACGTCCTTGGCCAGCTCGGCGCGCGCGTCGCGGTCGGCCGGCCAGTCGCGCTTGTAGTCGAGCGTGCGGCTTTCGCGCACGCCGTGGTCGATCAGGGCCTGGAGGTCGGCTTCGGTGACGGCGTCGAGGCGGGCACGTGGGATCACGCGATGGTTCCTTTGCGAGGGCAAAGCCTTATAACAGGGTGCGCGTCCCGCGGGGTCAACGTGAGCACCGGGACTTCCGGCTGATTCCGGCGATCGGCTACTCCGACAAACTGTCGGGCGATCAGATGGTCGGTTGTCGTCGACGTTTGCTCGCGACCGCAGTCCGCACACGTCTTGCCGCGATCTTTCTTACTCATGGCTGTCGCGTCGCGAGTTGGAGCATGCCGGCGTCGACCAGAACATCGCGCACGGCATGCACAAATTCCGCAAATGGCCGGTCGCCCTCGTAAAGCTCTGGCGCGTCAAAAGCTGCTTCGACCTTCTTAATAGTCAACGCCTTCTCGAAGCCATCCCGCTCGCCTTCAAGTTCCTCGATCAAGGCATCGAGCTCCCGAATGATCACATCATAGGCATCAAAAGAAGGGTCGACGTCCGCCCGGGCATTGAGCAGTGTTTCTCGGGCGCCACGTAGCGCATCGATCTCCCGCTGCGCGCGATCAGACAGCCGCTTCATTCCCTCGCTCCTTCGATTGGGCTTGATCGCGCACCGGCGCCCCGGGCGCCCCATACCAGATGACCGACCCATTGCCGCACCTGTGTGGTGGTGTGGAAGGCCAGTTCGTAGTGACCTTCATGGCAGGAGTACTTGTTTTGTCAGCAACGCGTCCCAGTCCTTGACGGCCTCGTGGACGAGCGATGTTGCCGATCTTGGCGAGCCGTCGGCGAGCGTGACGATGTAGTCGACGTCAATTGGGCGGGGTTGGCCGAGATGGACGGTGACGTTCGTGGACGTTACAAAGGCGCGTGCGCCGTTTCCGCGGCGGCGCAGGTGCTTGGACGCATTGGCGAGGTCCGCGACGATGCGAAGGGACGGGTAACCATCAACCAGCCCCTCTATCAACATGCCGACGCCCGCGCCCGGATCGTTCTGGATCCAGTCCTTCAGGTGCCAGCAGTCTTGCATGAAGTGGTGAAGGTCGTCGTCATATGCCACGGAGCTCGTATACGGACTCGTCACGCGGGCGTATGACCGTTGCATGCGGTCATATTGGGCACGCCAGCCGGTGAGCGACGGTGTGAGCATGGTCAGGCTTCTCCGAACGGCTAACAGTGCCGGCTGTGGTGGTATGCGCACCCCTTCGTCTTTCCATGGCGGCCAAAACAAGGGGAAACCCTAATCATTGATGTGACGTAACGGGGTTTCCCGCTATTCTAGCCATTAAACGCTTATCTGCTAATAACAATTAGCAGACAATGCCCCCACCGGAAAAACGGCCCAGCCGCACCGGAAACCGATCATACGACCGTCCAGGCGCCACGCCCTGCCCGTCTCTCAACGCACCGGCCGACCGATTCCACCTGCCCGTGCCCCGGCAAGCCGCCATACCGCTAACAGGAGTTAGCGGTATGGAACCGCGACAGAAAAAACAGGCCGTCGATGGCCGATCGCGCGGACCGCTTCGCGATGCGGGGCGGAGCCGCGACGGGCGGCCAGTCTTGCCCTCCCGCCGCTGCGTCGTGGGTTGTCCCGTGCCGTGAGCACCGACCACCTTTACATGAGAGCCACCCTCCACCGCCCTGCCGGGCCTGTCTGCCAATCCCGATTCGCAGACAAGCCACCATCGGAAAACGGCCAACTGGCGCCGGAAACCCCGCCACATGACCGTGCGGACACCGCGCCCTGCTGATGTCAACCTGCTGCCCGGCGCGGCCCCGCCGGGCTCGGCGATGCACTGCGCCGGCGCGACGTCACCGCGCTGCTCGTGCAGGCCTTGGCCGGAGCCCTAGAGTGAACCCGCTGGCCCCAAACGGTGCCGGCCGGTGAGCCGTTCGACAGTCTCGCCGCTGCGCTTCTAACCCGCCAGGACAACGCCAAACCGGCGGGAGACTGGCTCGCCGGCTGGAAACCCGCGCGCGACGAATGCCACGACAATTTCGACCACTAGGTCGCCGTGCAGCCGGAGGCCGGCGCCGGGCACGGCTGGCTGCACGACGGGTTCAACGGCGTCATCCACCGGTTTGTCGCGCACTCTGTGATCCTCATCACCGGCAGGCTCGTGGACCTGACGGCGCCGTCCAGCGGACCCGCGCGGCTGTTCATCGAGCACCCGCGTAGCGTGCGTTTTTTTGCGGTGCGATGCCCGCCCCAGTTGGCTCACGAGGGGTCCGGATCGTCCTTCCCGCAGCGGCCGACGCGCTCGGGCTCACCCCGGATTTCCACGCCCGACGGTCCGTCTGAGGGAGCCTGCCTGTGAACGGCCTCGCGTCGCCCTTGCCCGCAACCGTGACAACCACCGCCACTATGGCGTTCCAGTCCTGCGCGCGCGGGCCGGCACGGGCGGATTGCACTCAGACCGTTAGTTGCGTTATCGGCTTTACCGCAGTCAAGTCAGGGTACCGTGATGACGCCACTCGGTCGTTCTGAACCGGAAACCGCCGTCGCCTCTGCGGCACCGCGGACGATTGTCCGTCCGCCCGACCGGCGTGAGAGTCCGATCCTGCCGGCGGAACTGTCCGACGAGGACGTGGTTGGTCGCTGGCTTGCGGCCAAGGCTATCGGCGGCGGGCGCCTAGCCACCGCCACGCTCGCGCAGTACCGCACCGAGGCCGAGCGGATGCTCTGGTACGCGCGGCAAGTGAATACACCGATCTCGGCGTGAGGTTGGACGAGTTTCCCGCATACATCGGCTTCCTGCAAGCGCTGGCGCCGTGGGCGATTCGCAAACCAGGCGTACGGCGCGGCTCGCCCGACTGGCGACCGTTCATCGGACCGCTGACCGACCGCTCGGCCTGCCAGACTCGGAAAATCGTCACGTCGCTGTTCGATTGGCTGCGTGACGTCGGCTATCTGCAGCTGAATCCGGACGCCGCGACCCGGAGAAGCTCCTGTCACCGGACGACACGGCGCTGCTGCCTGAAGCGATTGGTGCCCGCCCGGGCGCCAAATCGGGCCGTGAGGCGCGTCTCGCGAAGGCGCGCGGCCAGTCCGCGGTGAACTTGTTTGAACGGACCGGCCTGCGCATTACCGAGGTGGTGCAGTGCTGGATGGGCCATATGAGCATCGAACCGGTGCTGCAGGCCCTCCGCTGCGAGTTTCCGGACGTCCCACGGTTCCAGTGGCTGCTGCGGGTCAAGCGCGGCAACGCCCGTTGGGCTGGATGCCGTGCGACGAAATTGCGCTATCGTTGCAGGCCTGCCGGATCGCGTTTGGCCTGGCAGCGCTGCCGCTGCCGGACGAAGACCTGCCGTTGCGCTGTCGGTGCGACGCTCCGGCTGCGGCGAACTCAAGGGCATCCGTAGCCGCACGGCGATCTGGAAACCGGTCACCGGGCTGTGCAGCGAGGCGCTCGCCTACGCCCGCGCCCATGGCAGGCTCGACGATGCCGACCGGTTTGGACGAGCGTCCACGCACTGGCTGCGTCACACCTGCGCCAAAGGGCTCGCGCATGCGGTCCGTGACGGCCCGAACGCCCCTGCGGCGCTTGAAAGCATCAACCACAGCGATCTGCGGACCTGCGGCCAGTACGTTCGACGGCGAACCCGTGAAACGCGCGCTGGCGAGGCAGCTGCCCCGTTCACGTGCGACACGGTAACAGTCGGCGTCGCACGACTGCTGGAAGCCGCCGCACATTAAGATCTCCTCGTCCTCATGATCGGCGCGGCGAGTGTGGCAGGCAGGGTGGCGACGAAGGCCGCTTGCCAGTGCTCGGCGCGCAACGCGCGGCGTACCTACGCACCAGTCATGATCTGTCATTGACGCGGTGTTTTTTGCCGATCACAATCCGGCGCACACGGTTTCTGTCGAAGGAACCGTCGCCCGCGCAACTGGCCATGGCGTCGTAAACCTCGGAGGTCTTGCGTCGCAGGAGTCGGCCTGTTGGACCGCCGTCTGCCCGGCCCGGGCCT
>NZ_CP014581.1 GCF_001634365.1 Paraburkholderia phytofirmans OLGA172
AGCCGGTCGCCAACTTCAGCTCTCGTACATCCGGAGTCCAGCAGCGAGACGATCAGCTCCTGATCCGTTGTTATGACGCCGTCCGATTCACACTTTCGCATGCGAAATTTTACTCACTGTTCGACCGTACTGTAATTTTGTACGGAGTGCGCGCAGCGGCGCAGATATGAAAGACCTTCCGACTGCAGCAGTCCTGTCCATCCGGACCAGAAGGGCCGTCGTTCCCGCTCGACTCTACTTGACCAAGCCGGGCCTGACTCGCGGCGTCAGCAGCCACGAAACCTCGCCTTTCGGGCACTTCGAACGCACTCAAACACGAGCGATTCTAGCCGAACCACGTAGCCCGATCCAGGGGGATATCGGACTTATTTCGCACCATCTATTGACCGTCAACATTTCTAATAATAATATCCGTTGCACGTGACCACACGTCACCCATCAAAAATCAATGGACCGTCAATAACCGGAGCGTCTCATGTCCAACACCGTGCAATCGCGCATCTACCAGGCCCTTACCGAACTGATTCCGAATCTTGGAAAGACATCGAGCCGCACGCACTTTGCTCCGCCGCGAGTGGCCGGTGATATGGCCGTCCATTGCACTGTTGACGAGACCAGAGACGGTCATCTCACCGTCGAGATCGCCCACGACCGGCCCGCGCGCGGGAGCACCAATCCGGCGTCATGGATCTGCTTCGACGTCGACCCGGCTCGGGCTGTCGCTCGTGTTACGTGCTTTCAGGAAGGCTGTCACTACAGCATTGCGGGCCAACACACCGATGCGCAATCGGCGCGAGTCAATCTTTACGCGGCCAACTGGCTGGCTGTCTTCAATACGTTGGGCCGCGTGTTCGAGCCGATCGAGCAGGCCATCTACGCGTAAGGCGGGGAGAAACATGCACAAGGTTGGAATTGCGAACCAGAAGGGCGGTGTAGGAAAGACCACCACCGCGCGACACCTGTCATTCACGGCTATGGAAAGGGGATTGCGCACGCTCGTGATCGATCTCGATCCGCAGGCGAACCTCACCCGAACCATGCTGTACCGGTTGATGATGAATGCGGACGAAACGCTGATGCGTGCCCGATCCGTAAATTGGGACAGCATTCAGCTCCCAGCCATCGCGCCGGACAGCAGTGCTCACTTACTGTTCATGAGTGGGCAGGAACCTCGGCCTATGTCGATCGCGCCCGGTGTCGATCTGTTCGCCGGGTCGGACGACCTCATAGAAGTACTAGGGTGGCCACTCGATTGCACCCAACACGCACGGTCTGCGCTGAACCGGCTGGACGATCAGTACGACATCTGTGTGATCGACACGCCCCCGACGATGAGTAACCTACTCTTTGCCGGAATGATCTGCGCGGATTACCTGCTGATGCCGTGTGACCTGGACAAGGACGCGACCAGCGGGCTGCTCGATCTCACACAGAAGGCTCAGATCATCGCTGAGAACTTCAATCCGGATCTCGAACTACTCGGCGTGCTTCTCAACAAGGTCAACAAACGCCGGGCCTACGACCAGACGGAACGGATCACGCTGCGCCAGAAATGGGGTGACGCCGTGCTGGATGTTGAGCTGCAGGAACGTTCTGCAACAAAACTCGCGAAGGAACATCCAGTCTGGAAAAGCCCACGCGGTGACAGCGACCGGCGCGCAGCAGCGGAAATGCGTTCCGTGTGTGAGTCGCTGTTCAAACGTATTGGTCTGTAAGGGAAAATGATTATGCAGCTCAAAAATGGCCAACAGCTGACGAGTCTCGCTCAGCTATCGAAGATGAAGCCCGGCAGCGCAATGGCCGCGGCGATCGAGGAAGCAACAGGCGCGATCACTACTGAACTTGCGATTTCGAAGATCGTAACCAAGCCGCAGGACCGCGTAGACTTTAGCGACATCGAGGCGTTCGCCGAGCGCCTGAAGACGGTTGGCCATGTCCACACCGCGATTCTCGTACGCGCACTGGAAGACGACCAGTTCGAACTGATCGGCGGTGAGCGACGCGTGCGCGGCAGCATCTTCAACGGATGGCAGAAAATCCCGGCAAAGGTCTTTCCGGCAAGCACCCCGGACATCGTCATCCGGATGTACCAGATCTCGGAGAACGTCGATCGCAAACCGCTTTCTGCCAAAGAGACGGCCCTGGGTTTGGCGAGCGACATCGACAGATTTGGACGCGAGGAAGCCGCACGCCTGTGGACTAACCCGAAGGGCAAGCAGCGTAGCGAGTCGTGGATCTCCAAACACCTTCGGTTCCGGAAGTACGGCCCAATCACGCGGGAACTGTTCGACGCCGGCATGTTCGACGACATCGAGGCCGCGAACAAGATGGACGACATTGAGGCCGAGAGCACAGAACTCGCACACGAACTGGCCGCCGCGATAAAAGCAGGCGAGAAATTGGGCCGGGTGACGCTTGACGCCCGGCTTTCGCAATTGAAAGGTACGGCGCAAAGTGACGCGCATATTGTGGCAGCCTTGCCGGCAGAGGCCGATAGGCCGAACAGCCCCGCGAAACACTCGGCCGATGAACGCGGCGACCCCGCCGACTCCACGGCCGATGACGCCGCCGGCCTGCCGTCATCCCATAATGAGGGACCGGCTGACGATAGTGAGCACTCGGTGTCCGCGCCTTCGGTCGCACAGGCTGTCCAGCAGGCATTGCAGTCGCAAAAAGTTCCCCGCGAAGCAGCGGCCGCACCGCGACCGAAGCAGGAGAGGGCGGGCAGCACCGACCCCATGAAGACCGTCATCTGGCGGGCGGAGGAACTGTTCCAGGAATCGACCGGATCAATCCATCGCCTGCGTCAGCTACAGGCAGATCTGGCGGCCGCTGGCGTGCCAGAGGAAGACGCGGACTGGAGGCTTTGGGTCGCATTTGTCCAGCTGGCTTGTTCTGCGTTGGTCGGCGTTGGACAGCCGCGGGCAGGGAAAATGATAAACAGGTTGAATGATGAGTTAAATTCTAAGAGCGCAATAGAGCTACTGAATACGTTGCATCCGAGCCGCAGGGCGGGCGTTTTGCCAGACGATTTCAGGTACGATACGGACCGTGAGATTCATCCTCTCGCGCCGAACAATTGGGCTCTCTAATGCGCAGGAAAAAGGGGCAGATAAGCCCCTTTTTTCATAGCCCGTCAACCATATCGTGTCGGATATTTACTTTGGCAACGTTCCGTCTTACTGCGAGAAAATTTGCGGCACTTGATTCTTTCATGCGCAAGCAGGTCGAGCTGCAGGGCACCAAGCCTTTTGCCGAAAAAACACGGGACATTGCACGGGCGGTGATCGTCGACGGTGAAGCGTCGATAGACGTGCAAACGCGGTTTGAAGTGACGAAGCAACGAGTCAGCTCGATTGTTGGTCGTTACTACCAGGCGTACCTGACGATGAATGACTCCAAGGGCGATATTGCGGCTTTATGGCTAAAGCATGGCTTCGAATTGCCGATTAACCTAGTGAAGCCGCTCGAAACGTTTCTTGCCACAGCGAGACGCAGCAAGGACGCTAATAAAATCCAGTCTGCCATCGCCGCCGTCATGGAAGCGCTCGAGATAGAAAAGAGCAAGCTGGAATGAAATGAGGGGTTAGTGCGATAAATGAGCACCATCGAACAACAAAGCAGTCACTCACTGCGCAGGCCAATACCGGGGCATAGCAAAACAAAGAAGGACTATCGGCGATCCGTCGAGCGCGTTGTCAACATGACCAGCGACACGCAGGACGCCGAGATGTCTGTTTCACAGGAAGAGGCGTTTCATGACGCCGAGCAACTCGAGCTGTTCGCGGCCGAGCGCTTGCTCGCAACGTGGAAGCCGCGTGAGGATCTTCATTCTCTCGAATTCCCGCTGTTTTCTTTGCAAAAGGGCAAAGACACACGTGTCAGGGTGTATCGCAACGGTGAACAGATCGTGCGAATCATCCCGAGCGTCGTCGGCGCCGCCAACATCTTCGACAAGGACGTTCTTGTCTACGCAGCGACTCAGATCTGCAAGGCCGCGGACGCAAACCTTCAGGTTTCCCGCCGCATCCGCTTCAAGGTGCGGGACTTTCTCGTCTACACAGGCCGCAGTACAGGCGGAGCGTCATACACCCGCATCGTCGACAGTTGCCGGCGTTTGAAGGGGACGATCGTTGAGACCAACTTCGATGCGTCGCGGCTAGGCGCCAATGAAGAGGGCATCCACGAGAGCCTTTACGGATACGGCCTGATCGAAAATTACAAGATCATCACGTACACGGGCAACAAGAAGGGCGCGCTTGAAGTCGAATTGATCCTGTCGACGTGGACCTTCGACTCATTGATCAATCGCAAAGTACTCACGATCCATCCTGGGTATTTCGATCTGGCGCAAGGACTCGAACGCCGGCTGTACGACCTTGCGAAGAAGCATTGCGGCGAAAAGCTGTGGTTCAAGATCGGGCTCGACAAGCTCTACGCCAAGTCGGGATCGGCACAGGCTCAGAAATACTTCCGGCGCGACGTCGTCGCCGCTATGGTGGCCGATAAGATGCCCGAGTTCCATATAGCCCTGGACGACGACAAGGCGATGGTCATTTTCTTCCGGTGCGATCGCGACAACCAGAAGCAGAACGCCCAGCTCATCGCCGGCATTCACAGGGAGCTGCTGTCCAAGAAGCTGCTGAACTGGTATTACACATTGCGCAGATGGGATTCAAAGTCGGACCAGAAAGCGCAAATGGATCTGTTGCCAGCTTAGCTCAGTCCGCTTCACACACGTGTCGGTAGCGGCCGCCCGGCCGCACAGCGCATTCCACCCGTCAGGACGCATTCCACCCGTCAGGATGCGCTGCCGACCGTGGTCTTCCCCATCCTTTACCTCCTGCACTAACCGATGGCGTTCGTCGCTTCAGCTTGCCCGCCAGATGCTGCCGCGGTGGTGTCCGCCAACCGCTGCAGCATGGCGATCGCATCGGTTCGGGCCAGGTCGGGAAATAGCTCAGGCTGGTACCGGATCTGCATTTGTAGCTCGCCCTCGTCCGTGAGGTGGCTAAGCACAATGTCCACATGAGACAGTACGCCAAACAAGCCTTCGTCCAATGTCCGGAACAGGACGTTGATCGGCGTAGGGAACTGCCGTGCGACTGCCCTGATCAAGCCGACGCGGGGGATAACATGGAGATCCGACAGCACGTTATAAGGGTTCGGTTTTGCTGGCTTGATCACCTTGCGTGCGTCGTTGCTGCCGTGAAGGCAAGCCAGGAATAGCATCACGATCGCATCGTTGGCGGCCAGCCCGGTTGCGGCCGCGAGTTCGACAAGTTTATCTTCGACGTCCCTGCGGTTTTGCGTTGCCACCTTCTGTACGACGAGCGGTGCTGCCTTCGTGAGGAAGTCCGCTCGATTGTCCCACTGGCTTTCTTTCATGCCAGCAAAAAGCTCGGCCGCAAGGCCTTTCAGTCCGCTAAGATGCGCAGCGTCCGTGTTGGCCAGCTTGAAAAACTTACCGATCGCATCTGCCTCTGTGTCCAGACACAGGGCCTTTTGATCGACATCGTCTTCACGTCCCTTTTCGCCCTCCATAATCGAAAGGATGGGACTGATGCTGTTCTGCGGTAAATCAATTGCCCTTAATGCCTCAAGGGCCGCTTGTTTCTTATCGTCCGGCTGTTCGTTGCCCGACACCGCGGTCTTAATGATCGAGACAACATTGCGATCGAGGAGAAAGAGGGTTTCGGTCCGTACGGACACGGGCTGCACGTTCATCGTTGGGCCTCGCAGATGGTTGTGCTCAATCGTCTAGCGCTTCTTCGCGCGCGATGAACAGGTCGTGATGGAGCTTCAGGGAATCCGTTGAAGGGCGTTCCTGCATGTCGACGGGAAGCGCGACGAGGCGCCGGCCGCGATACTGCGCATATTCCGTCCACTCCAAGGACCGCGAAATGGTCACGCGATAGTCAGAGTCAACCGAAATCAGGTAAAGGTCAAAGAGCGTGTGTATGTCCGAACGCAACAGCATTCCGTTGGTGGTGGCGTAGTTAGTTGCGAGCGCGTGCGGGACAATGTGCGCAGCTTCCAGCAGCGCTTCGACCGATGAGCCGCTAACTGCGCAGGCGGTGCCGTACGCCCGCAGAAGCCTCTCGCGGAAATCCGGCTGGCCACGGCGTGTCTTGATTGCGACGAGCTGTCGCTCCTCGCTCTCCTGCCTACCATCGCCGTCGCTGGCCGCCGGCGCCGCATCGCGCTGGCCCGGCTCGACACCGCGGGTCTCGCCAGCATTGTCCTCGCGGCCTTGCGGAGTGTCAGCTGACGCCGCCTGGAAGCGACGAAAATCAACGTGTTGCTGCTCGAGGCTATAGCCCGTCACTCGCCATCCGGCTCGCTGCCATGCGTCCGCCCAGACATGCGTGCGCCCTTCAGTGGTGTTGCTCCAGAACGGCGGATGCTCGTAAGCCGAGCGCGGCAATGGCGACGGTAGGATCTCGTTGATCTCAGCAAACGTGAGCCGTACGAAATTGCCGCTCAGGTTTCGTAGATGAGTTTCGAGGGAGTCGTATTTCGCCATGTCACAACGGGCAGCGCACGAGATGCGCCGCGTGCCGAGTTCCGGGATGGACAGCATAAGCGCAAGGGAGGCTCGGCGGGAAGAGAAAACCAGTAGGCAGCGCAGGCTGGCTACTCGGATCCAGCCGGTGTCCCGTGTCGCAGGTAGTGAAAACTCACCATCTGCTTTCGCTAGGCTTTTCCAGCCCTTATGTCACGCTCGCGATGTCCGCGTGGAGTGGCGGGAGCTACACTTGAGCTTGCTCAGGACCAGAGACAAACAATGGGATCGCGATAATGAACAGAGAGCTAAGCGAGCAGGAACGCGCGGAACGCCGTCAGATCGTCGACGAGATGATGGCTGCCGGAGGCTTGGATAAGCTCGAAGTCGCCTATCTCGAAGCGTACGCGCGCGGTGACCTGTCGCTTGACGAGGTATCCGGGCGCATTATCGGGCGTGCTGACGCGAAAGCTGAGCAAGTGATGGCCGAAGCCGCGGAGGATGCACAGACTTTCATGGCGCATTCCGAGATCGAGCAGCAAAGGATTCTGCGGCAGGCCGAACTCGAGGCGAAAAGGATTCAGGATGGCCTTGGAGGTCCGGCTGAGCTGCTTAGTGCGTTACTTTCCAGTGCGGAGAATCCTAGTGCGGCGATGCGGGATCTTCTCCTTCACGGAACGGAGGAGCAGCTAGGATTGACCGCGAAGTATCTCGCGTCAGTGCCGGGCAGCGATGACGCGCTCGATGGAACCCTGCGGCAGATCCTGCACGATATGCCCGCGCCGGAACTTCGCGATGTATGGCTCAACCGACTCCGGCCGATGTTGATTGAATGGCAGATCTTGTCGCAGGAACAGTTGCGAAAGCTTGATGCGGATGTGTCAAACCTGCTACGTGCCTACCAGAAACGCCCCGGGCTGACGAGAGCACAGAAGTACATGATCGCCGCAGTAGTGGGCGCCATCCTCTTTTTCGTCGTGCGTTCGTTTTGGTCGAGCTGACCACTGTATTCACTTTCAGCGGTACCCGGCAGCCGGCGCGCAAGTGCCAGACGAGGCCGACCCGAAAGCGCGTCTATCGCACCACCCGGAGCCAGCGACAGCCTTTCGGGATGGCGTCTCAACTCCTGCCACGCGATGCAAAAAAACTCCCAATAATGCGTCTATCGCACCACTCACGCGCCCGCGTCTATCGCACCACCAGATGCAACAAACGGCCCCCTTGGAATGTGTCGATCGCACCACCACCCCGCGCGTCTATCCCACCACCGCGAAACGGACCTTGAATCGCTAAACGCCCGCTCTGACAGGGCTATGCCCTTGATTAGAGTGAATATTCAATTGGCATAGACCGGGGAAAAGCTGTTTTTTCGACGCGTCTATCGCACCACCCATCCCATTTTTGTGGATAACATTGTGGCCTTCGCGTCTATCACACCACCGCCCGCGTCTATCGCACCACCTAGACTACGTCTATCCCACCACCGCCGACGCGTCTATCGAGCCACCGAACGCCCCGCAAACCCACGCCCCGCGGGCGTCTCGCGAACCGTAAACGCGCGCGCGGTTAACTTCTTCTTTTTTAACTGTTTTTAACTGCGATTAGAACAAGGCCCCACCCTCAGTGAGGGGGGTGCAAGCACCCCCCGGCCGGGTTCGACGGCTAAAGCCGTCCCCACCCCCCCGGCCACACCCCCCAAAAGCAAATCGTGGCCCCAAAGGGGCAGACCTGGAAGAACACCGACCAATAGCCAAGGACATCGAGCGGCAGGCACTAAGGGCTACGGGGCGCCTACGGCACCCCGCACCCCTAAGTGCGCGATAATCGCCAGCGCCCGACAAGTCGGACCCCGGCTCCACGCGCTCGTGTGCTCGCCTTTTGCCGTGCAACCGAAACGTTTCACCACGGCTAAAAAACCGAGTTTTGCAGGGAAGGGGGGCGTCCGGTTGATTTTCGGCGTGTCCGGCCAGCCCAAACAGCCACAGAGGGCTTCGCGACCATTGCGGAAGGGGACGGGTAGGTCGCATGTCGCCGGCCGCTCCTGGGAGCTGAGGCGCGAGAGGGTCATTGAGAACAGGTATCAGCGTCTATCGGACCACGTGCTGGCCAGAGCTGCATTCGTAGCTGCCAGGTCGACCGAATCTCAGCGGCCACAATGAAAAACGGCCTGCCCTTTCAGGCAAGCCGTTTTAACCCGATCAAAAGCTCGGGTGAGACTCGGTCCGCAATCCCCACACAACTTTTACCGCGATGGCTCTCCTAGTTCGTAGCGCCCACTAGAGGCCGAG
Organism: Paraburkholderia phytofirmans OLGA172; assembly: GCF_001634365.1. Classification (NCBI taxonomy): domain Bacteria; kingdom Pseudomonadati; phylum Pseudomonadota; class Betaproteobacteria; order Burkholderiales; family Burkholderiaceae; genus Paraburkholderia; species Paraburkholderia phytofirmans. Next base: position 8,794 of record NZ_CP014581.1, read on the forward strand.
GGACCTAATACGCGCGGGCCACCGCCGCGCTGAGCGTGAATTTATCATGACCGTCGCTGCCGCGACAAGATCGCGTGCCAGCGCACGGCCCATAAATTACGCGCCCTAAAAAGCCAAAAGCCCGCTGGTTAGAGCGGGCCTCCGACTGCCTTTTCGGAAGAAACAAACTTTGCTTTCGTGCGCTGCATTTAGCGTCGAAGCACTGTTATTTAACCCCAGGTGAAACCCTGAACGCAAGGATTATTCAGAGGATTTTTATTTCAGTTTTCTTCCGCTCACTTACGCGAATATCGACATCAGAACCTGGCCGCGATCCGCGGCTCAATGAATCGATAAACGGCCGCAGATTCCTGCGGCGTTAAGCCGGCGACGAGCGCGTACTCAATGCAGCGCTGTGCGAGCAGCTTGTCAGCCTCGGCCATCGAGCGGAGCGCGAAGAGACTGCAGACCATGTCGGGATGGACTATCGAAGCGAGCACGTCGAGAAGCAGCGCACGTGCGCCAGTCTTATCGAGAAGGATCGCCTCGATCGCGTCGGTGAAGGGATAGGGCAGCTGCTGGGTCATGTGAATGTCGAAAGATAGCGAAACAGTATAGCGTCGCCGCTGCACAGATCGCGAACTGATATTGAGAGATGCGCTTCATCGGAAGTGCCGCTGTATATCAGCAGCGTCGCACGACGTTGCATCCACCGACGGCAAAACGCAGTGGGTCCGATCAGCGCACTACAGCCGCCCCGCATTCGCGAGGCGGTGATCGTTTGAGCGCGAGTCGGGCGTAGCCCTTTTCGCGCAGTCCACCCCGACGAAATGTCGCTCCGCGGCGCTATCGCTTGCTACGCGAGGTTGCGCTCGCCGCGCGGCCTTTCGCTTCGTCGTGCAGCAGCTCTCTGTGCCGAATTCCCGTCCCCCTCGTTCGCCGTCCTTTTCTCGCGATCGTAGCCACGTCCTGCGCTGCGTCAAGGCGCGCGGGGCCGTGTCAGTCGCTATCGCTCCATCCCGCCCCACACCCCGCGCTTGAATCCTTGACCCAGCTCCGTCCGCGTCTCCTTTGATCGCGGGACGACGAACTCAGGGGAACGGCGGCAACGGCGAGAGACGCCGCCGACTCAGCAGAAACATCTTTTACGCCGGGACTTCGGAATCTAGGGGCCCGGTCAGCTTTGAACGAATGTGAGGACAGGATGGAAAACAACATTGGCAAGCAGCGCGGGGCGCGTCATCGGTACGGTGAACTGACGGCTAATCTGCACACGATGCTGTCGCCGTCGCAGAGACAAGCTCTCCACGACGCGTTGGCCGGTCGGTCGCTGGCTGTGTGCTTCGGTTCTGGCGTTGACTCCACCGCGATGCTTGTCGCGCTCCGTGCCGCTGACCTTCGTCCTGATGTCATTACCTTCGCAGACACCGGCGGCGAAAAAGAGGAAACCATTGCGCACGTCGACAAGATGAACGCGGTTCTGCGCTCCTGGGATTGGCCACTGATCGACGTGTGCCGCAAGGTTCCTCTCGCGTCCACCGGCTACTCCGACCTGTATGGAAATTGCCTCGCCAATGAGACTCTGCCATCGCTAGCATTCGGCATGAAATCCTGCAGCATCAAGTGGAAGCAGTCCCCACAGGACCAGTTTCTGAAAGGCGCGAAGTCCGGCCCGAACGCAAGGCCGCCGCACCCACTGTGGGTATCGGCTCAAGCCAACGGCCAGCAAATCATCAAGCTGATCGGCTACGACTGCGGCCCCGCCGATATGCGCAGGTCTAAAGGGCTGAAGCCATCCGACGCGGATTTCGAGTACGTCTACCCGTTGCAGCTTGTGCGCTGGGCTCGCCGCGATTGCGTTCGCGCCATCACCGAAGCACTCGGCGCTGAGATGGTGCCGGTCAAGTCAGCGTGTTTTTTTTGTCCGGCTTCAAAACGATGGGAGCTGTACTGGCTGGCCGCAAATCATCCCGACCTCCTCGAGCGCGCGTTGCTCCTGGAGCGAACCGCGCTGACTGGCCGACACAGCCGGTTCGACGCTGTTGAATTCGGGGCGAGTTGGGACGAGCTGGTACGCAACGCGGACCGCTTCCCGAGTACTTCGACAACAGTAGGCCTTGGCCGCAACTTTTCGTGGAACCAGTGGGCTCGCGTGAACGACGTTGTTGATGCCGATTTTCGAGTGAAGCGCAGTGATGCCGACCGTGCCCGGTTTGCGCTGCTGTCCGACACGCTCCGGGACGAAGACAACGCACTCGACTCGCGCAGCGCCGGCATCCCCATTGTTCCAGTCCCGGTCTCCACGCAGATGCAGTTGGCGTGGGAGTGAACGGGCCGCACGTTGCACACGCAGATTCGATACATAACTATCTGTCAGGACGTCTAATGACTAACACCAGCAAGCATCTCATCATCATGGCCTGTTCCGCGACGAAGCTGGAGCAGCCGGCACCGGCGCTCGATCTCTATCGGGGCGTGATGTATAGCACTTACCGTGCGAACGTGCGGCACGAGGCAAGCCCGGAAGTCATGATCCTGTCGGCACGTCACGGCTTTCTGCGGGCCGATACCATTATCGCGCCGTACGAACACCGCATGTCGACCGAGCGCGCTGACGCGATGCTGAGCGATCTTCCCAGCTACCTGTGCGACGGTTGGCCAGCGCAAGCGCGCAGTGTGTTGCTGGTCGGCGGCAAAGAATATCGCCGCGTGATGCGTGCCGCGGTCTCGCACCTGTCCACCAGCGGATGTCTGGCTCCGGACACGTGCGTTGAAGAAACCAACGGCGGTATCGGTTATCAGCGGTCCCAACTCGGCGCATATCTCCGGGCAATCGCGAAGCCGGATGACAACGTGGTTGGGTTCCAGCCGAACGGCACGCCGCTGTATCGCCGGCTCGGCGTGTACGCCATTGGCGACAGCGTCCAGGTTGCCTACCGGGCGCGGCCTGATCTGCCGGCGCGACCGGCGCGGATCGAAGAGCTGTTCGACAGTCCACGCGGTGACACCGCGAGCATTGCCATGCTGGACGTGAAACCGGGGGCGCCGGCGCAGACGTGGATCTCATTGTCTGATCTCAAGCCGGTCCATGCGTAGCCAGAACTGCCACCTGATCCACGAACTGAAGGGACGACATCAATCATGAAAGCTCTGAAGCAAACCATCAAGCGCGACTTGAAACAGGAAGTCACCGACCGTCTTGTGAATGCCATGGAAGCGGGGCGGATGTCGCCGGCGAATCTATGGGCCTGCAGCGCGTCTGGAGGCCTGCCTGTCAACTACGCCACCAAGAACATGTTCAACGGCGCGAACTTGCTGCTGTTGTGGCTCGAAGCGGCAGAGAGGGGCTTTGCCCGCAACGAGTGGATGACCTACAACCAGGCGCAGGCAATCGGTGCGCAGGTGCGCCGCGGTGCGAAGGGCTGTCGGCTTGTCCGGTTCGACAAGGAGGAGCGCATCGATCCGGAGACGGGGGAGATTGAGTTCTTTCCGGATCCGGTGGCGTTCAGCGTGTTTAATGTCGAGGAAATCGACGGCGTTGTGTCGGTCTCGCGTTGTGAGGAGTACGCACCGGTCGACGTAGCGGAACATATCCTCAAGCAGACCGGCGCCCGGGTCGTAGAAACAGGAGAACACGCTTTCTACCGGGCGAGCACTGATGAGTGTTTCCTGCCGGAACGCGGTCGTTTCGACGATCTGTCCAGTTTCTATCGCGCTGCCACCCACGGACTGATGCACTGGACCGCGCACTCTTCGCGTTTGGCCCGTGACTTCAGCGCGCGTTTTGGCGACGACGGAGACGCGTTCGAGGAACTGGTCGCTGAATTCGGTGCAGCTTTTTGCCTTGCCCGCATCGGCATGCAAGACGGCCAGCTCGAGCATCACGCGTCTCATCTCGACTCATGGATCCGAGTGCTAAAGAAAGACAAGAACGCGCTATTTACGGCGGCCAGCCGAGCTAGTGACGCCTACTCGTATGTGATGAAGCGCGCCCGTATGACTGACTCGCCCTCAATCGAATTGGCTGCAGCGGCATGACGGAGACCCACGCGCCATTGAAAGTGAATCGGGATTTTTAACAGGAGAACTGCCAATGTCGAAATATATCAACGCCGCGCCGCAAGAGCTGCGGCCGCAACAGATGATCTTCGAAGTCTTCTGCCGGGAGGCCTTTCTCAAGCCGCTGGAAAATCACGGCAGGGCGGCCGAAGTGTTCTTTCGAGGGGCCAGGCTGGGCTTTGTTGATCACCTGGGCGTAGCGGGACTGATGCAGGCCCATGAAAGGGAGCTAAACAACGCCCTCTATTCGCATTCGCCGACCGGCTTGCCGATTGATGACGAGCTGCCGAGCGCCGCGGCTCTTGCCGAGTATCCGCACTTACGGCGGCGTTTTCCGGAGGCGGCGCAGCTGGTCGACGCGCAGAATGGACCGGTGCCGGACGGTGCGGTGTCCGCCTCACCGGATGCTCAGGCCAACGTACTCCGATCTGCTTCGGCCGAGCAGTTGCTGATGGAGCTGGCTCGTCGCGGTGTGTTCATGGATCTCCATCATGCCGTCGGCGCCCTGCATGACCATCTTGAACGTGCTGGGCATCTGGACAGCGACAGTCCACTGACCTCCTACCTCACGTACCGGTTGCGTGCCGCAGACGCAGCTGTGTCCGGACGCTCAGACTCGGCAGACGCCGCCGGCAGGTGGCGGGAGAAAATCGACATCCTGAACGCGGCGCACGTGCGGACCCGACACTGACCACGCGATGATGTTTGAGGCCCCTGCAGCCAGACGCGCAGGGGCCTTTTACTTTGTGATCCTGAAAAAGCTCACCTTGCCATTGGATCCGCTGCCATCCAGCCGGGACGCCGCAACTCGCGAGCCAGGCGATCGCCTGTCACGCCAGTTGCACATCGTCGCCCCGGAACAGTCGAACACGCGCCTCGAGCTGCGCTCTTCTTCGCGAGCACCCCGACGAAATGTCGCTCCGCGGCGCTGCCGCTTGCTGCGCGAGGTTGCGCTCGCCGCGCGGCCTTTCGCTTCGCCACGGCTCTCAGTGCCGAATTCCCGTCCCCCTCGTTCGCCGTCCTTTTCTCGCGATCGTAGCCACGTCCTGCGCTGCGTCAAGGCGCGCGGGGCCGTGTCAGTCGCTGCGCTCCATCCCGCCCCACACCCCGCGCTTGAATCCTTGACCCAGCTCCGTCCGCGTCTCCTTTGATCGCGGGACGACGAACTCAGGGGAACGGCGGCAACGGCGAGAGACGCCGCCGACTCAGCAGAAACATCTTTTACGCCGGGACTTCGGAATCTAGGGGCCCGGTCAGCGCAAACCACCAGAGGGGTGCATATGACGTTTGAGGAATACAGGAAACGCTTTCCGGCCACACGCGGCTTTCAGCGCTACAAAAGCGAGCAACGCGCGAACCACGCGTCGAGCCACCGGCTCGGGCACAACAAGCGCATCGCAGTTGGCGAGTACTTCTACGCCCACCAGCACGCGCCAGGCGTCTGTTTTCCGAAGCGCTTGCAGGCAGAGCGCGCGGGATATGACCGACACCTGCAGGCGGACGCCGCTGCGCCGACGCCGATCGTCGAGCAGGACGCAATCGAAGCGCGAAAGCCGTCCCGTATCCATCTGACGCACACCGGCCCCGCTGCCGGCGCAACGCTGTGCGGCGCACCGCGCGACGGCAGCACCGCTCACCATGCGGTGTATGCGCCCGTTGAGCGCGATGAATATCGCGCGCAGTGCTGCGTTGCCTGCCTGAAGGAATTCGCCCGGGCATGGGCCGGTGAAAAGACCAAGCCGGATTGGGTCAACAGTGTTCTTGCGGCTGACGTGCAAGACGTCGTCAGCACACAACTTCCTCTTTTCGCGTAACAGGAGCGCATTATGCAGATTGAACTTTCGTTGTCCGCTGAAACCATCGCCGCTGAAGCTATCACGGCAGCGAAGAAGAACTCTGCGCATATGTCACGCGTTGCGCGAATTTTCGACGCCATGCGCGCCATTGTCGAAACGCCGGACGCGCGCCTGCGGCATTACACAGTGGACTTTTATGAGCATGATCGCGCATATCTGCAGCGTACCTACGCGACAGGCATGTACGGCTGGGTCATCCGCGAGAGCGGAACCCATCTTGTACAGCTCGGCAGACATCCGCGCATGAACGAGGAACTGGACGCCGCGCTCCACACTGGCCCGAGTCGCGACTGTTATCTGATCGACGCGCGCAACGCGACAGTGAAGGCAGTAACGGAAGGCAAGCTGCGCGAGGAAATGGCGCGCTTCAACTACGTTACCGGCCCGCATACCGTGGCAAAAAACAGCCGGACCATCGCAACCATGGACGTCAAAATGACGCCGTGGACCCACGCGAAAGCCCCGCAAGGCATCGTGCGATTCGGGTCACTTGACGTGCCGCTCAGCCACGAGGATCTGGTAGCACTCGCGCAGATCGGAGCATCGGAAGTAATCCGGGTCTCGCACTCTCTTTTCACCGGTACGCAGTCCATTGAACTGGACGGCGCCAACCTGTTCGACCTGATCGAACAGCGCGCCGAATAGTCCGTATCGCAAGCCGGCGAGGAGCTGGAGGGCTCTTCGCCATTTCGCATGCGAAACCGGATACCGCCCGCAGTCAGCCGGGCCGGGGCGAGCCGCCCGCCAGGCTTCGCCTGACGCGCCGCTCGCAGATTCCCCGCCCCGGTGAATGGAAGCGGACCGCTCTAGGGCTTCGCCCGGCGCGGGCCACCCAATCCAGTCGCGTCGCGCTGCTCCGCGAAGGGGCGCTACCCGCGCGGGCCATTCGCGCGATCGCATAGGTCGCATGCCGTCCATTCCCCCTCATCGCCCATACCCGCGAACTTAGCCGGCCTCGTCCTGACGTCAAGGCGTGCGGGGCCGTGTTGTCGCTGCGCGCCTGCCCGCCCCAACACCCCGCACTTGCCTCCTTGACGCACGGCCTCAACCGGCTTGCGTCGTCGCAGGGCGATGAACTCAGGGGAACGGCGGCAACGCTGGAACCTGACAAGCGCCCGCCGAAAGGAAACCCCTACGATGGGCTCCGAATCTTGGGGCCCGGTCAGCAAAAAACAGGAGCTATGCCATGACACGACGCCGCCACCCGAAGCCCGAGATTCACGCCATTGTTTTTGCGCAGCACGAACACTGTGTAACGGAATTGATTGTCGAACTGAGTCATGCCGTCATCGGTGCGACCGGCTATGTACATGCGGGCAATATCGAATTCCGCGCGAACGTGAGTGACCACAGCGCGGAATCGTTCGGGCGTCGCGTCGCGTTCAGCAATGTCTGCGGCGCAGAACTGGACGAGATGCGCGCGGCGGTTCGGAAGATCGAGCGCATCCGCAGCCGGATGATGAAGGATGACAAAGCGCTGGGCGAGGCACCGAACTTTGCGGAGTTCGCGCGTCGTGCGCTCGTCGCCGCAGGCGTAACGATGGTGCATGTCGCCCGTGATCTCGCGGGACGCCCTCGCAACGCCGCACATCACATCGTCGTAAGCACGGCAAACGGAGGCGACGTACTGGACGCAATCGGACGACTGGAGAAGATCGCGTTGACCATGTTCGGCAAGCGCGTGGAGGCAGCATGAGCGCGCAACTGGTTGAACGTTGGGAAGGGGCCGCTAAGGGCGGGCGCTACCAGATCGACGTGATGCGTTTCGAGCCGCGTCCGGGTCGGGAGTTTTTCGACATTCGCCTTTCGCGCGACGCCAGGCAGTATGAGTCGAAGCTCGCACGCACCCCCGCCGAGGCGCGGGATCGCGTGCAGCACGCCGTCGATTGGGCGTTGTCGTATGGCCCCGCGCCGTATAAGCGGACCTTCCGCGACGCCAAGCTCGCTCCGGTCGTTCGCGATGCCGAGCCGCTGCTGACGGTACAGGCCAATCGTTGCGAACTTGCGGCAAAGCTTGCCTTATTCCTCGTTAAGCGCACCGGTAGTCGCATCGAGAAATGGAGCGGGACACTTCTGGCCGCCGAGCAGCGCGCGCTCTTTGGACGTTTCTTCGGCAAGGGCACGCTGACCATCGACGGCAAACGCGAGCGCATCAAACACACCGTATCGCGCTCATTCGGCATGGGCCGTGAAGTGACGACGGACGTAGCTTGGGCCGACCTGTGACGCAGTACGTGCACGCAATCCACTCATCCTGACCAATCTGCTGGAGCGCTTCTGGCAAGCGCTCCACTTACCCATCGACCGATCATGCAACCTAATCAATCCACAAGCCTGACACTCCCGCGCGCTGGCCGCTTCATACGCAGGATCCGGTTCGCAGCGCGCAAATCCGCGTCCTGCTGAACACGATCGTTACGGACGCGCTTGCATTCTGGAGGCAAGCACCGCGCCGAACGTGGGGCGACATCAGCCGTCTGGTTCTTCGCCAGATGGTAACGCTCGACCGGATGTACCCCGAGGCGGGCATTCTTGATTCGGCGCTCAAACGCGTGGCCGTCCAGTTCTTCGCGGCAAACGTGGACGCGCGCATCAGCAGCTTTGGTCGCCGCGAAGGCGATCAGCCGACGCCCGCCGTTGCCCGCCTGATGAATGCTTTGCGTGACGCCCCGCGTCCACCACTGGCTATGCCGCAGGCTCGCAGCACCAATGCACCGCAAGGCGTACACGGGCATAGCGCCCCTCATCAAACCAGACCACAACGTAAGGGGAGTTCATGGAACATGCGCAGCAGGCATCGCAAACCGAGAAGGCCATTTATCAGAACGGAAGAGGCTACCGTATCGAAGTTATGACGATAGGCGAAACGGTCGAATTTTTTGCCGAAGGGGGCGGCTTTGTTCGTCGCATGCCGCGAGCCGAATTTGACGCGCAATTCAAGGTGGCTCCGCAACCCCAGTTCGCACAAGTCGCCGTCGCAGGCGCGTGGATGGACGATGGAGTCGCGTTGCCCGCGTACAGCGATGGGGTTCGATGGAACGGCTGGCTGATGCCGTACTTTACGCGCGAAGTGGCCATGCGCCTGATCCCGCTTGTAGACGGTCTCAGGTACGACGAAGCGCGCGACGTGTTCGTTGTGCTGGACCGAACGAAGGCGACGAAATCGCGTACGCGGCCGAAGTAATCCGGGTAGGTGACGACAATGTCGTGACCTATTCGATTGGGGCGGGTGAATGGTGTTGGGAGGAAGCGAACCAGCCGACGCAGGAAGCGCCCGTACGCGACGCGTAACTGCATTTCACTTCGTAGCTATCACCTTGTGACGCCGGCCGAGTGCCGGCGTTGTTGTTTCCGGTACCGCTACAGCGATCCAGCCGTGACGCGGCACCTCGCGCGCCAGGCTGCGCCCGTCACGCAAGCTGACGACCTCGCGTCCCGGTGAACATGCACCCCCGCTCTTGGGACTGCGCCGCGTCCCGCGGACTTGCCCGGCGCGTGCCATCCCCTCCAGCCTCGCTGCCTGCAGCTCGGTGAGCGCGCTCGCCGCGCGGGGCGTTTCGCTTCGTCGTGCAGCAGCTCTCTGTGCCGAAACCCCGTCCCCCTCGTTCGCCGTCCTTTTCTCGCGATCGTAGCCACGTCCTGCGCTGCGTCAAGGCGCGCGGGGCCGTGTCAGTCGCTATCGCTCCATCCCGCCCCACACCCCGCGCTTGAATCCTTGACCCAGCTCCGTCCGCGTCTCCTTTGATCGCGGGACGACGAACTCAGGGGAACGGCGGCAACGGCGAGAGACGCCGCCGACTCAGCAGAAACATCTTTTACGCCGGGACTTCGGAATCTAGGGGCCCGGTCAGCTTTTAAATCCCGCGCGGAGAAACCCCATGTACAGGGAAGAAGACATCGTCCATGAAAACGGCAAGGTATTTGTCTTGCGCGACGCCGCCAGAAGTCGTATGCGGTCTGCGTGTCCGGGACTACGCATGCAACGGTCGAGAGCGCGTACTCACTGGATTCGGACGGACTGTCTATCGCAGTGGCACGTTGCGACTACTTGGCGCGACGCGCTGCATAACAACTGCGCACGCTACGGCGGGCAAACACCAAGGGGAATACCGATGATTCTCGTACTCGAAGCAACGGTACAACGGGAATTCGCAACGATATCGGGTTACTCGCTGATCGAGGGGATTGGTTTCGTGTCGCCCGACATGATCGGCCCGCGCGCTGAACCGAAGGTATCGCTACACATCGAATCGCACGCGCCGTTCGTTGCAATCTCGTTCAACGTCTAAAACAGCAACTTTTTGAGGAGTCACACATGGGCGCAACTGTTACCACCGGCAAATGTGCAGCCGCTTTCCGCTCGAACGAGGGAGAGCTGCTCTACATCCTTTTCGAGCGATCATACGAAAAAAATTGCTATCCGCACACCGACCACTGGAGCGCATTTCGCGTTCGGCACGCGGGAGGAAGTTTTGCGGCGGGCATTTGTAGGTGCATCCGACTGTTGCGGCGGCATGTTGCAGAGCCGTAGCGGCGACATTAAGCCGGAGAACTACATCGAATCGTGGAAGCAGGAACTGAATCGTCCGGTCCAGATGCGCGACGTTGTCGTGACGCTGAAATTTGAAACCGGCTGGCGTGCGGCGCTGCCCGAGGATGCCAACGAAAGGGTGTTATCCGTCCTGCAGCGTGCAGGACTGGCAGACCGCTTCGACGTAATCAGGAATGAAGGTATTACGGCGACGCTCTACGGCGACACCGGCTTGCTACGTGCGATCTATGGCGTCGACGGTGAACTGTCGCCGTGGCGTGTATTCACTCACAGCGACACTGGCACGGTACCTATCGACGTCCGCCCGTGCGCAATGTTTCCGCGCGGAGATAGACCTGCCGTCTCCGCGTTGCTTCGCCATCGACGCAGACGTGCGACTCGTCGCAGGCGATGACGGCAAGTGGTCAGACGGCGTATGGGCTTATTCCGCGCTTGCACAGTATGTGACCGGACCGGCGCTTGAGCGTGAACTGGTTCAACCCGGCTTTGCGAAGGCAACGATACGGTCGTGCGTGAAGCGCTGAGGAATGCGGCGCCGTTGCCCAAGGACACGCGCATTACTGTGCGCCGCACCGCGTGCAAGGAGGATCATCACCGTCGCGCGGTGGATGAACTGGCCCGAGGTCTCGGCCTCATCGGCGAACGCGACCAGGCGGCGGATGAATTCACGTTCCTGTTTTCGGACATCAAAGGCGAAGACGCCGATAGCGTGCGCTATCGCGTCGGTTCGATGCGCGACGTGCTCACGTGGGACGTGCCCGAGACGGCCGCGCCAGAGGGTTGCTCCCGCACTTCAGCCGGTAAGCGCGACGCAGGGGCAGCTTGCCTTTGTGTGATCGCCCAGCGACGCCGGCCGAGTGCCGGCGTTGTCGCTTCTGGTATCGCCGCTGCAATCCAGCCGGGACGCGGCACCTTGCGCGCCAGGCTGCGCCCGTCACGCAAGCTGACGACCTCGCGTCCCGGTGAACATGCACCCCCCGCTCTTGGGACTGCGCCGCGTCCCGCGGACTTGCCCCGGCGCGTGCCATCCCCTCCAGCCTCGCTGCCTGCAGCTCGGTGAGCGCGCTCGCCGCGCGGGGGCGTTTCGCTTCGTCGTGCAGCAGCTCTCTGTGCCGAAAACCCCGTCCCCCTCGTTCGCCGTCCTTTTCTCGCGATCGTAGCCACGTCCTGCGCTGCGTCAAGGCGCGCGCGGGGCCGTGTTCAGTCGCTATCGCTCCATCCCGCCCCACACCCCGCGCTTGAATCCTTGACCCAGCTCCGTCCGCGTCTCCTTTGATCGCGGGACGACGAACTCAGGGGAACGGCGGCAACGGCGAGAGACGCCGCCGACTCAGCAGAAACATCTTTCACGCCGGGACTCGGAATCTAGGGGCCGGGTCAGCTCAACCTGTAAGGAGAACTTTAGATGCAAAATCTCAGCGCCACCTATTGCAAAATCTCAGCGCCACCTATTCACCCGAAGACAATAAGCTGCGGCTCTACTCGACTTCGCGTCTGGACGATGGCCTGTACAAACGCGTTCACGAAGCAGGTTTCCGTTTTGCACCGAAACAGGATCTTTTCGTAGCTCCGGCGTGGTCGCCGTCGCGCGAGGATCTGCTGCTTGAACTTTGCGGCGAGGTTGGCGACGAGGACACCACGCTAGTTGATCGGGCAGAAGACAGGGCAGACCGGTTCGAGGACTACAGCGAAAAGCGCGCGAGCGAAGCGCACACGGCGCGTGAAGCCGTCGCCGCTATCGCGGATCATATCCCGCTCGGACAGCCTATCCTCGTTGGCCATCACAGCGAGCGCCACGCGCGCCGTGACGCTGAGCGCATCGAAAACGGCATGCGTCGTGCCGTCAATCTTTGGGAAACATCCGAATACTGGACGCGTCGCGCAACCGGGGCACGTCGCCACGCGGAATACAAGCAAAAGCCAGACGTGCGCCACCGTCGCATCAGGACACTGGAGGCAGACCTCCGCAAACATCGGCGGGAGAGCGCCGAGGCAAGCGAGAACCTCACGAAGTGGCAGACCGAGGGCCTCACGCTGGAACAGGCGAAACAGATCGCAGCGTTTGACCACGTATCCATCTACGAGCAAGGAAAGACCTGGGGGACGTCGGTCTATTCGATGTTGGCCGACGAAAAAATGACCGTCGAGCAGGCGCGCGAACATTGCATTCCAGTCCATAGGCAAACCATAGCCTGGCGTCAGCGCTGGATCATGCACCTGGAAAACCGGCTTGCATATGAGCGCGCCATGCTGGACGAGAACGGCGGCATTGCGTCAGACCACCACGACATCAAGCCGGGCGGGCGCGTGCTTGTCGGCGGCGAATGGCTGGTCGTGATCCGGGTCAATCGTGCAAGCGGTCGCATCAATAGCGTTACCACGAGCGCGCCCGCCGTCGTTCATTGGCGCAATGAGTGGAAATATGGAATCGAAGAGGTGAAGGGATACCGCGAACCCGAAGCCACAGACGCCGCAGCCGTGAAGGCCACAAAGAAACTGTCTCCACTCACGAACTACCCCGGCGAGGGCTTTCTCGAAATGACTGCTGCGCAGTGGAAGAACCGCCCGGACGACTACAAGAGCGTCCGGAAGATCGCCGCCGACGACAAGCACGGCGCGCACCGCATTCGCCGTGCGTTGGTCGCGGGAGACGGCTACCGGTTGGCTCAGGTGTACATCACGGACCAGAAGCGCGTCGACCCGCCCGCGGTGGAAAGCAACACGCCCGAGGCGGTCAGGATCGAAAGCCAGCGCGAGCCGTCAAGCGTTGAATCGCGCATGGCCGAGCCGGCGGCCCCGGTCGAGACACGGGAAAAGGGAGAGGATTTCGACCGCTTGCGCGAATTGCTGCGGGCCGGTGTGCAGGTAGTCAGCGCGCCGCAACTGTTCCCGACACCGTCCGCCCTAGCGGCGCGTATGGTGGAAGAGGCGGCGATCGAGGAGGGGGATTCGGTTGGCGAGTTCAGCGCAGGAACCGGCCGCATCATCAACGCGATTTTCGAAGCGATCGACCGCACCACCATCACCGTTACTGCCGTCGAGATAAATCACGCGCTTTCTCGGACGCTCGCGGCGTCACACCCCGATATAAAGGTCGTATGCGCCGACTTTCTGGAGTGCGGCGACGAGCTGGGCCTGTTCGACCGAATCATCATTAATCCGCCTTTCGCCAATGGTCAGGATATCGCGCATATTTCACATGCACTGGACTTTATGAAACCGGGCGCACGTCTGGTTGCGATCTGTGCGAATGGCCCACGACAGAACGAAAAGCTTTTGCCGCTTGTTGAAGCTCGAGGCGGTACGTGGGAAGAACTGCCGGAGGGAACGTTTGTAGAATCTGGCACGAATGTTCGGACCGTTCTGTTGACGATCGACGTTTAAACAGCATGCGGCCGTGCCTGCGCGGCCGCCAACGAAGAGAGAGAAATATGCTTGCCACCGCATACCGTGTCGCCCTGATTGCCGCTGTTATCGTGCTTTCCGCCTGTGTTCAGACGCAGCCACCACAAACCCAGGCGCAACGAAACATGAAACCCGGTGCGATTTACATTTACGAGCCGACGAAGCCCGCAGGCTACGCAGGCCCGGGTGAGTTCACGCTCACGCCGGACGGAAAAATCCACGTTACCTATCCATCTCCGGCGACGACTCAGTAGCCACTCGCGCGCGGGATAACCATCGACGCCGGCCGAGTGCCGGCGTTTCTGTTTCCGGTACCGCGCAGCGATCCAGCCGGGACGCGGCACCTTGCGCGCCAGGCTATGCCTGTCACACAAGCTGACGACCTCACGTCCCGGTGAACATGCACCCCCGCTCTTGGGACTGCGCCGCGTCCCGCGGACTTGCCCCGGCGCGTGCCATCCCCTCCAGCCTCGCTGCCTGCAGCTCGGTGAGCGCGCTCGCCGCGCGGGGCGTTTCGCTTCGTCGTGCAGCAGCTCTCTGTGCCGAAACCCCGTCCCCCTCGTTCGCCGTCCTTTTCTCGCGATCGTAGCCACGTCCTGCGCTGCGTCAAGGCGCGCGGGGCCGTGTCAGTCGCTGCGCTCCATCCCGCCCCACACCCCGCGCTTGAATCCTTGACCCAGCTCCGTCCGCGTCTCCTTTGATCGCGGGACGACGAACTCAGGGGAACGGCGGCAACGGCGAGAGACGCCGCCGACTCAGCAGAAACATCTTTTACGCCGGGACTCGGAATCTAGGGGCCCGGTCAGCTTTAAGGACGCGCAATGATCAAAGCAGAAGAAGTGAGCGATTACCAGCAGTGCATCTACCCCTACAAATTCGATCGCATCGAGGTAGCCGGTTCGTTTTTTACTGGCCCGGCACCGGGTGCGTATCTGCGTGCTGACTTCGAGCGCCCGAGGGAGCCTGTCTCGTTTTCGCTGCTCGGTGAGTGGCATTGCGAATACACGGGCGGTCCAAGTCTTTTCGCGCTGGCAGACATGGCGGCGGACATTCTCGGCGTCGGTGGTTTCTACGGCCTTGGTAGGGCGCGACGCATCAACTGAAAAAGCGCAGGCCGCGCGATGACGTGGCCGCCGATTGAACATCCTACGGGGAAGCATATGAAACTGACTAAGGCACAAACTAAGGCGATGGCAGAAGTGAACCGGCTTGTCGCCCTTGACCGTCGATTGACGGAGGATGAACGTCTGTTCGTACTCGAAAATTTTCAGGAAGGGGCGAATCACGATAACAGCGCGATGGGTGCGTTTTTCACGCCGTGGGGTCTC
The DNA here is from genome assembly GCF_001634365.1 of Paraburkholderia phytofirmans OLGA172. Taxonomy (NCBI): domain Bacteria; kingdom Pseudomonadati; phylum Pseudomonadota; class Betaproteobacteria; order Burkholderiales; family Burkholderiaceae; genus Paraburkholderia; species Paraburkholderia phytofirmans. The sequence continues at coordinate 23,973 of NZ_CP014581.1, forward strand.
GCCCGCGATTTTTCCATCGAAGTGCCGAGCGGTTGTGACTCGATTGTCGACCTGTGCGCCGGGATCGGCTCCCTCGCGTATGCCTGCGAAGGAAAAGCGAAATCAATCGTATGCGTCGAGCGCTGCGCGGAATATGTGCGCGTTGGTCGAAAGGTAGTGCCCGATGCGGTCTGGATTCACGCGGACGTATTCGGCGACTGGTGGAAAGAGTTCGACCGGTTCGACGCGGTGATTTCTAATCCACCCTTTGGCCGCGTGAGAGCAGACGGTTACTGCGGCCGTTACAAGGGCGCGGAGTTCGAATACAAGGTAATCGAACTGGCGTCGCGCATCGCGCGATGGGGTACGTTCATTGTCCCGCAGATGTCCGCACCCTTTCGCTATTCGGGACAGCGGGACTATCAGGAGAGCATCGCTGAAAAGTGCCGGAAATTCCTGGATCAAACGGCGATATCGCTTGAGGCCAATTGCGGAATCGACACGGAGACGTATCGCGGCGATTGGCACGGTGTCTCGCCGGTGTGTGAGGTTGTGGTCTGCGATTTCGAATCTGTTGAACAGGAAGAGCCGGCACACGTTCCCACAGCGCAAGCGGTTTCGATGGCCCAGCCGCTAAGCCAGCTCGATCTGTTCGCGATGGCGGCCTGATTGAAGACGCCCGCAGTCTGGCGGGCGTGAACACCATGCAGTGATATTGCTCGAAAGGAGAAACCATGCCGTACCAGCAGATTTTCGTCAGTCCGGAGCTGTTCGCGGAACACAACGGCGTGAAGGTGTATCGCCGCTATCTTGATGATGACGTCGACCAGGGGCCGATGGAATACTGGTTCACGACTTCGTATGCGAAAGGCGAGGGGTCGGGCTTCAACTTCGATGTCAGGGAGTTGATAGAGGGTCTCCCCGTCGAAACAGACGAGGACAAAAGGCGGATCATCGTCGGCGCCCTTGATCGCGGCTTCATCAAGATCGCGGACGACAATTCGGGTCCGCAGCTGGAGGGGCGCTCAGAGGACGCGGACACCGAGGATAAACCGCTGGCACCGTTTCCCACGCCGGACCTGTTCAACCATTTCCCTGTCTTCTAGTTTCGTTAGATTGTCATCTGATTCCGACGCCGGCCGAGTGCCGGCGTTGTCGCTTCTGGTACCGCTGCTGCAATCCAGCCGGTACGCGGCATCTTGCGCGCCAGGCTGCGCCCGTCACGCAAGCTGACGACCTCGCGTCCCGGTGAACATGCACCCCCGCTCTTGGGACTGCGCCGCGTCCCGCGGGCTTGCCCCGGCGCGTGCCATCCCCTCCAGCCTCGCTGCCTGCAGCAGCTCGGTGAGCGCGCTCGCCGCGCGGGGCGTTTCGCTTCGTCGGGCAGCAGCTCTCTGTGCCGAATTCCCGTCCCCCTCGTTCGCCGTCCTTTTCTCGCGATCGTAGCCACGTCCTGCGCTGCGTCAAGGCGCGCGGGGCCGTGTCAGTCGCTGCGCTCCATCCCGCCCCACACCCCGCGCTTGAATCCTTGACCCAGCTCCGTCCGCGTCTCCTTTGATCGCGGGACGACGAACTCAGGGGAACGGCGGCAACGGCGAGAGACGCCGCCGACTCAGCAGAAACATCTTTCACGCCGGGACTCGGAATCTAGGGGCCCGGTCAGCTCAACCCGTAGGGAGAACGAGACATGTCCGATGCAGTGCAACCCATCGACTCGGCGACGCTTTCGCGCAAGCAGAAGCTGGCCATCATTTACCGGCACGAACACCGCGACTACAAGGGCAAGGCTGGCCCGCAATGGGGAAAGCATGCAGGCGAGAAAACCATCATGGTGAACGAGAACGGCGGAAGCGTTCTGACGTTGCTCGAAACCCTCAGCGATGAGCAGATCGCGGACAAGCTGCGGTATGCACTGAAGCTGGAAGCGAAGCGACTGGCGAAGGCCGCAGCCGGAAAGGCGGGCAAGCAATGAGCCAGCGCGCACCGATTGAAACCACCGTCCACGACCATGACGGCGAAGTACTGCGCTACACGTTGAAGGCAACCGGGCAGTCAAGCGAACGCCTCGGCGCTTGCGAGGTATGCGGCCAGCACGTCAGCGAAGTCTATTTGCAGCGGGGCATGAAGATGTTTGAGCGGCCTACCTCGATCGCTGCGCGCCGATTCGGCTGGACGCATCACGGCATGACGGATCTTTTCGGACACGCCGATTGTCTCGTCGTTCGGCGTAAAGGCGTGGAAGTCATGAAGGTGCCGACCAACCACGATGACGCGAATTTCCGGCAGGAAATCAACGGTGTTGACGTGCTGATCGGACGGGACGCGGAAGGCTTCAAGGCGTACATAGCGGACCGTTACGAAGGGCTGTTCACGACGTTGCTGCGCGCGTACCAGTTTGCGGCGACGGCTGCTAACCACCCCGAGCGCCGCCGACCCATCACCGCAGGACTCTAACCATTGGACGGGGCCGCCCAGGCGGCCCACGGAGCCTACATCATGAATGCACCCGCAAATGTTCTGGTGAGTTTTGCCGATCGGACAGACGCCGATTTTGACGGCTTGTCCTACCTTGAAAACGAGTTTTCCAATCACGGCATCGCAGCGACGTTGCGCCCACTGGATGACGCCGAAGCGGGACGCCTGCAACGCGGCGCCGCGCTACTGGCAGTTGTGCGCGACGCGGTTCGTCTCATGCCGCTGGGAACCGCAAAGCGCGCCGAGTGGCTTCAACGCGCATCGGACGCTTTGGCGGGCACACCAGAAACCGTCACGATCCCGACGATCGGCACCGCCCACCTTTCGCGTCCGACGCTCGACCTACTCGAAAGAGAGGGCGATTCGATCCCTTGGTGTTATTGCGGCCCGTATGAATTTGGTTTCTTTGTCTCCGTGCCGACTGCGGAGACGATCGCCATCATGCGGCCGTCCGAGCCACCGCCGGACGACCTCGCCGACTTGTGGGCCTGGGCACGCGGCGAAGGTTTTCAGTGGGTCAGGCTCGATTCGGACGCCGATCATGTCCCGAACCTACCTGTATTTGAGCATCCTTAACTGATGTTGTGGGGTCGATATCGACCCCGTTGGGAGAACGATGATGACAACCGGAACACGTCGAGTAACGCGCGGCGAAGCCGTCAGTCTCGAACCAAAATGGAAGGCGTTGATGCCTATCATGCTCGCTGCGCTGGAAAACGGCACAGAAGTGGGCAAGGCGAATGCGCGGCGCAGCCTGACAGAACTGGCCACGAAGGTTGATGCCGCACACGACATGCACAGGCGCATGCGTGCAGCGCTCGACGCGCTGGCAAAAGCATGGCCCAAGGCCTTTGGACTGACCACGGCTGAGCACAACGCATTGATCGAAGCAGCGGAGGTGATTGCGCTCACCGCACCACAACCGCTCGACTCGCGCGGCGATGGCAGTGAGGGCGCGCAACCTGAGACCAGGTTGAGTGCAAAGCTGGACGAGAAGACACGCGAATATTTTGAGTCGGTTCTTAGCAACGACGAGGCCGCGTCAGACGAGGAACTGATCCAGCTATTCGTCACGGAATCGGGCGTGTCACTCGACGATGCAACCGCCATTGTTGCGCGGCGGATGGACTTTCTGAACTTCATGCCGACGAACGAGCATCCCCGTCTCACGTGGTAGTCGCATCAGGTTGCACGTCCGACGCCGGCCGAGTGCCGGCGTTGGTGTTTCCGGTACCGCCGCAGCCATCCAGCCGTGACGCGGCACCTCGCGCGCCAGGCTGCGCCCGTCACGCAAGCTGACGGCCTCGCGTCCCGGTGAACACGCACTCCCGCTCTTGGGGCCGCGCCGCGTCCCGCGGACTTGCCCCGGCGCGTGCCATCCCCACCAGCCTCGCTGCCTGCAGCTCGGTGAGCGCGCTCGCCGCGCGGGGCGTTTCGCTTCGTCGTGCAGCAGCTCTCAGTGCCGAAACCCCGTCCCCCTCGTTCGCCGTCCTTTTCTCGCGATCGTAGCCACGTCCTGCGCTGCGTCAAGGCGCGCGGGGCCGTGTCAGTCGCTGCGCTCCATCCCGCCCCACACCCCGCGCTTGAATCCTTGACCCAGCTCCGTCCGCGTCTCCTTTGATCGCGGGACGACGAACTCAGGGGAACGGCGGCAACGGCGAGAGACGCCGCCGACTCAGCAGAAACATCTTTTACGCCGGGACTTCGGAATCTAGGGGCCCGGTCAGCACAAACCGCACCACCAACGACAAGGGGAAATGCCTTGGTAGAAAGCATCGAAGTCGGACCCGGCCCATGCGACGAAGAGTCAGCGGACATCGGCAAGGCCGATTTCCCGGAACGAAATCGGGCCGAGTGCAAGGCGTTCATCAATCTGATCAAACGCGTGCTCGGTGAGCCGCCCGAGGGGGCATTGCTCTATACCAAGAGCAACCACGGCCACGACTACGGCACCTATCGCGAGGTCGCGGTGAAGATCACGGCGACCAACCCGGATGACCGCGAGGCAGCGTATGAGTACGCATATCGGTGCGAAGGCAACTCGCCGACCGCATGGGATGACGAAGCCCGAGCCGAACTCGCGCAAGCCGGTTTTCCGGCCAGTGTGGAGGCCTGAGCCATGTTTCATACCATCGGCTACAAGGGACACTACATTCACCTGTCCTACGTCGATCGCGTCGAGAAGATCGAGGCGCAGATCGTTGACGCGTCCGGCGGATTCGTCCTGAAAAGTCGCCGGACGCTGATCGGCGCCAAACGCGCTATCACGCACCATATTCAGGCGAGCGGGACGCCCGCCCACTGCCGTTAGGGGAACGCTATGCGCTTCAAACGGCAGGAACGGTATGAGTTTCGCGACACTGGCCGCAAACGCGCTGCATTCGCGCGCAAGCAGCGCAAAGAGCGGGAGGCGCTCCCGCTTTTCGCGGACCAGATCGAGGCAGAGCAAATCACCGTTGATGAGGAGATGGAGCAGCGTCAACAGCAATGGGCGCGTCAGACGGTTACAGAACGAGCCAGACGCGCGGAGGATTGGCGCAGGGGACGCAAGCGGGTACGCGAGTATCCGGAACCCGTCCGCCGTGCATTGCTCGCCTATTGGCAGCAATGCAAGTGGCCAGCGGATCCGAGCTACTTCCTGTCAATGCTCCACATGTACGATAACAATCGCCTGTCGATACAGGTAGCGTGAGGCTACAGATATCCTCACGCTACAGATGGCGTTACGCATCCGACGCCGGCCGAGTGCCGGCGATTCTGTTTCCGGTACCGCTACAGCGATCCAGCCGTGACGCGGCACCTCGCGCGCCAGGCTGCGCCCGTCACGCAAGCTGACGACCTCGCGTCCCGGTGAACATGCACCCCCGCTCTTGGGACTGCGCCGCGTCCCGCGGACTTGCCCCGGCGCGTGCCATCCCCTCCAGCCTCGCTGCCTGCAGCTCGGTGAGCGCGCTCGCCGCGCGGGGCGTTTCGCTTCGTCGTGCAGCAGCTCTCTGTGCCGAAACCCCGTCCCCCTCGTTCGCCGTCCTTTTCTCGCGATCGTAGCCACGTCCTGCGCTGCGTCAAGGCGCGCGGGGCCGTGTCAGTCGCTATCGCTCCATCCCGCCCCACACCCCGCGCTTGAATCCTTGACCCAGCTCCGTCCGCGTCTCCTTTGATCGCGGGACGACGAACTCAGGGGAACGGCGGCAACGGCGAGAGACGCCGCCGACTCAGCAGAAACATCTTTTACGCCGGGACTTCGGAATCTAGGGGCCCGGTCAGCTTTGAACCGCCAACAGGAGGCAATGATGGTCAAGGAGGGGCGCTCCATCGCAAAGGCTATCGCAGCAGGCAACTATCACCAGATCACGGTGTACAGCACAACCGAATGCGGAACGCGACGCATCGTGCGCCATTACGATCCGCCCGCTTGCGAATCATTGGACGAGGTTGTTTCGTGCTATCGCGGTCTGTTCGGGACATTGGCCGAAGGCTTCACCGCAGAAGGTAGTCGCATTGCCGGTGGCTCGATTGGAGGCCGCTTTATTCAGGATGTTTGCGACGTGACGGAGCGCCTTCGATAGGGCTGTCACGCCGTGGATTGCAGTTGGTTTGCCGTTGCATCATTTCCATCACACAGGGGGCATCATCATGAAATCGCTTTTTCTCGCTATCGCAGTAGCAATGCTTTGCGCAGGTTGCGCAACGAGCGTCGGCAACGTCGCCATGAAGGAACAGAGCGCGGAGAGTATCAACGCGCAGATCACCGAAGGCAAGACGACCAAGGCCGAGATTCAAAGCACGCTCGGATCGCCGTCCAAGGTCAGTTTCAACGAAATGGGCGTTGAACAGTGGACGTACGAGTATGCCCGCTCGACCCCGAAGGCAATCAACTTTGTACCGATTGTCTCGGCCTTCGCACGCGGCGCAGACGTTCACAAAAAGCAATTGCTGATCTTGTTTGACGACGCTGGCCGCGTGAAGAAATTCACGTTCTCCGACTCGGTGGACGAGTTGAAGGCGGGATTGCTCGGATGACCAGAAATCACGGCGGGCGAGGGTGCAGCGCCCGCCAAACCTGAAAGGAGAATGATGAAACCAGCCGAAGTGAAAGGCCTTGCGAAGACGCTAGGCGGACCCGAAATGTCCGATATCGCGCCCGGTGTGCCGGTGGCAGTGCAAACCGCTGCGGGGTGGATGCCCTACGTTGTGGGAGCCGAGGGCGCGCTAAAGCCCGTTGGCGATGAACCGATGCCGACCAGTGCGGCAGCGCACGCATGCGCAATTGAGTTTTGCGCCAAGCGCTTCGCCGAGGTTCTGGCCGACTGGCTAACCCCAGCGGAGCAGGCAGTAGTGGTCGAGCGAAACAGAAGCCAGATGGACCCGCTAATTTGTCACTCCCACGACTTCTGCGACGCCAATATGGCGATGCTTGACGCGCTCCAGAGCGTCGGAATCATTAGCGAGACGTTTTCGAGCTTGCCCGAAGAAGCAATGATCCTTTGGTGTGCTGCGTGGGATGAAGCGAAGCGTAGCGGGTTCTATTTTGAGATTGCGGGCTGAGACTCGCCCTCGACCTGGCGGTTACTGAAACGGAGCAAACCTTGCAACTCGATACCCAGCGCATCCAGACCCGCAACCCCTTGGGGATCTTAGTCGTCTCGTTTAACGTCCTGCGCGACGGAATAGTGGTCGACAACGTCCCCACGCAAAGTCTTGCCTTCGAGCGCATGGATGCCATTTGGGCCAAACGCCCGGAATCCGAGAAGGTTGCCGAACAGCTTTACTCCGGCGACTAATCCCAGCATGACAGGGCACGCAGCGTCGCGCGCCCGCAGCTATCGTGCCGGGGCGCGGCACCTTGCGTTCCTGTCTGACGCCAGGCACGCAAGCCGCCCACATCCGCGCCCCGGAATCTCGAGACGCCCGCTCTTGGGGCTACGCCGCTCCGCGGTCTTGCCCCGGCGCGTGCCATCCCCTCCAGCTTCGCCGCCTGCAGCGGCTCAGTGAGCGCGCTCGCCGCGCGGGGCGTTTTCCCTCGCGACATACCTGCCTGCCGAAATCCCCGTCCCCTGTGTTCCCGTCCTTTTCGCGACAGTAGCTGCTCGCGCTTGCCGGTCAAGGCGGGCGTGACCGTGTTGTCGCTTCGCGACTGCCCGCACCACCTCCCGCCCTTGAATCCTTGACCGTCGCACGCTTCGCGCTCCTTTTGTCGCGGGACGATGAACTCAGGGGAACGGCGGCAGCTTCGGAAGGAAGCCGTCGACTCTGGAAAACAACTTAGGCCGGGACTTCAGAATCTTGGGGCCCGGCGGTCCCACTCAACCCGTAACACCTATCTTTTCTAAAGGAACCGCTATGGAAACCGTGAACGCCCAAGATGCCAACGTGAACGCAACGGACAATGCGCCCGCAGTTGAACTGCCGAACGCGCTAAGCGCAGGGTCCGGAATCGAGATGATTCCCCTCCGGTTGCTGGTCGCGTCGCCGTACAACCAGCGCCAGAAACCGCGCACCGAGGCGACCATCTTGCAGTTCGCGGACAACATCAGGGCGGTCGGTCTGCTGCAGAATCTCGTCGTTCATCCGATGAAGAAGCGCGCGAAGAAGGAACAGACCTACGGCGTGGACGCTGGCGAGACGCGTCGCCTCGGTCTGTTGGTGAATGTCGAGCGCGGGGATATCACGCTCGATCATCTGGTCCCTTGCAAGAAGATTTCGGAAGCGGACGCTATCCTCGCCAGCGCCACCGAGAATGACCTGCGCAAGCCCCCGCATCCGGCGGATCAGTTCATCGCCTACAAAGCTCTCACGGACCAAGGCCGCAGTCCCGAATTCATCGCGGCGGTGTTCAAGGTCACGCCGAAAACTGTGGCCGGTCATCTGAAACTGGCGAGCGTATCGCCAAAGCTGTTCGACCTCTTCGCGGACGACGAAATGGAGCTTGAACAGATTCAAGCGCTTGCGATGACCGACGATCATGAGACACAGGAAGCTGTGTGGTTTGGCGCTCAGAGCGATTGGGCGCGTAACCCCCGCGAACTGCGCGCCCGTCTTAAAGGCGACAAGCTGTCGCTGAATGACCGCATGGTGCGCTTCGTTACAGTCGAGGCGTATGAAGCCGCAGGCGGCATGGTCGAACGCGATCTCTTTTCGGAGAACGACGAAGGTTTCATTCTGAACCGCGACGTGTTGATGCGCGTCTTTGATCAACGAGTCGCCAGCGAAGTCAAAACCATCGAGGCCGAAGGCTGGGCTTGGGTCGAATCGCGCCCGAAGTTCGACTACGACGAGCATAACCAGTTCACGCAACTGTACGCCCAACCGGCCCCACTGAACCCGGAGCAACAGCAACACTTCGACGCGCTGCAAAAGCGCTACGACGAAGTCACGGACGCGCTCCAGGCGCATTACGACGTGGACGAAGGGGAGGACGGACATCTGAGCGACGAGGCCGTTGAAGCGCTCGAAGCTGAGGACAACAAGCTGGCTTGCGAAATCGCCGAAATCGAGGAACGCGAAGGTGAATTCACGCCCGCACAGATGCAGGTCAGCGGCGCTATCGTCTACGTGAGCCATAACGGTGGCCTCACTGTGCATCGTGGCCTTGTTCGCCGCGAAGATCGCGAGGAAGCGCGCACGATGATGCAGGACAGCGGTGTCGAGCTTCCACGCAGCATGACGAAGAAGGAAAAGGGTGTTCACTCGGAAAAGCTTGTCCTGAATCTGACCGCTCACCGCACGGCAGCGGTCCAGTCGGCACTCGCGATGAACCCGAATGTTGCGCTTGTCACCATCGTGCATAAGCTTGCGCTCGATTTCCTCTATACCGGCTATATCGACGGTGCGAGCGTTGTTCAGGTCAGCAGCAGGGAAGCGTTTAACGATATGAGCCGTGCCGCCCCCGAACTGGAGCAGAACGAGCACGCGCGCGGACTGCGCGAATACGTGCAGACGTGGCGCAAGCTCCTGCCCGCGAATCCGAACGAGCTTTTCGGGTGGCTCCTTGAGCAGCCGCAAGATCGCCTCCTGAACGTTCTATCGGTCTGCACCGCGCTGAGCATCAACGGCGTGAGCCGCAACGACGCCCCCAATGCGGTCAACGCAATTGCCGGTGCGCTTGACCTAAACCTGTCGGCCTACTGGCAACCGACCCGCGAGAGCTATCTGAACCATGTGTCGAAGGATCGCATCGTCGCCGTGGTCAGCGGGGTGGTCTCGGCGGAAGAAGGCAAACGACTCGCCAAGATGAAGAAGGGCGAAGCAGCGGAAGCTGCCGAAAAGTTGCTCGCTGGCAAGAACTGGTTGCCCGAATTCATGTCCGCAGCCGAAGTGCATCAGGTCCGCTATTACGCCAACGACGCGGACGATGATATGGACGAAACAGATGACGAACAGGGCGGCGACGCAAGCGGAACAGAGCTTGCCGATCACGTGGAAGCTGCGGAAGGCGAAACGTCCCACGTCAGCGACAACGCCGAGCCGTGGCACTTCCCGAAGGCGGCAGACTTCGCCCCACAGGGCGATGACGTAGACGCGGCACCGAAAAACGTCGTGCGCGCCATCGGCACCGCACCCGCTCTCAACCCTGCCGCAGCCTGGCCGTTCCCGCCGACCAACCCCGCCACATTCAAGGCAGTCCAGCAAGCAGCCTGATACCGACTCTCTCCCCTCGGGTCTTCGGACCCTTTAGCCCCGCTTCGCAGCGGGGTTTTTTTTCGCCTCAATGCAGGGACGTGGTTCCCGGGTTCGTCACGCCCGAAGTGCGCCGCGGCTTTCCTCCGGTACGCGCCTGCCGGCGCTACACACCGTCGGAAAGCCGCGGCGGGAATGGGAATCGGCTTTGCCGACCGAAGGGGGAACCCCGTACCGGTTCCCCCTTGGAACCCCTTCCCCCGGCCTGTCAACGATTGCGAAATATAAATTGTAGTCAGTCCGCGAAGTGATTAAAATATAGATGTCTGTTCGCCAGCGAACAGACAAAAAAGAAAACCACACGAAGAAAGCCCGAGGATGACCAACCTCTCCGCAACAAGAAACGAACCGACGCGCGCAGCAATCACCGCTATCGCGGTGACGCGCGCGCGTCGCATCGGTGCTTCATCCGTGAACTATGTGCAGAGCATTCGCACGACTCTGCCAAAGACGTTCCGATTGCGCGCGCTTCGCTCCCCCTGTCGAGATACAGGGGGCGATATGGATCATGTGCAGCAGAACGTAGGCTTTGTTGTCCCACAGAATGCTAATCGCATGACTCTGCCGCACGATCCTTCATTCGCTGAACTGCGTTCTGTTCCAGCCCGTTCCAGGACCGTGTTTCTGCCGACTGCCTGACTTTTGCCAATGCTCAGTTCGATCGTATTTGCTTTCCTTGCCGGACGTCTTTCGACACAGACTGAGCCATCGCCCGCAGTCGTGAAAGTAGCGTGGCGCCGAGTGCCCCGGTCCGTCGTTCTCGAACTGTTCGTCTGGTCACTCGTGGCTCTTTCGTCCGGCGCGCTAATCTGGATCGTTGCGCCGTTTGTGGTTGCTGTCGTCCATTTTTTTAGTCCGGTGCTCGCTTCGCATCTGAACTTTGTTGCACCACAGGGATGCTCGGTCGCACAAGGCAACTGGTTCTTGATCAAGCGTGTGATGCTTGGCTATCTTGCGTTGTCTTTGATTTGTTTTGTTGTATTTGCATGCTGGTTTGCTGCTGCACGCCGGTTTGAATCGAGGTCCGGAAAAATATTGCCGCGCTGGTCAGTGATCCTTGATGAATCGGAACATGACTGACACGTCTTTTCCGGGGCGTCTTTGCGTTGCAAAGACCGGCTATGTTGCGCTACGCCCGCAAACAGCGCGGGCTAAGCGTCGAGCCTCCGCAGGAGTCTCGCCCCTCTCCCTGCGGTCGGGGCTGCCAGCGCCTCGCCGATCGGTCGCTACGCTCCCGAAAAGTCTCACCGTGCGACCGCTGTGCTTTGTTGTTGTTGTTGTCGTTGTTGTGCCTCGGAAGCAGTACCTTCGCCCCGCTCGCGCGGGGCTTTTTTTTCGCTGCGCTCCTCGTTCTTCCGAACGCGCTGTTGAGTCGCGCCTGCAGCGCGAGAAGGCGCTCGCCGCGCGGCGCTTAGCCTCGGTCGATCTCCGTGCCGAAACCCCGCCCCCTGTTTCCCCGTCCACCACCGCGACAGTAGTCACGCCATCGCAGCGGTCAAGGCGCGCGGGGCCGTGTTGTCGCTGCGCGACTGCCCGCACCCACCCCGCGCTTGAATCCTTGACCGCTGCTCATGCGTGCCTCTTTTTGTCGCGGGACGAGGAACTCAGGGGAACGGCGGCAGCTTCGAAAGGAGCCGCTTTCTCGGCAAAGCACGGTACGCCGGGACTCCGAATCTAGGGGCCCGGTCAGCGCAAAAACAGGGGGTAGTGATGGATCAGCAGGCACTCGACAGCACAGAAGTCATCGTTCAGCACGACGGACCGGAATTCATTGTCCGGACCGAGTTTCGCACCGAAGTTCATGACGATGCAGACGCTGAAACCCAAACCCTTCTCTTTACGCTTTCCCGTGACGCCGATATCGAGGCGATCAAGCAGGCGTTGAGCATTTATCGGCGTGCGTTTCAGAAGGGTGTTGCTGAAGGTCGCCGCGCCAAGCTCGCGGAATTCCGCGTATGGCTTTCCGAATAACCTCACAGAGTCGAACCTGACATGTACGCCATCATGACCAGAAGAAACTCCGCCGCAGAAGACCGCGCCCTGGCTCAAACGCTCGCATCCGCCCGGCATTCGCGCGTGACGCCCCGCAATGCTGCCACCGGCACTGCATCGCAGCTTTCAGCTACCCAACGCGCCAAGCTGACAGAACCCGGGCAACGGCTGTTTCTGGCTGTACCGAGCGGCGATCAGCCTCAGGCGCGCGCGCTTGGTGCCGAGTGGGACAGAGAACAGCGCGTGTGCTGGATCCCCGCGTCGGCAGACCGGACCCCGTTTTCGAAGTGGCTGCTTGACGGCAACGCGCTCCAGACGGTTGGTCTGAACGAGTCGGAGGTGCTCGCGTCGTTCGCGGACGCGATGGAAGACTACGGCCTGCAGCGAGAGACACCCGTCGCCGATGGAAAATGGCATAACGTCCTGCTCAAAGGCGCGAAAGGGCAGAAGAAGGGCGCCTATATCCTGAGTCTCAGTCCAGTCCCGAAAGGCTTCATCCGCAACTTTCTCGGCCGCGAGGGTTCCTGGCACTACGACGGTATCCGTCTAACCCCCGAACAACGGGCCGTGCTGAACGCGCAAGAGCGCGAGCGGGCGATCGCTCGTGAACGCGAGGTCGAGCGCGAACATGCGGCGATCGCCGAGAAGACGGAAGCAATTCTGGCAACCCTCTCGGAGTCGGACGCGTCGCGCCACGGATATTGCATTCGCAAGAATGTAGGCGCTTACGGCGTGCGCGTCGCGCGAAACGGGGTCCATGACATAGCCGTACTGTTGAATCTCGAATCGTTCCGCGGCAGCAAGGAATCCTTCCTCGTTGTTCCCGCGCGCGACGTCGACGGGAAGCTCTGGACCGTGCAGGCAATCTCCGACAGGTCGGATGGTCTGAAGCTTTTCGCGAGCGGCGCTCGCAAGAAAGGCACATTCCACATCATCGGAGCGGACGGCATCGCGGCATTGTGTGCGTGCCCGGCCGTGTTATTGGTGGAGGGCTACGCGACCGGTGCAAGCCTGTTTGAATCGACAGGCCTGCCCGTTGTCGTCTGTTTTGACGCGGGCAATCTTGTGGAGGTTGCCAAAGCCTTGCGGCCGCGCCTGCCCAAATCCCAGCCGAAGATCATTTGCGGCGACAACGACCAGTTCTTTATCGAGAAGGCGCTTGCGAAAATTGAGACCGTCATGCCGCGCGGTCTCGCAGCGAGCGCGTCTGTCAAGGTGTTCGCCGGAAACGATTTACTCCACCGTGAGGTTAGCCTCGCGGGCTATCAGCCGGATGGAGCATGGCACCAGTCACCCAAGGGCAAGTACAAGCTCGAACTGGAGTCCATGCAGGGCGTCGTGCGATGTGTCACAGCGCATGTCGTCGCAAACGGACGCGACAACGACATCCGGCTGGTTCAGCGAAACAAAGGCCTCGAATCATCAACCGAGGCGGCCCGAGCGATTGGGGGCGTCGCCCTGCTGCCGTCTTTCGAATCCGTCGTCGGCAGTCCCACCGACTTTAATGACCTAGCAAACGCGGAAGGCCGCGCAAGGGTCGCGACGTTTGTCGCGAGCGTCCTGCCGTTTGATCTGCCTGCGCGCCACGTACAGCCCTGATGGAGGCAATGATGCCCACACTTCACTATTTCCATGAACTTTCCTCTGACCAGCGTGATGAGGCCCGGACGCTCGCCCCAAGCAACGCGCCCGAGGCTCAGTGCTACGTGGTCGGGTCCGCGGGGCAGATCATTCGCGCCGTCGAACTGAAGCCACTTTTCCCGACTGGAGAACTGGCCGCCGGCGAAGTTGTTCGCGCGCAGCTTGCCAGCGTGGGCCGGTCGGAGATCGAGTTTGCCTTGCGGCATGCAACAGGCGACTGGTCCGAAATGACTCCAGACGAGCAGGCTCGGAACCTGATCGCGATCGAGCAGGGCGGCGCCGTACTGTCCCGCTTCTCCCTACGAGCCGATCACAGCGTCTACGTGTTGACGAACGCGCAGCGTAGCAGCACCACCATCCTGGCGGGCGTCGCCCAGCCAGCCGATTTCGAGTAACGCTCACCTGCAGAGATCCGGAGGACGCGTCATGGCCAAGGCACTACGCATTTCGTTTCAAGCATTCGCGGATTTGTCCGATAACGAGCTATCCGACGTCATCCGTGAAGCCTGCGACCACTCCCGGGCCGAAGCCCGCATGTACACCGACACCGACCGCGACGCGCACCGCGCGTGCAAGCGTCGCCAGTCCCAACGCGATCGCACTGTCACCAATAACGTCACCGCAGCATCGCAGCCGTGCCGCGCTGCATAACTACAGGACTTGAAAAATCATGAGAGCACACATCGCCCTGGTTTCGATCATCGTCGCACTTGCGTGTCGAGACGCATGCGCGTCGGACAGCTGGGCCACGGAGGTGCAGCAGGCCGTCCAGACACGCACGGCCACAGCGCCCTCAACGCGGGAGAACTGGCACGCGTTTTCGCCGGACGGCATCGGTATGCCGCTGGTGATGTTCGGCGTGTATTCCGCCCACCAATCGATCCATATGCTCGCTTACGTCTTGACCTATCGCCCCTTGCTCGAAGCGCTCGCGCAGAAGGCCCGCGAAGGCGTCACGGTGTCCGTCGTCGTTGACTATAACGAGAACATAGCGAATGACCGCGACGCATACATTCAGCGGGGCCTTGCGTACCTTGCTAGATCCGGCGCGACAGTTTGCGCGACCGACCAGTACAAGATCATGCACGACAAGGATATGGTGCTCGACGGCCGCAGCATTCAGACGGGCAGTATCAACTACACAAAAGCCGGCACATTTTCGAACAGCGAGGACGCCGTGATCGAGTGGAACGATACGGCAGGCGCAGCAGACTTTGAGCGGCACTTCCAGTCTCGCCTTGCTACGTGTCGGCCGATCTGAGCGGAGACAAAGTCATGGGCTCTCACTGGAACGATCCGACGCCTCAGCGTCCCCTGCAGCAGGTCGAGCTGGCTCCGGCACTCAACGCGGCCGTCATCCTTTCGCAGGTGCTATCGGCTCGCGTGCTGAATGGCTTGCCGATCCGGCCGACTCAATGGAACACGCTGGAGTGTCGTGTGAACGAATGGCGATTGTTGCTGGCCAACGACCGCTCACGCCAGGATCCGCTGACTCGTAGTCACCTCAACATTCTGAGGCAGCTCATGAAGGCGATCCTCGAGGAGCATCGACGTGGGGCGGACGCCGGCGCCGAAGTATGGGCCGAACTGCAGCCTATTGTCCGCGCGGCAAACTTCCATCTTCAGGGCTTTCCGATGAGGGTCCGCAAGGGCACGTCGCAGCGTCGACGTCCGCCGGCGGCGGACAGCCGTGAGCAGCTGATCGACGCATGAATCGCTGAGACTCAGCCGGGTATGACCGGGCGCATGCAGACCGTTGGTCTGGCTGCGCTTTTTTTTCGTCTGTGCATTTCACCGGGTCTGAATCGTGTCTGTCATCGGCGCCCGGATGGGGAAACACAGCAACACCCAAGACAGAGAGGCGAGGGGCATTTCCGGGCGTTGCCCGGAAACCGCTATGGCGTGCTCCGCTCGCGTCGCGAGCTGCGCATCGAGCCCCTTGCGGGTCTCGACCCTTCGGGCTTTCAGCGCTTGCCTTTCGGCTGACGCCGACCAAAAGGGACTGGTGTCCCTTCTGGACATCCAACTGCCTGGAATGATGCGAACTGCGTTCGCATGAGGGCGCTCGCCGCGCGGCGTTTTCGCCCTCGCGCGGTATCCGGCCACCGCGGGCCAGTCCCCTTAGTTCGTCGTCCTGTTTCGCGACCGTAGCCCTCCGCCGTGTCCGGACAAGGGTTCGCTTCGCCGTGTCCTCACCCGTTCGGTGCTCGCCTGCGGCTCCGCTCCGCATGCGGCCTCCGGGCACGCCCTTGTGCGGCCACGGCTCCGGGCTCCTTTAGTCGCGGGACGACGAACTAAGGGGACTGGCGGCAGCACGGTAGCAGCTGCCGATCGGGCAAAAACCACCCCTACGAAGGGACTCAGAATCTTGGGTCCCGGTCAGCCTGAAACCCTTAACACCAGCCGGAGCGCACAAACATGAAATCGAATCTTCTTCGCCGTATCGCTGCTTACTTTCTCGGTTGCGAGGAAGCCGCACCCATCCGCGTCATGCACACGTGGCGTCGGCAGGAAGATGACGTGCGCGCCGTGCGTCTGGAAACGGAACTGAATGGCGAGACCAAACGCGTGACGCTGTACCGCCACGCCCCCGGCTGCTGGTCCCCGATGCCCCTTTGAGGACTGCGAGCAATGAAAAACCTTCTCTCCGCATCCACGGCTAACAGAGGACTCGCCATGAACCGCATTGCTTCTTCCCTGCAGGTGGATCTGCTGATTGCGTCGAATGACGTTGTGATCACAGCAGAAGCCAGCGACGGCGTACACGTTACGGCGTATCGCGGCAAGTGCAACCGCCGCGCAATCCTTTCGTTTCTGGAGTCCGCAGGCGCGAAGGCGCGCGCGATTGTCTATAGCCATGAGGATAACGTTGGGCCTGTCGGCCTGGACGTTCTTTCGGGTGAGCCTTTCATGTGGATTGTCGCCTGAGCCGCGACGCGTCCGAACCTAACGGAGATACAACCATGCCGGACATTTCCATCGAGCAGCTCGAAGCCGCGATCAACATCTGGCGTAACCGCAAACCCAGCCCCGAGGGCAGCGATCAGGCCCCGGCGCTCTGCGCTGAAGCACGCGCGCTCGCCGACGTGTACGGCACGATGATTTTCAAGCGCCTGGTGACTGTCGATACCGCGACTTTCAACGAGGTCCAGACCGCCGCATACGCGGCAGCCACCCCCGAACGCTACGCCTGAGAGGTCCAGAAAATGCAAATCGTCTGCACGCTGCAACATGAAACCATCTCGGACGTCGATCGTGCTGGCCGTCCGTATACTCTCGCTCTGAGCCACTACCACGAAGCGGAAACCGGCCAGCTAATCCGGACCCGGGGCCGCGTCATCAACACCATGAGCACTGAACAGGGGCGAGCAGCCGAAGCCGCATCCACGGAAAGCGACTGGCTCCACGCACCGGCGACCGACGAGCGAGCGGATGACTTCGCACCCGGAGCCGAGCAGCGCACGGGCCAGAGTAGCGAAATGTTGTCATGGAAGCTGATGAGGGCGACCGAAGCGGCTTGTCAAAGCGTGTGCATGGGCGAAGAGGCCGCAGATCACTACGGCTACACGTGCAGCCAGTGGGACCGATGGGCTAACTGGTGGCGAGGATTCGTCGCAGGCTGGGTGAATGACGAGGTCTTTATCCAGTTGACTTTGACGCGCCGGATCGCACGTTTCATTTCTCGCCAGCGAGGAAAAGAATCATGAGTGGACTGTGTTACGAAGATGCGTGCGAGGAGATCATCACGCGCGCGGAAGCAGAGGCGGAGATTGCGAAGCATGACTGCGATGGCGGGTTTACGGCATTCCTTGCGGAAGTTGGCGACCGCGCCGAATATCAGGGAAAGGAAGTGCTCGACTGGCTTGGATACTGAGGCAAACATGCAATTCAATCCCGTTTTGGATACCGAGCAGTTGCACGACGCGCTCACCGGCGTCCCCCTCGCAGGCGTCGCACCTTCCGATCTCTACCGCTGCGCGCGCTGTACATCGACGTACCGGTCAGCCAGCGTCCAGAGCCTTCGCAACCAGAACGGCGGGGCGTGCGTCGCATGCTCTGCGGTCGACACTATTCGAGCGATAAGCGACCCGGACGCCGGACTCGACCATGCACCCCACACGGCAGATGTCCACATGAGCCGATCCGGTATCAAGCTGATCGCCGAGGCGGTCAGAGCAGGTGAACCGGACTTGCTGGCCGGGAACGAACGAGCAACCTTTTGCCTCAAAGACCTGAGCGGCACGGTGCTGACGGAGATTGCACCGCAAGTCGCGTGGACACATGCGGCGCTGTTCGCGCTGGTCGATAGCGCGGAGATCATCGAACAGGTTAAGCAAAGCGGCGGAGCTGACGCATATGTCGGTAATGTCTGGATAGGCGGGACCGAAGTTTAGGAGCAAACGGCCTGCAAGATGGGCCGTTCTTTTCCCGAGGAAATTTCAATGGCCGTCGTATCCAGCCGGACCGGGGCACGCATCGCGCCAGGCTATTGCCTGTCACGCTACGTGCAAGCGTCCCGCTCCGGAGTCAGAGAAGGTACGCTCTAGGGGCTTCGCCCCGGCGCTGGCCACCCAACGGTGCCGCAAGCGGCATGAATGAAACGCAACCCGCTAAAGCGGGACGACGGCGGCTCCCACGGCGTCATCCACCGCGGCGGGTCCAGCCTGAATTGGTCTGAGGGTGCGCGCATCTGCCGGCATCCGCATTTCTCTCAAATTCCACGCTCGAGCCGGTCGACAACAATCGCTGCACCGGCGCCATTGCAGGCTACCCGGCGATCGCCAGCTCGACGGCTGAATCAAACACGTTTGCTGCGGCCGCTGGCCGCGACAAACCAGCGTTTTCCGGATTTTCGGGAATTGCCAGCTGCCGCCCGGCACCTGCTGAATTACCGGATCCAGTGTTTTGATCTGTGGCTACCGTCAGCGTGCTGCCGGCGCAATATGAATCATCACCACCAGCAAAGAGGAAGAGGCGAGGGGCATTTCCGGGCGTTGCCCGGAAACCGCTATGGCGTGCTCCGCTCGCGTCGCGAGCTGCGCATCGAGCCCCTTGCGGGTCTCGACCCTTCGGGCTTTCAGCGCTTGCCTTTCGGCTGACGCCGACCAAAAGGGACTGGCGTCCCTTCTGGACATCCAACTGCCTGGGATGATGCGAACTGCGTTCGCATGAGGGCGCTCGCCGCGCGGCGTTTTTTGCCTCTCGCGTGACCAGGCCACCAGCGCCATTCCCCTGAGTTCGTTGCCCTTTTCGCGACAGTAGCCCTGCGCCGTGTCCGGACAAGGGTTCGCTTCGCCGTGTCCTCACCCGTTCGGTGCTCGCCTGCGGCTCCGCTCCGCATGCGGCCTCCGGGCACGCCCTTGTGCGGCCACGGCTCCGGGCTCCTTTTGTCGCCGGGACAACGAACTCAGGGGAACGGCGGCAGCACGGTAGCAGCTGCCGGCTCGGCAAAAACAAAACCTACGCCGGGACTCGAATCTAGGGGCCCGGTCAGCTTTGAACCAACACCATAGGAGCTTTAAATGCGCAAACGTCGCGGGCGTGTTCTGAATTCAACCAAAGTGCGCCGTGCCATCGTCAGGCTGAATCGGCAGGATAAAAACACGGATCGACTGAATCAGCATCGTACTGCGCCCAAGGGCTTTTCGGTCTGCGTGAACCTGATCCGCAATCGTCGCTTTTACGTGTCTGTTCGAGGCATCGAGCAAGGCGAGCGCCTGATGCGGAACAGCCGAAAGCTGGGTGTCGCTTCCGCAAGCATCGTGTCCTATGGCTTGCGCCTGAACGGCGACCGCTACTAAACCACCGGACCCATTGACCATGAAAAACACGCTTCTTCGCCGCATTGCTGCTCATTTCACCGGTGCAGATATTTCCGCCACGTTTCGCGTGATGCACACATGGCGTCGGCCCGAGGATGACGTGCGCGCCGTGCGTCTGGAAACGGTGATCAATGGCAACGCCAAGCGTGTGACGCTGTACCGCCACGCGGCAGGCAAGTGGTCCCTCATGCCCCTTTAAGGAGATATTCCGATGAACACATACAGCAACGCACTCGACGCAAGGACGCATTGGGCGCTGCATCGTATCAGCGTGATAGCGGGCAACGAAACGGCCGCGAAGGATCGATTGTTCTGGGCGCTAAGCTTCGCGAAGCGCAGCGGCGACGCGAGCGGCCACGGGGATGAAGTGACCCAATGTCCGGCGCTCCTGTCCGATGTCCCCCCGTTGCGCGACGCTTTTCTGGCCGCTTTCGATGCGGTGCGCGACCGGCGACAAAAGCGGCGCACGCGCGAAGGGCTTGAGAACGAACTCGCGCAGATGGCACAGGAAGCGAACCGGGGTTGCGGGCTGTCGTATGAACTGTTCGTGAAGCGCTTTTCGCAGGAAGTGGATAACCTGCTCGAAATGGTGGAGCATCCTTTTTGGGACATCGCCATTGAGATTGCTACGAGCAAAGGCTACGCCACGCCGGAGGAACGCAGCGTGATGCAGGACGAGATCGAGGAGTCGGGCGGTTGCAGCCTCACCGGAATTGATCCCTACTGCTGCCCGTGCGGCAGGCACGAATAGCGGGATTCTGAAACCATCCCGCACGCGCCATGAGTGGCGGGAAATTGCGCATGCGAAAATTTCTCTCGTCGTCCGGCCGGACTGCATTTTCGCGGTCAGCTCGGTCGGCGCGTGCGCGGCGCCTTCTGCGCTGCGCTCCGAAGACACCACGCACGCGCCGGGGCCTGCACTCGCGATTGTGAGCAATGACTTGCTCACAATAGGTTCGTCCAATCTGCTTCCCGGCGCTTGCGCGCCGCTCACCAGATCTACCGCACGAGTATCCGCTGCGCGTCGCATTGCCTTGCAATGCCCGACGCTCGCGCATCCACGCTCCTGAGCGCTTCGCGCTCCATCGCATATCAGACCCGGCCGAAACCCAGCGGGCCCGTATCGCTATATTCGTCGCCAACGTCCCCGGCGTATCAAGGTCCCGAACGCGCACTCCAGATTCTGGGCGCACACCGCCCGGAATGATGTTCTATCGTGCTTTCGCGCCGGCTCCGTTGTCGCCTGCGCTCCAGGCGTCCACAAATGGAAACTGCGCCCGGTCGCGAGGTTCGTGGCTGACGCCACTCGCCATGCGACCGGGCGCAGTCGTTGGACTACCCGGCGCTACTGGTTTTAATCCGCCACACTTACCACAAGCTCCACCGCCCCCCGCTTTGCCGAGTTGCCCACAACAAACATCGTTGTGGACAACTCTCGCGGCGTCCGGCTCTTGCGATTCATGGGAATCGCGGCCGTCCGTTCGGAGCCGTGGATTTGTGGAAACTGCTACGCGGGTTGTTCGACGGGCTTCTCCCGAACCGGCGCGCTTTTCTCGGCGGCCGGCTGCTCGCTCTCGCTCGACGCCGCCAGACCGACCAGCGCTTTCAGTTGCGGCACCACGTTACGCCAAACTTCGACGTCGATCGTATCGAGACGCTCTGACTTCAACAGATCGGAAATCGCCTTTCGGTTCTTATCGAGGTTTTCCCTTTCCTCACGCCTTGCCTGTTCTCTTAACGATGCGAGGAGCTTTTCGGTTTCGGCGATTTTCTCAGTGATAGACGCTGCCGGTCGGCGGCCGCGGGGCTTCTTCGGTGCTTCAGTTTTTGTGGTCATAAGAGTCCTCCTATAGTGAAGGTTGAAGTCGGGTAATTCCGGTTAGCGTGTGCCGGTGCATCATGGCTTGTTCACGCGCAAAATGCAATTCCCCGGAATTCCCCGACGCGGTTGGGGCGAGCCTTTTCCCGATATTCCGAGGCAGCAGGAAAAGTCAAAACCGCCCCCCCAAAGAGCACACACATTACGCACGTACCGTGCATGTGTCAAAACCATCGCAAGATCATGATTTATATGGGTATTTTGCGCTCCAAAATATTTTAATCACGTCTTTTACTGATAGACATTTAACGGTAAAATGGCGCTTAGAATCAAGTAGATAGGTAGTGGTGCGAAACGCACCACTACTCCTTAAAAAAACAGGCCAACCACGCGAGACCAACATGAGCCAAGAGTCCGTTCACATTCGCATCGATCGGGATGAACACGACTATCTGCGGGAAGAAGCCCGCAAACGAAAAATCTCCGCTAATGCACTCGCTCGCATTTTCGTGCGCGATGGCCTTGCGAAGTTTGACCGCCGAAATGACGCGCTCATGGAGCGGATCGACGCGCTGATAAATCTCGTCACGAAGTCAAATGTGCTCGCCGCGAGTGCGGTCGTTTCTGCAGCACTGCCGGTTGGATTGGGGGCGACGCTCGACGAGGCAATCAAGGCGCAAATGCGGAGTCACATCATGGAGGCCGTCAAGCTCGGGCAGAACATCAGCTCGACCTACGACAAAGGCACCTTCGACCAAGGGGGCGCGAATGTTTCTTCCAATTGAGATTCAGTCGGTCAACCAGCCGGGGCAACTTCTGGCTGGGGAATACAAGGCGAACTGCGCCGTCTACTCCTCGCCAAACAGCAAGACGGTGGTCATGCACTACGAATACACGCGGATTGGGGCGACTGTCGCGGACGCATGCGTTCTCCTGTTTGTCGAGGAATCGGGCACGACGAGAATGTGTGACTTCATCCGTATGCCGGACCGCAGCTGGCGTGACAGTTTCGGAGCAAGATCCGACTCGCTTCTGGACTTGCTTCCCGCCGAGTTTGCCGAATACCGGCTGGTTGATGAAAGGGACATGGGGTCACAATTCGTCGGGGAGCCCGCATGAGCGAAAAGATTATTTCGGACGCCGGCGCTGGCCGCGCGCTCTTTCTGACGCGTATCAAGCTGACAGCCCATGCCATTTCAATGGCGCTTTGGGCGGGTGCGCTGCCCGGTCTTATTATCCCGTTTGTCCTGTGGCTCGCCTGTCTGTCACCCAAGGATGTTGATCTCGTAAAGGAGAATCTTGTTTCGCATATGGTGAGCGAAACGACTGCGCGGAAATGGAAAGTTCGGGACGGGGCCGGCGAGGTCAAGGTGCTCACGGTCGTGAAATCGGACGGGGGCCAGGTCCAGTTGCTTACGCCGTCGCAATTCCGCGTCGTGACCCTGCCACTGTCGCGGCCGGTCAGGGTCTTTGGATACGTGGTCTGGTCGGCGATCGTACTGGCCGTCCTGGGATATATCGTCGTCTGGCGCTCGCTTGCCAAGCTTGGGAAGAATGCGCGGGAGAACAAGCGGATCGACGGCGCAAAGGATCTGGTGAAGCCGCAGGAGCTTTCGACGCTCGTGAAGCGCGAGGAGCCGGGCGACTACCGTCTGCTTGATGTCCTGTTGCCACGATCGGCGCCTATGCAGGGCATTATCTTTCAAGGCGCGCAAGGCACCGGGAAGTCGCTGGGCCAGCATGACCTGATGCAACAGGTTTTTGCCCGCAAGCGCAAGGCCATCATTTACGATCCCAGCGGCGAATACTTCCGGGCCTACTACCGGCCCGGAAAGGATTTCTTCTTCAATCCGGCGCTTCTCGGGTCAGTGCCTTGGTCGATCTTTTCCGAGCTGGTGTACGCATACGATGCGAACACCCTTGCACAGGCATTCCTGCCGCCGAAGGCGGGTGTCGTTCACGGAGCTAATGCGTTTTTTGAAGATGCAGCACGCGCGCTGTTTTCGGTCATCCTGCTGCGCCTTGCTCAACGCGGGGCGAAGCACACCCGCCTGATTGCCGATGCGTTCCTTGACATGCCTGACGACGAAATGGAGTTGCTGATCCGCAAGTCCGTCGCCAGTTCCGCAGTCGGTGGTGATTCGAAGGGCCAACGTCAGGGTGTCATCAGCTCGATCGCGATTTACCTCGACGGTATTTCGGCGGTACAGGAGGGCACGTGGTCAATTCGCGATTTCATCAACCGCGAAGACGACGCGCGCTTTTTCATTCTCGGCACAGATGACACGCAGGCGATGTTCACGCCGCTCTATCGTTTGTTGCTGACGGTTTCGTTCGGGCTGATCGCCGCGAAACAGGAGATCGTTCACGAGGACAAGTACTGGTACTTCCTGGACGAGGTTGCGAAACTCGGAGATATCAAGCTCGATGAGGTGCAGGCCGAACTTCGGAAATATGGCGTTTGCGTATCCGCTGGCATCCAGAGCGACAAGCAGCTCGTGACATCAATGGGACAGGACCGCGGTGAGACGGTCATGAACTGCTTTAACACGGTAGTGATGCTCCGGGCGAACGAGCCGAACATGGCCAAGCGGATGGCCGAGCGCCTCGGTCGCAGAGATATGGCTGTGGTGTCGAATGGCCAGGCCCTAGCTGTGACTGACTGGCGGGACGGCGGCAACCTGAATCAGGGCGAGCAGGAAAAGTGGCTGGTCATGCCTTCCAAGATCGGACAGATGAAGAACTGCACAGCGTATCTCCGGCTCCCCGGCGACTACCCGGCCACCTTCGTCAACTATCGTCATTGGTTGCCAAGGTGGTATCGCCTGTGGCCACGTCTGGCCCGGTTTAAGCCGATTCAGGATACGCCACCGCGCGATCCGCGATTCAAGGTAATTCGGGCGGAAGGGCAGGATGCGCTCGCGAGCGTGCGTGCAGAGACTGAACGGGAAAAGGCTGAAGCAGCACGAGCCCAGGCAGCGAAGGAGGCAATTGAAAGCGAGGGCATATGGATTGTCAAAGATCCTGAGACGGGCGAACTGGAGAAGGTTGACGGCACCGCGGTGACGCAGAGCGCACAGGCGAGGAAGCAGAGCGAAACTCCGGTGACCGACGAAGGGGGATTGTTCCAATGAAATCGATTTTCTACAAATGGCTGTTCATTCTCGGCGGCCTGATCGTCGCGATCTTCACCGTATTTTTCCAGCAGGTCCGAGCGGTCAGCGCCGACTGGCTTTCGTCCAGCCCCCCCGGCGAGGCGACGCTTCTCGATTCCGACCTTGGTTCGATCAAGGAAGTGAAATTTGTCGATGAAGGTGCCAGCATTGCGTACGTGACCGTGGGCGAATTAGCGGTCATCTCGCACCAAGGCAGTAACGCTCTGGTCGGAATCAGTCTGCACAGCAATGCACCGACGAGCACGTACCCGAGCTTGCGCATTTTCCTCAAGTCAGGAACACGGACTGTCCGGACTCTGGTGCTCGGCCCCACCGAATACACGCATGGTGGCAGTCTGGTAACCGAACAGGTTCGTATCCCGATTTCGCTCCTATCGGGTGAATCCAGCTTCACAGCTCAGGCGTTCTATGCAGATGCGGGAGACGCCAAATGATTTCGATGACTCATATCGCCGGTTCAGGTGTCGGCAACGCCGCCCGGTATCACGACAAGTCTTTCACGAAGGATGCGGGCCAGAAAGCCGACAACTACTATGTCAATGAGAAGGCCTCGGCGCACTGGCAGGGACGGGGAGCGGAACTGCTTGGCATCAGCGGCAAGGACGTCGAGCGCGAGGACTTCGTTAATTTCCTGAGTGGCAAACTGGTCAATCCAGAGACCGGCGAGATTCAGAACCTGGCGGATAACAGCAAGGGCGATGATCGGCGGGCCGGTATGGATTTCACGATTGCGCCGTCCAAGAGCGTTTCGATCGCTGGGCTGGTAGGAAAGGATGATCGCGTGGTCGAGGCCCACCTGCAGGCCAACGGGCGGGCGATGGAATGGCTGGAAAAGCACGGGGCTGTCATTCGCGTGAAAGACGAGAATGGGCGCAACAAGGCGGTCCAGGCCGGTAACCTTTTGTACGCCACGGTAATGCACGAGACGAACCGTGAAAACGAGCCACAGATCCACAGCCATAACGTAATTGTCTCGGCGGTCTATGACGAGAGCGGCAAGAAGTGGCGAAGCCTAACAAACGATCAGATGCTCAAGCTTCGGGCCAAGGCCGATGTGATCTACAAGGCCGAATTGGCTGAAGGTCTGCGGCGCGCGGGATATGAGCTGGAATATGCCAAGAACGGCGTTGATTTCGAGATCAAGGGTTTTACGCCGGAGCATTTAGAGACCTACGCAAGCCGGAAGGCACAGATCAAGGAGGCGTTGATCAAGCGCGGTATTGAACCGGGTGAGGCGAGCTTCGATGCCCGGCAGGCAGCTGCGCTGGATAGTCGATCGGCGAAGCAGGAGCTTCCCCGTGATGCGCTTCAGGCCATCTGGCAGGAGACAGCCCAGCAGGCCGGTTTAAAGGTCGAGAACATCGTGAACGCCGCGAGGGAGCGGTCCGGCTATTCGGCTCCCGAGCAGGTGCAATCTCAGGGGCAGACAGCGACCAATGAACAGACCCAGCAACCTGGGCCGACCGCTGCCCGTGCCACGACGAAACCCGTTCGCGAGGTCGACGAGAAGGCGCGCAAAGCCGGTGTACGTGCGGTGTCGTGGGCTATTGAACATCTGACGGAGCGTGAGCAGTCGTTCAGTCTGGCCGAGCTGGAAGAGACCGCGGTAAGGTTCAGTCGCGGCGGTATCAATGCGGTCGATTGGGCGGTCGAACAGCACGTGAAAAACCATTTAATCGTCGAGCGGGGAACCGACGATGACGGCGTGCTGATGTACACCACCCACAAGGCTATTGACAGCGAAATGCGGCTTGCCGAGAACATCCGTGCCGGCATGGCAAAGGGAAATGTCGTTCTTTCGGACCGTGAGGAGTTCGTGTCAGCGGTCAAAGCGTTCAACGCGAAGATGGAACTGGAGACCAATGGCAAGTTCGAGCTTTCGCGTGAACAGGTTCGGGCGGCCTATAACGTCCTGATGCATCCGGATACCTATCAGGGCATCCAGGGCGAGGCTGGAACGGGCAAGACTGCTGCACTGGCTATGGTGAACGACGTAGCAACCGCCAAGGGTTGGGAAGTGATCGGCGTGGCGACGTCTGCGGCCGCAGCGAAGGAACTGGAGGCCGCAAGTGGCATCAAGAGTGACACCGTAGCAGGTTACTTCGCCACCCGGGAGAACCGCATCAAGGCGACCGAGCTGCGGCTCGAGGAGCTACGCGCAGCGATCAACGCGGACACCAAGATCCGCGATATGCCGGCGTCAAGGATCGAATCCCGGCGCCTCGACGTTGCCGGCGCGGACATCGACTACGGCCAGCATCGGTACACATTCGATCATCAACGAGGCGAGGTATTCCGGTCGCCGGATGATTTCCGCAATGCGATCGGAGTGATGCTGACGGGTGTCGCCAATCGAAACCGTGACGCGGCCGCGGAAGCTCGCGAGAGTGCCGCTACCTTCGGCCAGCGTGTTCGGGCCGGGGCGTTGAACACCGGCGTTGAGTTCGCGGAATCGCTGGGTCGACGGTTCACCACGTTCGAACAGGTTGGCACGGTGGAGGCCGTTGCGGCACGAAACACTCTCTATCTGGACAAGGACGGAGCGGGTAGTGAGCTGAAGCGGGAGTACGAGACGAAACAGGCCGAACTGGCGAACCTCAAACGCTTTGGCAATGCAGAAGGCCGGAAAACCCTAATCGTTATGGACGAATCGTCCCTGACCGGGGCATTCGACACGGAGAAGATCTCGAACCTCGCTCGCGAGATCGGCGCGCGAGTCGTGTTTCAGGGCGATACGAAGCAGCACGGGAGTGTGGCAGCCGGCCGGGCTTTCGAGCAGGCGCAAAACTCCGGGATGAAGGTATCGGTGCTGCAGGAGACCCGCCGCTTCGACAAGGCGACGCAACAGACCAAACAGGCGTTGCTGGACATGAAGGCGGGCCAGTATGCGACGGCGATAGGACGCCTGGATACCCGCGTGGTCGAGGAGGACGCGCTGGCCCGCGAGGTAGCACAACGTTATCTGACCAACATGATCGAGTTGAAGGAGCGGGGCCGTGAAAATCCGAGGGTTGGTGTCGTTGCCGTCACGAACAACGACCGCAAGGCGATCAACGCGGAGATCCATGGTCTGCTTGCAGAGAAGGGGCTTATCTCAGACAAGTCGTTTCCGAAACGACATTTGGACGATCCCAAGCTAACCGAGGCCGAGCAAACGCAGGCCGTGATGCTCCAGCAGAAGTTTGTGGACACACTAATCTTTCGAAAGACGTACCGTGAAATCGGCGTTGAGAAGGGCGACGTCATTTCAGTTGTCGGCTATGACCTGTCCGCTAACCGGATCATCGGGGTGAATTCGCAAGGCAAGAAGGTCGAGATCAATCCCCAGCGGCAAGACTACTTTTCTCCGGCGAAACTTGAGGACCGCGAGTACGCCGCCGGCGATCGCATCGAGACACGCGCGATCATCCGGTTGGAAAATCAGGACCGCAAGCGGATTGCCAACGGCACACCTGGCGTGATTACCGAGATCGACGCCAAGGGAGCCAAAATCAGATGGACCGACAATGAAAAGGGCGCCAAGAGCCGACAGGACGGGGAGCGATCTGAGTCGTATCTGACAAACGCCGAGTTGAGGTTCATCGATCATGCGTACGCGCATACCTCGTACAAGGAGCAGGGCGCGACAAACGACCGGGAGATCATTGCGGTCAGTGAGGTGGGCGCAAAGGTGTTCAATAAGCAGGCCGCCTACGTCGCAGCGTCGCGCGCCAAGGACAACACCGAAATTGTCACTTCGGCTCTCGATGCTCTCAAGAAGAACGCAGGGAAGGACGTCGAGAAAACGACGGCGATTGACATGGAGAAGCAGCCGGAACGGACACAGGCTCGAACGACCCAGCAGAATCTCAACCAAGGCCGAGATCCGGGACGGCAGCAGCAACCGGGCCGTTCTGGTGTGCAGCAGACGCCGGCCGAGAAGGTCAAGGACAAGGGGCAGATCCTGGAGCTTTGATCGTTACTCGACGCTCTAATGAAAAACGGCCCGCTCGAATCGCAGCGGGCCGTTTTTTTGGTCTTCCAACGCCTAGTGATGTTGCACGAGGGAGATTACGGCAACGACCGCGATCGCGGCAAATGCCACCCACGTGATCCAGCCATTCTTCTTCGCAAACTTCTGGCCAAACGTTTCTTTTTTTGCGTTGTCACTTTGGGTCATTAGATGCCTCCTTTTGGCATTTTCCATCAGCTACACATGCGTCCCAAATGGCGACGCGTTTCTCAAAATCCCGTTGGCGTGACTGTTCTACAGCCTCGGGGGTGGTATCGGCGCCCGTCACAGAGACGATCGCCTTGATCAGTGCGTCCTGCTCGGCCTGCGGTGTCTTGTCAGCCTTGTACGCGATGATGATTTCGCCGGGCGCGTCCGGCTTGAACTCAACGCGTCGAACGTCGATTTCCTTGTAGACGCTGGGGTCGAGTGCCGGCAGCGCTGAGGGCGTCAACACCGACCGCGCCGGTCGCGGGATGTTTCCGATATCCTCCGCAAGCCCGGAGTTGGCCATAACCTGCGCTCCCATGCCAGCGCCCAAAGCGTGAGCGGGAATGAACAACGCCCCCACCGAGAGCACATTACCCACAAAGTTGCGAACCCGGACGCTGCCCGGCAACGTCCGCGGATCGCCTTGGCGAAGAACGAACTGCGTGTAGTACTCGACCTGCGCTTTGGCAAAGAGCGGGTAGTCGGCGGGAGCCAGCGCGGTGTAGTCCAGCACATGAAACAGGTACGCACCGTTCCTGACGAGGTTGGTGTCGCGTTCCTTCAAGGCCGACTCCACACCGAGCGTGACGGGATTGTCGCTCACGCCCTGCAGGACGAGCGGGCTACCGCGATAGCGCGTGCCGTCGAGCTTTACATCGTACGAGACCTTGCGTTCACGCACAGCGGCCAGCGTTGCGTCTAGCGTCGACGTGTCGCCGGACCACATGTCGATTGGGCGTACCACGATGATGTGCGCTGCGTCCGTATCGAGTTCTACCGGCTGCGCATGCGCAGCCGATGCTCCCAGGGCAGCGATGGCAACGCAGATCGACGCCACGAACCTTGATCGCTTCATTCCTGTCTCCTAGCTCTTGATGTTCAGCGACTGCCTGATGGTCTCGCATGCCGCGGCCTGCGTTGCAAACGCTCCGACGCTTTGCTTGAGCTTGTCGTAGTCGGGCTGCATGGTCTGGAGCTGGTCGCGCATCGACGCGAGCTGCGTCTCATCGTCCTTTTTCGTCCGGCTCAGATCCACGACCTGTTTGTCGAGTTTGGCGAGCTTGTCGGACTGCTGCTTGTTCGTCCTTTCGAGCGACCTGTTTCCGAGGTACATCACTCCGGAGAATCCGAGGGAAGCGACAAGCGCGATCGAACCGATCACGATCAGGGCCTTGCGAATAAGCTGTTTAGTGTTCGTCATGGTTATCTGGCGGTTTAGTAGGTAGGAAGAACCGATGAACCGGCTTTTTGCGCGGTGCCGTTTGAGCTGTTTTGCTCGATAGGGTTGTAGTTGCCGCTGATGTTCGTCGGCAGGTTCGAAAGTGCCTGATTCATCATCTGCGACGTGAAAGCGCTGAAGTCGATCTTGGTGAAGTCGATCGCACTGATCTGTGCGGGCGACAATCCGCTACATCCGGCGAGCGGTAGACCCAGCTGGGTTTTGCCCTGGATGTTGATGATCTCTGCAAGCAGCGAGTTAAAGGAGCAGTAGTTGTCGACGTACTGAACACAGGAGCCCAGCACGCTCTTTGCGCACGTTTCGTTAATGTAGGTGCTCAGGCCTGATCCCTTGTGCAGCGCGAGTAACTGTTCCGACTGCGAGCACTGCGCAAGGTGTTCGATCACCTGGATCGCGACCATTGCAGCGAAAACGTACGGGTTAAAAGCGAGGTAGCCATCTGAACCGAAGGACGCCAGTTCCATGTTGCCGCCCAACACACCGGCGGACATCGTGCCGGTGCCGACCGTGAAGCCGTAAGCGCCGACAGAAAGGCCGTTCGTCGCCAGACTTGTCCCT
Organism: Paraburkholderia phytofirmans OLGA172; assembly: GCF_001634365.1. Classification (NCBI taxonomy): domain Bacteria; kingdom Pseudomonadati; phylum Pseudomonadota; class Betaproteobacteria; order Burkholderiales; family Burkholderiaceae; genus Paraburkholderia; species Paraburkholderia phytofirmans. The sequence goes on from NZ_CP014581.1 coordinate 54,553, forward strand.
AGCGTACCGCCGCCATCGGCGGCATTCATCGAAAACGCCGTCGTGAAGTTCTCTGTCAGCGCCTGCGAGAAAATGCCGTTCGAGTACATGGCGTCAAAGACATAAGGCGAGGCCATGTCGATTGCCTTCTCACCGGCGTATTTGACAACGGACGCGGCCGCACCGATCGCCACACTCATGACGGCCGAATTGGTCTGGCCGCCCGGCGTGCTCTTGCAGCAGTTCTGGATCCCTTCATATCCCTTCCGGCAACTCTCGGAGACTCCAGCGAAGATGCTGTTTCCGTCCGTGTAGGTCTGGCCTTCGCCAGTGATTTCCAGACCGAGGGCGCCACGTGCGAACGAATTGTTGTTATTAGGCGGCGTCGTGAACCCTCCGTCGTTAAAGAGGCCACTGGTGCAGCTCATTTGCTGCGCGGTCTGCTGTGCCTGCGTCAAACATGAGTACGTATACGTCCACTCATCGCACTGTCCGGTCTCAGCGATCGTGTCGTTACAGACGCTACCTTTGACGCCGCAGGCAGAGTTGTTCCGATACTGCGCGCACGTGTCCGTCGTCGTGCCCGTGCAGGCGTATTGATACGAATATTGCCAGCAGCTATAGGGAACGGCCAGCGCGCCCGATGGCAGGGAAGCGGTTGAGAGACACACCTGCTGACCGTTCGAATCTGTCTTGCAGGGTGTAGTGTCGATGCACGTTTGTGAGCCCGGGATTTGGGAGCAGGCACCCGCTGCATAGGTTTCCTGACTCTGCGCACGTGGAGCATGAGCCAGCGACAGCACACACACGATCGCGGCCAGTGCGCGCCAAAGCGTCAGCGAAGACGCGAGATTTAGCTTTTTCAATTTTGTGGCACCCCAAGGGAAACACCGGCGCTCTTCTCGTAGGTTCCGCACGTGTCGGTCCAGCTCGTCGTGACGGTTTTCTGGATGCAGTTCGTGCCGTTTAACGTCTGACCGGTCGGGCAGCTGTACGTGGTTGTGGACGATGTAGTGGTGGACGAAACGCAGGTCTGTCCCTGCAGCGATCCACCACTCGGGCAGCTGTAGGTAACGCCTACGGTATTGGTCTGCGTGCAGGCAGACCCGTCCCACGTGTAGCCAGACGGGCACGATTGCAGCGGCAGGTAGTCACCGAGACACGTGCCCCCTAACGAGTAAACAATGGCCTCAAGCGGCATGCCGGCATAGGAAGCCGGGCACCCATTACTAAATTGAGGCGCGAGGCACAGCATCGTGCCGTTGTTCGTATGGTTTTCCGTAGTGCCACCCGGGCAATAGGGAGTGCCCGCCAGTTGCGAATACTGGATGCACTCATTCACGTTGTCTTGGATATAGCCGGCCGGGCAGGAAATCGTAGGGTTGTAGTTAATGGTATGCACGCATACACCGGCCTGCAGCGTGCCGCCATCGGGGCAGCTCGTGGTCGACAATGCCTGATTGATCGAGTTGGTGATCGTCGTGTTCAGATATTGAGAGCACGTGTTGTCTTCTTCATCGGTGGAGACAATGCAGGTATTGGTCGCGTACTGAGCCGGCGTTGTCACGACGGTTTGGGTAGAGCACGTCTGGGTAAGCGTGTTCGACGCAGTGTTGCCGAGATTTTGCGTTCCCGAGAAAATCGGATCGCTGGGCGTGACCTGATTGCCGTAACCGAACTGAGACTGACCGGCGCCGTATGTACCCGCGCAGTTTGCGGAGGTGCCTTGCACCGTGCCAGTCTTTCCCAGGACGGACGCTTCGCCCGTCGTTGGCTGCATGCACTGGTTGTTCAAGAAGTTCACGGCAGCGCAATACTGGTTCTGGTACGGGTCGCTGCCTGGCGTGTAACTCGCGCAATCGATCTGAGCCTGATTCCCGAGCGCAGTCAGACTGCCGGACTTTGCCGCGGTCAACGCGGAGGATGACGTGTTCGGGTTGGAGAAACCGGCGAAGCCTGACGGTACCGTGGTCGGTGTCGTGGTGCTTCCTGACCAAGCGCTGCTAACCCCGGACGGATTCACTATCTGCGAGGGCGAGGTAGGCGCGATCGAGTTGGCGAAGCTTGTCCCGTTTGCCACGTCGGCAGCGCTTTGCGCGAAAACGGCGGGCGCGCAGAGTGCAAGGAGTAATGGTAGCAGACGCCTCATGTCTATTGCCCCTTTGCGCCTTGCGCAGCGCCGTCATGCTGCGCGCGAACCATTTTCGATGCGTCTTCTGGCGTCATGCTGCCGCCCGCAACAGCCGCCTGAATCGCTGCGGTGACCTCAGAGGTGTCCACGGGCGTGGACCTATCCGGGCAAAGGCTGTTGGCCAATACGAGTTTGTCCGGGTGACCGGGGCACATGCGCAACGGGGGTTGGCCGTCCTCGCAGATGTTCAGCTGGCCGCCCATATCTGGCCACGCAAGGTGAGCGCTTGGCTGTGCGATCACGTACGCCACGCGACCGCATCGAGGCTGTTCCTTGAAAGTCAGGATGCGCGCGGCGTAGAGCATTACCGGACCGTCGTTTCCCGTCCTTTGCTTGATTGACGCAATAGCGGCCGCAAACTGTCCGTTGTCGTCAAGAGGCGCGTTTGCCTTTCCGTCTACGACAGCCTGTGTGAGTACGCTCTTTGGCGAGTCGTCAGCCGCGTGTCCAACAGCCGGTAGCACGAGCGCAATGGCACTCACTGCCAGTGCGGAGATGGTCAGTCTCATTTCTTGTTGGCCCTTATTGTTTTGTATGACTTACGAATGGTGAAAAGAGGTCCACGTCCTCTTGACGGAACGGCAGGTACGGCACGCTCCACGCGTAGTGAAACTTGTTGGAAGCACGCGACTTTTCGAGCGCGCGGATCTCCGTAGGCACGAACCCGATAATCCCCGGAACGACGGTGTTGAGCTTGAGAAGTGCCTCTTTGGGATCAGTAGGTGCTGAACCGGACTGCCGGTAGCAGCTCACCGCATCGTCCTTCAGCGTGTTGCCGTTGAGCGTGCCGCGGTATTTGTCGACCAGCATGTATTTGCATGCGAGATACTGCGGCTCTGGCCCGGCGTCGTGCGTGACGCGCGCGAGCAATCCGTAGCCGTCGTCAGCGCCTGTCGCGATCGAGGCGCGCAGCAGCATGACGCGTTGATTCGGTGTGACCTGATCGTTGTACAGCGCTTTCGGAATGCCCGCGAGATCGGACCAGCAAGATTTTGTATAGGTCAGCGCCCGTTGCTGATCGCCCTGGCGATAGCTGAGGAACGCGCCGAATCCACAGACACGGTATGAGGCATCCGGAGCGATGGCTGCAGCCTGACTTATCAGCGCGGACGCTGTGCCGGCGTCCGGGCGTTGGCCCTTGCCATACGCAGCGGCAACGGCGAGATCGTAGATCGCCGGCTGGTAGTTGAATGCTGCAGCGTTCCGGTACAGGTCCATAGCTTTCGGGACGCTTTGCGGTTCGCCGAAGAGACCATACTCGGACACAAAACCCTCGAAGGTCATTGCTTCAGGGTTGCGCTGGGAAGCCAGATTGGCAAGCCTTGTCAGGAAGTCTTTCCGTTGTGCGGCGTTCGCGCCGGTCAGTTGGATCATCCACGAAACGATCGTTTCTCCGTCGTTGGTCACAACGTTATGGGTTCCGTAGCGAATCCTGTCGCCATATTCCGATGCTTTCGGCAGCGCAGCCTTGGCCTGTGCGACAGCGAGATCGTTCACGCTATTGACGACCGCCGAATTTTGATGCTGGTAGTTCTGTACAAGTCCTTTGAAGACTTCTGAATTGAACGTTGACTCGGCGAAGCCCTTCACGCTCTCGGGCGTCGTCGGCATGCCTTGCGCAAACGCCGCTGTACAGAATAGCGCGGCCAGGACTGCGCTTGAGCACATGGCGACTGGACGGCGAGCACCCGGGACATTGGTCTGCATCGTTATGTTGAGAGCTAGGTATAGTTAAATTATAATCAGTTCCCTTGCCGACTCAAATCAATATTTGAGTGCTTGGCGAAAGCGCGACAACCTAACGAGTCAGAACAGTAAACGGGGGCTAGGATGGCCGAGAGAGATCTACCTGCAGTAAAGGGACTGGATGCCCTGACGCCTGACCAGCGCAGGGCGATCATGATGGTGAAGGAGGGTTCGAGCGAGCATGCGCCCATCGAGCAGGCCATACGCCAGCTATTCGTGTGGGCGATCGTCACGCAGTCATCTGATGTCCACATAAGTGGGCGCGGCCACAGGGACTCGCCCGACGTGTTTGTGAATGTCCGCACTCCGGGCGGATTCAAGAACTTCAAGTTCAGATACGACGGTGCGGCGATTGGCCGACATTGGGAAACCAAGATGTTCCAGCTCACTGGTACATCGCAAGGCGCCACGACCCCTGAAATCGCGTCTACCCGTTTCGAGCTGGAGCTACCGGCCGAGTTCGCTCGCGAACATGGCCTGCGACCGTTCGAGGGTGAATCGTTGTATATGGTTGACGTGCGGGTCGAATACACGAAAACCTATAACGGGTTCTCGTTCAAGTGCCGGCTACTCGACCCGCAGCGCGCTCCAAAGCTCCATGAGCTTCGTCTGTCTTATGCGCTGCTTCGCACGATCCTGCGTGCGCTTTCGGAGCCTAGTGGACTGATCCTCGTGACTGGCCCTACAGGATCGGGGAAGACCACATTGCTCAACGCGATGCTGGACTGGTTGAACGACGAGCAGAAGGCGATCCACACGATTGAAAACCCGGTGGAAATCGCTATTCGCGGCGACGGGCCAATTACGCAGGTCCAGATTGGCGGCAACATCACGTTCAAACGAGCGTTGCGCTCTTCGCTGCGTCAGGATCCGGACATCATCATGGTGGCCGAGATCCGCGACTCGGAGACGATGGAGATCGCCCTGCAGGCCGCGCAAACGGGGCATCTGGTGCTTGCAACGCTTCACACCAACAGCAGCTTCGAGACGTATTCCCGCTCCATTGATCTGACCGAGGACAAGGTGCGCGACGCGTACCGTGTCGCGCAGGTGCTGAAACTGGTGGTTGCGCAGCGGCTCATAGATCGCTACGAAGGCGTGCCCACGACCCGCAGGCTGACCCGGGATGAGCAGTTCTGGCTGAAGTCCAACGGAATGTATCTCGGAGACACCATCACGGAGGTTAAGGATGGCGTGAAGAAGGGCAAGGTTGCGCTCCTTGAAGTCATCACGACGACTCCTGAAATCAAGGGCTTGCTGCAAGCCGACCGGGTTGACACTTCCGCGATCTATCGCGCTGCTTGCGAGCAGGACCAGTTCGAGCCTCTCGCGGTGGCCGGCATTCGCGCCGTTCAGTCGTTTGGGTCGACCATGGCGGAAGTCGTCACCAAACTCGAAGGGAACATCGACGCGGAGGCGCATCCGAGCCTTCGCGTTCGACTTTCCAAGACACACGGATTGAACTACGTCCAGGTTGCGAACGCGATCGACGCTTACCACCAAGCGGCAGATGCCGGGAGCGACGAACCGCTTTCGTCACATATGGACCGTGCGCAGGTGGACGCGATCACCGAAGTTATCGAAGCCGAAGAGGTCTGACATGAAGCGACTCGCGTCACTGGTTCTGGCCGTCGCCGTAGCGCTGCCCGTTGCTGCTCACGCCCAGGTTCCGGCCGGCATGGAGCAGCTCAAGCCGTACCTGCAGGTCAAGCCCGTTGCGGGCGATGAGGAGACTGTGCGGGTTTTCTTTTCGCCCAGCTGCCCGTTCTCCCGTATGTATTTCCAGTTCTTCAAGAATCTGGAGGCGACACTGCCGCAGGATAAGACCTTTGCTTTTACGCCGCTCGTCAATAAAGCCGATGGAATCCAGTTCGCGTTGAGTTATCTCGCTGTGCAGAAGTATTACCCAGCGTACATACATAACTTTATGGAAGCGGCATTTATAGGGGTGCAGGATAAAGGGTTGTCCACGCTGAATTGGGCGGGCATTGACAGGATAGGGCGTGCGGCGCACGTGCCGGTATCGGTGCCTGAGCTGGTGCAAGCGCACGGTGACACGCTCAGGGGAAGTCTGCAGTCGCTTCTGGTGCTTCAGAAGTCACTGCAGATCACAAACACACCGGCCGTTTCGGTTGCAGGAACTTACATCGTGACGCCGGAATTTACGGGAGGGGATACCGCGATGTTCAGTCAGCTGGTGAACGGAATCATCTCAATGGCGCGCTGACGAGTGTCGCGGGCGCGCTTGCCGCATTCAGGAAGAGTGGGGGAACCGCGTGGCCCGCAAACTGCTACGCTGGTTTGTGCTTTCCTTACATTACAATTATTAACAGTATTGTCATGTTCGATCCGATACCATTGCGCGCGCCAGTGCCGCATCCTTGGTTTAGTAAACCACGGTAAACACCTTTTGTGACGGGCGTCACAGCTACATTCTTTCCGAATTTTAAATGACGATGTACAGTGGCAGGGGTGTTCCGGCACCTTTTTTAGGGTCGGGCTCCTTGTTATGTATTTGTAATATCGTGTCTAATCCGGGTAGCGGCGCTCCGTACATGCTCCAGACGCTTGGAAAGTCGCTTTCCCCCGGATCTGATCTGTCGGTTTTCGCCATGCTTGTGTCGCCGCCGGCGGGCCGGGACATGGCAGAGTCTGATCCTGTACGTGGCATCCCAAATGCTCCCGATGGACCGCTATGCTGACTGACGAACAAAAAACACTTATTAAAAAAGGTCTGGGCAAGGGTGTCGCCGATACTCAAATCGCGGAGTCCATCGGCGCGAAGCACATGCAGGTCTTTTCCTATCGCAAGCAACTAGGCATCACGGCCAGCCAGGTACTGGAGATTCGCTACGACACGTGGATCCGCCTGCTCGAGTCCGGCATGAGCGTCGACCTCGTGGCCTCGCTCTACAAGGTTAAGCCCGAGTCCGTCTTGAACACGCTGTACCGCAAGCGGAAATTTTCCTACACCGAGGCGAAGAAGCGCGGCCAGAAGGCGATCGAGGCGGGTTTTCGGAAGGCAATGGGCCTGACGGCGCAGGACGTCAGGGAGCAGCGGCTGGAGACATGGCTGAAGCTTTTCGATTCAGGCATGACGATCGATTCGATTGCGGACCTATACAAAGTAAAGGCGTCGACGGTGCGCAATGCGTTGAAAAAGCGAACGGCCGGCATGGAGCAGCCCGTGTGCGAGGGCGCTGCGTTCGACTGGTAGACGGTGGCACCATAGAAAAAGGGCTGGTTTCGCATGCGAAAACCAGCCCTTTCTATTTCCTGTTCAGCGCGGCCAGACCGTCACCGTTGCGACGCGGCAACTCAGCCGATGCTCAATACCCCGAGCGGCCGTTCATGCCGAACTTGTTCTTCGGACCCGGTGCGCCCAGGCCAACCCCGTTGTGATTTATCCCTTTTGCCGGGCCACCATAAGAATTGCCACCGCTGTAGCCGCCGGGGCCTTCTGCAATCGGAATACGTTTGATCAGTTCGAGGACTTTCAGCGCCGCCTTTTTTAACATCGCCATTTTTCACCTCTAATTTTCATTGATTTTCTTTCACACTAGCACAAAAGAGTTCTCACCGAAACCCCTCTCTTTTAACGCCAGATTTTCGAATTAATACCAGAGTCAGCGGATCGGCTTCGCACGTACGTGTATTCATTTACAGTCGATCAATGGGCTCTGCTGATCGGCTATCGATGGGGGAACTGGCGCGTGACCCTACACCACCGGTTTAGCCGTTCGCGGACCGCGGCCGGTTGCCGACGCTCGGAAGGCGCGGCGACTCGATTCGAAGATGCCGAGCATGGAGGCGAAAAAGGCTGCGACAAACACAGCGATTCCGTAGCCACCCCACAGGAATTTACTCGCTTCCGATGTGCGCTTTTCAATCGGTTGTTCCGAGAATCCGAGGGTCTTGCATATGATCGGTGGCAATGCGGCCTCGGTCTTCTCGCCGCTCGCCAATTTGCGGACGTCAGGATCCTTGCATGTTTGCACGGTCACGTACCCGTCTTGAGCTGTAGGATATTTGGCTACATCGGAGACGTATTGATAGAACTCGCGTGGAATCGTCGAGAACGAAAATCCGCTGTACAGGGCCAGCGCGACGCAGAGAAGCACACTCGGCACAGCGAACAGCGTGTAGAACGCCCACTTGGCCCAAAAAGCTATATGCCGTACGACGGTCCATGCGGCCTCGAGCTGGGTCTGCAAAGCTTCCTGATTCATAGATCACCTTAACGTTGGTTATTGCCGGAGGAAATCCCCTGCCGACTATCTTTAAATGGCGCTCGCGCACGAAAACCGGCAAAGCCGGTTGCGAAATTACTGCGGGGCCTGCGAACCACGCGACGTGCTGTCGCTAATTGCCCTCAATAGACCATGCCGGACGCGATCCAATTTGGCTGCGGTAGTTTTCCTGTCGGCCTCTCTGCGTTCACTTCCGTGCGTCCATGCCTCCTGAAGCTCGGTGTCGTCTTGCAGGAGATGCGGCATCGGCTCGCAAGAAAAGAGATACCCGGCGAGCTCGGCAAACGCCCACGCATCCGACCTGTGCCGGTCGAAGGCTTCGGTGCCGACATCGCCCGAAGTGACCAGAAGCCACATAAGCGCTGACTCAACGCGGGCATTGAGCGCCAGGCTGAAAAGGCTTTCTGCTGCCGCATCGTCGGTCGGCGAATCGGGCCAGAGCCTCTCAAGCATCAACAGGGCGGCGCTATCACACGCATCGAACCGATCGTCTTCGGGCGAGCGGCGATCATCGTCGTCCGGATCCTGGCAATACGGCGGAACCGGCCCGAGGTCTTCGCCCTTCCTGACGGATTGCAGCAGCCATTCGAAATGACCCTCGCGCGCCAGAAACGCGCAGTTGTCCACACCGTACGCGTTGGTCAAAGACCAGCCATCGCATTCCCGCCAGAGTGTGTAGCCGTGGAAGTCGTAGCTCCCTTCAGAAGCATTCACTTCGGCCATCAATTCGGCTGCGGTCGGCAGTGAGGCGAGCCACGTGGCGTGATTGTCGGCGGCCTTTCGTTGCGCTTCCTTTGACGTCGCATATCGTTGTGCTGCGTCGTGTATGGCCGCAAGCTCGGGAATCGCATCGAGCTGGGTCAGATCTACGTCGGGTGCAGTCAGCGCTGTTTCGAACGCATGATCGAAGGCGGAGTATAAGTCGCCCCAATCTGGTTCGTTGAGCACGGCGAGGAAAGCAGTTGCTACCGCAACCAAGCCAGTATCAGGCACGACTTTTTCAACAGTGTCCTCTATCACCTTTCCTCCGGGACAACATCGGTTTCGCGGTTCGGGGCGTATTGTGTCGACGTGGAGCGCACCATCGCGCTCCACGTATCAGGGATGGACTCAACCCGGCCCGCGTCTGACAAATCTCGACTTCGGCTCGGCAGCCGGTGGCCTCGGCGCCGGTTTTGCCGGAGTATCGGTGTTGCCAAGACGCGTACGGGACGAAGCGCCCGCTGACCGGCCTGCGTCGACCACGTTGTCTGCCACGTTTGCTGCCGTTCTCGCAACGGTGCCGTGGCCATTCGCATCGAGCCCTGAGTCAGCCGCCAGGTGCTCCGCGCCAGTGACCTGCTTTTCGATCCCTCGTTGGGCTGCTGGCACGCCGGTCTCTACCTCCCTCTTCAGATCCGGAGCAAGGTTGAATTGGGGCGCGGGCGCTACTGGCAGGCTTGGGACGCCCGCGATTTGCGGCGCCGCAGGTGCTGTAGGCGTTGCACGTGTTGCAGATGCTGCAGGAGCGGCACCCGCGCTCACAGGCGACGGCGACCGGCCGGCGTCATGATGCGTAACGCCAGATGCGCGACGGTGAGCTGCCGCTACCGGGTCGTTGGCGGCCGGCGCAGTAAACGGGCTGCGCTGGGTGGTCGGCACGGCAGGAACGATCGCGCCAGGTGTCCTCGAATTGGCAGCGCCCTGCAACCCGCCACTGTTGACGCCGGTGCGGTCCGCAGGAGCCGCGATGTCCATGTTCATCGGGCCCGTGTTAGTCGGGTCGAATCGCATGTGCTGCATCGCCCGACCTTCATCGGTCAGATAGCGGGCTGCTGCAAGCCTGTCTTCCGGTTTGGCGCTCTGATCCTGCGCAAGCATGACGGCCGCACGGTGACGGTTGATCGCTTCCTGTCCTGCGGAGTCACCTACAAGTCGACCTGTCGAGCCGGAATTCGCGTCGGAGGAAGCGGTGGCCAGGTACTTGCCGGCCGCTGCGTTATCGTTGAATTTGCGCCCGTCGATGGCCTGGAACGCCGCGTATTCTGGATTGGTTTTCTGTTGCCATGCAATTTCTTCGGAACCGATCTTCGAGCTGAGGTCGACGAAACTGGAGCTTTCGTGGACGCCTTGAGACGCAGCGTCGCTCGTCGATTGAACCTCACTGAGCGTCTTTTGATAGGACTGCTGGGTACTGAGGCTTCTCGACAGATCGCTTGACGCCTGTTTGCCCGCGCTGGTGTTCTGATACTGCGACATCGTGTCGGACAACGCCTTGGTCAGCGCGACAGAATTGTTGAAATTTTCGGAACGACCACGATCCTGATTGGCCTGCAATGAGTCCTGCGCGGCCGTACCGGTGTCGCCGTGCGCGCCCGCGGAAAGGCTAAGCCCGCCCATCTTCCCGGTGCTCGCACCGATGCTGCCCCCCATGCCGGCGTTCGTCGCATTGGTGTTGCTCCGTAGCCCGGTCAGGCCGCTACCGGCATGCAACTGGTTCTGCGCCTGCTGTTCCTTGTTGTAGTTCGTCGCAACCGACTGCCCGATTGACTGATCAATGCCGAGTTTGCTGTAGTTGCCTGTACTCATCGCCTCCCGCCACTCGGCGAGATTCGTCTGTCCCGAGCTGATCGCCTGACTGCGGGTGTCAGACTGCGTCAGCACGCGGCCCGCGTCCCGCACCGAATTGCCGAAGGTGGACGTCGTGGAGACCGCATCCAGGCTGCCTTGCATTGCGAGCTTGCCGGACCCATTTCCCAGCTGGCTGATAGTGCCGACCGAGCTGTTCTCAAACATGGGCCGTGTTGATGCAGGCGTAGGCGCAAGGTTCTCTTCGACATCTTTGCTCTTGGGCGCAATGGTCGTGGCCACGCTCGTCATTGCGGACGACTCGCCGAGGCCGAAAATCAGACTCATCAGAACCGGCAGGCTTGCCATGATGTGCGAGCCAACGCCGATCTGCAGGCTGAGTTCCTTGTACGCGGCCAGCGTGGTCGCCTGCGACAGCCAGCCACCTTGCCGGATCGCTTGAAGGTAGTTCGCCACGTCGATGCACAGCATGCCGTTGACCAGCTCCGCGCCAACGTTCACGACGAGCAGCGGCCACACCATAATGTGCGCAGCGGTCTTGACACACTTCCCAGCGTCTACGCCGGCGAACATCATGAACATGATGATGACGGGTCCGAGGCCGATGATCAGGGCGATCAGGTAATTGCCGAAGCTGCCGGCATAGCGGAGCATGGGCACTTCACTCGCTGCCTGCTGCAAATTGTTGCGCTCGACTTCCGATGCTTGCAGCGCTGTCGCTTCACATTCGGTCAGCGTGTCGCTGCTCGCCCGCAAACAGTTAAGGTCGTTCTGCACCATCTCCGAGAAGATCAGGTTCATGAACTCCGCATTCGACTGCCCGGTGCCGCCGGCAAACACACCACCGAGCGTGTTCGCGGTAGTGACTGCGTTGTATTGCGACGCGACGGTGTTAAAGCTGTAATCCGCTCCCGGAACAGGCGAGTCCATCCCGTTGACCGCGCCCTGGATCACGCGCGTAAATTCGACCGAGTTGAGCGCATTCGTGACGTCGTTCGCCACTTGATTGGCCGCTGCCGAGCACGAGAGCATGTTCGTGGCGTTCAGGCCCGGATCGTTGACCATCCCGCTGGTATTGAGTGACGCCTGATAGAGCAGCGCGCCGAGCGCGGTCGGATTTGTGCCGTTGATTTCAATTGACTGTGAAGTGGTCGCGCCCGTGTTGCCGGCGTTCATCACAAGATTCTGGATATTGGCGTAGTTCACGCCCGAGTCCGGCCCAAGACACGCGGCCAGTACAGTCTTCACTTCCGAGTCGACACCACCCAGCCGGACCATGGCCGTGCGGGAAGTCAACAACACTTTCAATGGGTTCAGAAAGCCGTTGGCCGTGGCCGAAATCGCTGGATATTCGGCGTCGACGTTCTGGAAGGCAGTAGAGAAAAGCTGGTTCAGATTCTGTGAAAGCACGCTGCCGAAAGCCGGGATGGCCGAGATCGCCAGCGGAACGTGATCGACTTCGGTCACGGCTCCGTTGATGGTCGACTCCAGCTGGACGGTTCCCTGCAGCATGGGATTGGTGAGTGTCATCGCCAGAATGAACGGCATGAAAGCACTCATTGATCCGGACGCGAGCACCGCGCCCCCCTGCCCGTTCGCGCCTTTCAGCGCGGCACTGGTCGCGGTCGAAAGCAGACGCCACAGCCCCACGGCGAACGCGAAACCCCAGATCAGGGCGTTCTGCTGACAGATCATCGCAACGCCGTTGAGGACGGCACTCAGGGTCGTGAGGTCCGCGCTGACCGAATAGTACGTTAAGGTAGGTATAGCCACTGATACGCCCCGTTCGGTTACTTGATGTTGGAGGCCGTGAAACGCGTGTCCTCGTTGATTTCCGAGACGATCTTGAACAGCACGTCGCTGTTGTTGCACGCCGTTTCCTTGGTCAGAAAATCGCCACGCAGCTGTGCAATACGATCCTTCTCGTCCTTGGTGATATCGAAGCCCGTCGTCGTCTGGATGAGGTTAGACCCCTTATAGAGAACCTCCCCTACATGCGAAGCCACGCAATCGACAATGTGCGGCGCAAGACGCTCGGCGATTGCGATACGGGTATTCGGGTTCGAGGTCTTGGCCAGCAGAGCCGCCAGCGGCACCCCAGCCTGATTCATGAACTGGATTTGCGATGCCGTAAATTGTGTCGACTGCCCGCTGTTCACCTGCCCGATGATCGAGGTTCCGGTAATGGACGAGGCGGGGTCCGGCGACCCAAACAACATCGTATTCACCCACCCCTGGATGCCTTGATAGTTGAACGGAATCACCCGCATCTGCGTACAGATCTGATCGTCCACACCGCCGGTAATGCTTCCGCTCGGATTGACACACTGATAAAGCGACAACGGTGTATTTGGGTTCAATGAGCCGCTGCCGCCACCCTTGATAATGTCGTCGAGGGTAATGAGCGCCGGTCCAGAGCACGTGACCTGTCCCACCGTATTATTCGCGGGAGTGCTGGTTGACGGCGCTTGACCTGCCCCGTTGTAGCTATTGCAAGGCACGGCATCAATGTTGTAGCCGAGCAGCGCGTAGAGGATCTCGTTGTTCAGACTGTTCGGATTAGTCGGATCATCACCGCTGCCGTCGACGTTGCCGAGACCGGCAAGCCCCATGATCGAGGATGCGCCAGAAGACACAACCGTCTTGACCAGTGCGTTGCCGCTCTTCGGGTTATTAGCCGACTGCTGTTTGAGGTACGAATTCGCCTGCGACAGATAGTTGGTCAGACCACCGAAGGCGTCGGAGAACATGTTCGAGTTCGTACCCGCAATGTTGCCGTCACCATTGACTGCATTCGACAACGCCGAAGCCGCGGGATCGACGAGCATGTGCGCCATCTGGCAGGAATTCTTTGCCAGGTTATTCATGTTTTGCAGCAGCGTCTGAAATTCGGTGATCAACGCGTCGAGCGACGGAGAGATCGCCTTGATAGCAGCCTTGAACGCGAGGCCAGCCGCGTCGGCCGCAACCTGACGGAATATCTGGATCAACTGCTGGCCATTGATGAAGCTGAACGAACCACCGTACAGGTCAATCCCGCCGCACCCAGCGTCAATGCGCGGCGGGTCGAACGTAATGAGGTTCACGGACGAGATTGGTGTCCGCATGGTGAATCCCCCCATGAACACGCCGACCCGATCTTTGGTGCTCATTGTGCTGGGTGCTGTCGAATTGCTCATGACCATCGAGCCGAGGTCCGCAAAGATCCCCGCGAAGGCGAATATCGGGGCGACCATAAGCACGATGGCCGCCAGGAAATGTTTTAGACGCATGGGCGACTCCTAGTACTGCTTGAGCAAGTAAGGTTGGAGGGTTTCTCTGAACGTATCCGGCTTGTTCGGGTCGAGCTTCAGGTTTTGCAGGTCGGTGCTTGTCGCTACGCCACGATCCCACACGCTCAAATCCCGCATGACATCAGCGCTGAGCAGTCGCGTATCGTGACCGGCATAAGCGATCTGTTTGATCAGTTCATCTTCCGCATAGAAGCCTTGCGACACGACGAGATATCGGTTCGGGTCTGGTGAGCCGTCATAAGCCTTGGGATGAGGAACGAAAACGACAGACGGAGTGAGCTTGAGATTCAGCTTGTGAAACAGCCCGTTGTCCTGCATCACGTTGCCCTTGAATCCCTTGGGCTTCGTACCGTCGAGCGATATCACGACGTACTCAAGGCCGTATCCATTTTTAAGCATCCCCAGCACTGGCAGCTCCATCGCGCAGAACCTGCAGGAGCTATCTACGAACACGACCAGACCGCCAACTTGAGAAAGCTCCTGTACAGCCTTCTGCTGGGCCTGATAGTCCGCGTTTCGTACCGCGATCGCGCCCGTCGACGCATAGGGGACACGATTGTTTTCGTCCAACACAGGATCCTCGTGCAGCACCCGCGTAACGGCCTCGCTGAACCGTTGAGCCTTATCCATGACGATGCGCTTGGTGTACATGTAGGCGGAAACATTGGCGTCAGTCGGGTCGTTGATCGCGCGCTCTTCCAGCATTGGATAAACCTTGCGCAGAAAAGCGACGTCGACGGTTTGGCTACCGGTCGGCTTGGCAGCGGAAGCAGGTGCCGGCGCTGCGGCCTGCGGCGCCGGTTTGGGTTCGGCGTCGGATTTCTGGCCCGGTGTCACGTAGGGTTCGTAGTTCAGAAAGGCGTCGCCGTAGTCGTCGCCGCGCGGAGCGACTTGCTGCGCGAACGCAACGGCAGATGCCGCCAGTGAACTGACGGCAACCAGCAGGGCGAGAACGGTATTTCGGCGGCCGGGCATGTTGTAGTCGTCAGAAAAGTTTGTAGGCAAAACCGGATATCTGGTGCGCGTCCAGATAGCCCCAATAGCGCGAGTCGTTCGACAGCGGATGCACGCCGACCATAAAGAACTCGCCCGCAGGAATGGTTTCATCGCGATTGAAATCATTTGCGCTTCGGTGATAGAAGCGGGCCAGCGGAAATCCCTGAACCACAGTCTTTCCGTTGATCTGCACCTTGCCGTCCCTGATCGTCACGTGGTCCCCAGGAACGCCGGCGACTTCCTTGAGAATGAACTGTTCCTTGAAGCCAGCGAGTGCGCCGCTCGGCTTCCAGAAGATGAGGTCTCCATCGTGTACGGTCTGCGGATCTTCGTGAACGAGCAGCGCAAGATGCAAGTCAGGCAGGCAGCGCTCGCTTTGAGGATCGAAACCGAGCGTGAGGATCGGCTTGCACCAGAACCCGACAACCAGCAGAAGCACACCGAGAAAAAACGCGGCGAATTTGCCGCGCTGGTTGCTGGGCTTCGACCCATCGTTGACTACGGGTGCCGCGCTATTCATGATTGCCCACGGCCGCCGCGTTGGAGGTCCCAGCCGGAGGCGCGGCCAGGGCAGGCTTCTGGATCGGAAGATGAACGGCCGTACGCAGTTCATTCGTGATGTCAATCGTGTTCGGCGGGATAGCGGCCACCGTGATTTCGCCCTGGTCATTGCGGCTGGTGTCGATGACGACGTAGCCGTTTTTCTGATAGCGGCGTAGCACTGCCTTGATCGGCTCGCTGACCTGGGCCTTGATTTGCGCCTCAGACAGGTTCGGGCGGTCGAGGGTCGCTTCGAGGATGACAGCGCCCTTCTCCACGACCGCAACGTTCTTTGCCGGCGTCGCGGCCTGGTGACCCATCAGATATGTCGCGAGGCACAGCATGATCGCGACTGAGTATGGAAGGTCTCCGGCGGTAAAGTAGTTTTTCATTGGAGCAGCTCCGTTATCTCGTTAATGATTTCCCTCGGCGAAAGACCGTCGTGATCCGTCCAAAGGTTGAGCGCTTTCTTCATCCACTCTGTGCGCCGTGCCTTCGTATCGCCCATGACCTTCGCAACGGCGTCGAGCACGTCCATGCCCTCTTCCATGAGCTTGAACACGACGTCCTTGTCATCGCCTTCGGAGCTAAACAGGGTCGCGGTAAATTTGTCGACATACAGACGCGCGACCTCGTAAGTCTTCTCGCCCATGATGAGCATCTCGCTCCAGAATCCCTTCTTGGATTCGACGCTCCGCAGCAGACGGTTGAAATACGCATCCTCGGCAAAAGCGGTCATCACCTTCTGGTCGATCACAGCATCAATTTCTTCAGACTTCTGAGCCATAATGACCTTCCATGCCGACTGCCGGAGAATGACCGAGCCGGCGGGGAACATAGAAACCTTCATGAGCGACTGAACAATGATCCAGACCGCCAACTCTTCCTTACGCCCCTTCAGATACAGTCCCTCCAGGGCGTCAGCAGCAGACGGGACCTTGATCAGATCCTGAGCTTCGTCGACGTAGATCCGTTTGCGCCCTCGCACCGTCCGGATTCGGGTCATCAAGACGTTCAGGCAGCAAAACAGCACGCAACGCTTCAGGTGATCGTCGTCGCCCAGGCTGGCCAGTTCGAACACGGTCAGCTGCTTTTTGGGGTTCAGCGTGCTCGGGCCGCGGAAATACACTCCACGGGTCGGAGATTCGATAAAAGCCTTGAGGCGGGGAATCAGGTTCAAAGCTGCCGTGACCGGCTCGCTTCTCATGGGATTTTCGATGGCAGATGCAACGATGCGCTCAAGGCAGTCGATGACCGTCGCGATTTCTGCCTTGTTGCCCTGTTGACCCCACGCAGCCTTGACGGCTTCGTTGGCCGCAATACGGGCGCCACGGTCCTGTTCCTCGTTGTCGTACGCCATCATCGTCAGCAGGGCGGTAATTGTCTCCTGCTGCTCATCGAACTCGTCATCGGTCAGGCCAGTAAACGGATTGAGAGACGGCCTGAAACCCGATGCACCGCCGAACTCGTTGAACTCCCCGCCGACCGAATAGCAATACTTCTTGGAGCTTCGACCATTGTCGAAAAGGACCACGTTCGTGCCTTCGGCCAGGTCACAGTCAATCATGTACTGCAGATTGAAGGACTTGCCTGCACCCGATTCCGCTGCCATGACGCCACAGAAATTAGAGTTGCTGACGAAGGGGTCAAAATAATGGGCGCTGCCCCGTCGCGTAATGTAGGACGCGCCGGTCGTAGGAAAACGATTGTTGACGTTGCCAAGAGCGTCGCCATAAACCGGCAGGAGGCACCCGACCTCGGATGCAGCCATGACCGCTTCGCCATCGACCTTATTGGCGATAGCCGACGAGAAATTCAGCGGCAGTGACTGTGCCCAGCGCACGAGCCCATTCCCTACTACTTCCCGCGCGTCAAAACCGAGCTTGTTCAACGTCCCCTTAACCGTTGCAGCTGCGCGAACTGCGTCTTCACGCTTCCTGCCGAACAGGAACACGTTGGTGGACGCGTAAACGAATTTGTTGCCGTCCTCGGCCGCCTGCTTCTTCAGCTCGAGGAGATCGTTCAGCTTGGCGGCCGCGTCTTCGACGCCCAGCTTCACCGGGAAGTTTTGCGTTGCGGTGCGCGACTTGATCGCGCTTTCCATGCGAGTCCATTCCTTGCGTTGGCTCGCGACGCGCACGGTTGTGGTGAGGATATACGGTGTATCGATACGCTTACCGCCGCCTTCCTTGGTCGTGCCGCTGTTGAAGGGGGCACCGCTGACGAGATTCATGATCCCGTGGAATGGCTTTTCCGGGTATGACTTACAGGTCACAACCGTGCAGTAGGTCTTCTCATTGAAGATTCCCACACGGGAATCCCGGAAATCAAAATTCTGGTCAGGGCCGTAGATCTGGTACTTCAGATCAACGAGCTGGTCGAGTGCGACCTCGGTCTGCGGTTCGAAGATATCGGCGAACAGTCGGTACACCCCTACGAGCTTGGGCGCACTCAGAACTTCGGCGTCATAGAAGCCACAATCTTTCAGATTCGCATAGAACTCGTTGTGCAGATGTTCCGCGTTTTCCAGTACGTCGCTGTCGACCTTGCGGCTCGGAAATGCGAGTGAGATAACGACGGTACGCTTGTTGAGGATCGGCATGTCCACGAGCGATCCAGTCGTCAGAGCCGACTGCAACAGCTTCTTGTGGCGGCCGATCAGATCCTGAACGACGTGGCCACCGTATAGCTTCCCTTTGGCGAAGGTTTCCGGGGCTTCATGGTCGGGATGGACGACGAGACTAACCTGAATAACAGAGTCATCCGGAACGGCCTTGAAGATGTTTTGCACAACCGTGCTGAACTCTCCACCGCCGCCGGCGAGAGGCGTCATCCGATAGACCGCGCCCACATAGGGCTTCTCCGCTTCCGCCTTGCTGATGACAAGGTTCGTATCGGAGGTGTAGGTCTCGAGATTGACCATGTCACTGGCCGGTCTCTTTTGCAGCTTTTGGGTGGTAGCAGTCAAGGTGAATCTCTCTCGGCGTCAGCGGAACGCGGCGTGACCAGGAAGGCTCACGCCGCGCTTTGAAGGCCTTTCGCATGCGAAAGGCCGCGGGGTTTTAATGCGCGAGATCGAAGGTGCTCATTTGCACCTGGTCGACAGTCGAAGGCACGCCAGTAGCCGTCGCGACCGTGGTCATAAGGGACGGCCCGATGAGGGCAACGGCGAGGATGCCCAGCACAACCGTCAGGTTTCGATAACCTTGACCGTGTGCCAGCTGCCAGATCGTTACGATCAACGAAAGAAGCACGAGTGCCATCACCAGCGTGCTGCCCAGCATGCTCTGGATGGTTGAGACGAGTGTGTCCCACGCGCTGGCCCCGAGTGCCGTACCGCCGTTCAGCGCGCCAACCGAAATGAGCATTGCGCCCATGGCAAGAACGATGACAGCAGCGGGACGAAACGGGCGGACAGACGTGGTCAGCGGACTTACTGCGGCTTGTTGTTTCATTGGTTTCCTCTCTTATTACTGTGGCATTGAATTCGGCATTGAGGTGCCTGGGCTACTTTCACCAGCCGACGTTTGACCGCCCGGCTGGATGAAATCGGTACGCGGAGACGGATCGGGTGCGGCCTTCGTATCGGCAACAATCTTTGTCTCTGCGATCTTGTGGGGGTAGTTGCCTTGCGTGCCGCCGGCGGGATTGCCGCCATCGAATCCAGCCCAACGGGTCGGCACGATCTCTTTGTAGACGGTCATGTCGCTGGTCAACATGTCGCTGTCGTCAACGAAGTGCTTGATCCACGTTCGCTGTACGACCGGGCCTTGGCGAACCGGGGCTCCGTCTTGCGGCGCGGGATCGGCGCCGCCGAGTAGCGGAAGCGAACCTGAACCCATGACGAGTGCTTCGCCACCACCGGACTTCATGCCCGTATGCGACTTGTCGCCCACGGGGGCGATCTCGGTGTCCTTGTCGTACTGGCTGAACTTCAGCTCGGCGTCGAACCGGCTGTCGGGGAGTTCTCCGTTCGTGGAAGACTCCACGGCCTTGAAGCTGTGGCAGTACTTACTGCTGGGGTCTTGCTTGCGGTTGCAGTCGTACGAGTTCGACCCAATCGGGTTAAAGGCTGTCGAACAGCCGGAGAGCGCCACGAGCAGGCAAGCGGCCACTGTTGCGGTCAGGATGTTGGAACGGCGTATCTGCTTCATTGGTCAGTGTCCTTCTTTGGGGTCCGCTTCTTCAGTACGATGTCTTCCTTCAGGATCCACGTCACACGCGTGCCCGCGGTAACCTCCACGACGGGGAAGGTCTCTTTGGCGAAATTGAGGTAAAACTGCGAAAGCTCGGTTGCGGCGTGGTTAATGCCTTGCCCAACTGCAGTGCCGGCCAGATAGCTCGGGCTCGGATAGGTGAAGCTCTGTTCCGAACCGCTGCCAACATTGGTGTTATACGAAGGCACCGAGCTGGGTGAGAGTGCTGAGCCGAGACCGGCGGCCACGCCGGTTAGCGCCGCCTGCATCAGCATGGCCCCCTGTTTGTTGACCACTTTGCCAGCGAGACCGAGGGTGCCGTCCACATCGAGCGCGTACGCCTTCATCGGCGCTTCGTAGACATCGCCGTTCTTGAAAATGCAGCTAATGTGGTCCGCAATGCCGTACGCCCGCTCGGCGCTCAGAACAGCTGTGGCGGAACCACCGATGAAGCAGTTTTCGAGATCTGATGCCTTCCAGGAATTAGGCATGATCGCAACGCCCTTCACGCGCGAAACGAACGGTGCGCCGACGTCGATCGCCGAGGTCACGCTGCCGACCGCTCCACCACTCGATCCGCTCGGGCGAGCGTTGATGCCAGAGAGCATGACTGCCTCAACGCCCGTGTACATCGGTAGAACGAGATCGGGGCGACGGTTGGCATCGTCAGCCGACGACATTTTTTGGACCGGATCAGAGACCATCATCGGACGTGCCGGCGCTACGGGCACAGGCGGGTCCATCGGTGCGGCGGCTCCGTCCGGCGAACCGGCCCCGGCTTTGCCAGCACGCGACCCGGGCTGGTCGAAGCTCACAGATGCGGGCAGATCCTTGCCAAGGCCGTTGTTCGATGCTGTGTCGGCGCCGCTTGCCGCAGCAGGAGCCGCGGCGTTCGTTGGCTGGCTGACGACACGCACGTATCCCGTCGAACCGCCACCCGCGTTGCCCGTGCCTTGTCCGCGCTGCAATGCCGCCACCTGCTGCTTGAGCGAATCGATCTGCGTCGTCAGATCCTCCAGCCCCTGATTCCGCGGAGACGTAGGCAGAACGCTGATGTTCTGGTTAAACCCCGGTTGCTGCGGTGCAGGCGTGCCGGGAGTGGCTGCAGTCGCCGGCACTACCTGCGCGGGCAATGCGGCAGCGGTCGAAGGTGCAGGGGCCTGATGGATAATGCGCTGATAGATGATGAAGGCCGTACCGATGACGGTAACGCCGATCAGCAGGTAGCGGAACTTGGGATCCATGTCGTCCCATTCCTGCCGCTTCTGCACAATGAATGATGGCATTTCCATGCTTACTGTTCCTCACGCTTGCGGGCAAGCACAATGACTTTCGTTCTCTCGCCGGGCTGCAGGAGCGGCTTGGGGAAAATCGAAACGGCAAGCACGTTCGCCCCGTCGAATTCCTGCTCCCTCAGAAGCGCACGGGATTGCCCTGGATTGCGAACGCTGTAGACGAAGATATCGCCGTCGCGATCGCTATAACGTTCGTCAACGGTGACAGCCAGGCCATCCATGGCGATAGGCGGCAGATTCACGTCGACCTGTGAATATCCGTCCGGTGCATGGCCGAGCGCGATCGTCGCCATGACGTCCTGCACGTGGCTGATGTAGTCGCTGCTGCTCGATGCCGGCTTCCGATGTCCGGACACAATTCCGGTGTCGTCCGTCACGATCACGGTCTGGCCCGGAATGTCTTTCGGAACCAGCTCGAGGCCGAGCGTCGGGCCACCGTCCGGCGGCTCGATGAACAACTGCCGCGCCTGCGCCGGCAACTGCGGCCAGTACACGTAGATGTTGTTACTTGCCGGGCGGTGATCGACCTTCACATCGCTGGTTTGAACGATATAAGGGTTCTTGAATGGCAACTGGATGCGGTTGGGCTCGTTGATGCTCATGTAAACGGTCTGCGAGCCGCCGTTTGTCCATGCGATCCTTCGCGCCTTGGTCGGATCGAGCACGTCCATGCTCTCACCGGGCACCTTGAGCACGCCCGGCAGATCGATCTCTTTCGGCGCGGTCGCTTTCACCGCAATGCTAGGATCGACGGCGAGCGGGTCACGCGCCTTCTGGTGGACTGTATGCACGACCTTGCGCTTGACATCGGCACTCTTGGGTGCGGTCGGGGCCGGTTGGCCAAAATCAACAGCGGCGGGGGCACTGTCTGCTTGGGCAGCGCCGGCAACTGAAAGGCCGATCGACGCGGTTAGCAGCGCGGCCAGATAACGGTTCGTTGTCTGCATCATTTCTTTTGTTGCGCCTGGATCCAAGTTGAGTTGTGCACCCTGTCACCGGAGTAGGAGGTGACGTCGTCGAAGATCATCTGGTAGTTGGCGAAATGCACCGGATATTCGAAAACGTAGGGCTCGGAGGTATCTTTCGCGGCATTGACCGTATGTAGCTCTCCCTTCACGAAGACCCGGCCAAGCTTCTGGTCAGCCTCAAAACCCCGAAGAATGAAGTAGTAACTGCCGAGTTCGTGCTGCGAGCTGAGCAACGCGACCTTGTTATCGATCGCCTGACTGACTTTGGTGAAACAGGCCGGCGACAGAAACGGCTGAACGAACTTCTTCACGCTATCGCCATTGCTCGGATTGATTGACGCCAGCGCATTCGTAACGGCGTACGCGTATGCCTGCATCGCGCCGGCGTCCATACCATTTCGTTCGATCTTCGCGCCGTCCGGCATGCCGGGAACCTGATTGATAACAACGTCAGACTGGAAGAAAGACTTTGCGGCGATGAGCAACGCCGCGATGGCAATGCACATCACGGCGGTGATCAGCTTGTTGTTGTCCTTGCGCAGTTCGGCGACGGACTTGTTTCGATTTGGAAGATCCATATAACTTTCCTCTTACTCCCCGTCAGGAAGGATTCGTTTGAGCAGCCGTTTAGAGCCGGGATTGATCACTTTCGAGTCTCCGACGTACACCGTGCGCTGCGAGTTGAAGCCCTTGGAGTATTTGGCAAGACCGAACCTGAAAAGGAACACCGTTACGAAGCCTGGAAGACGCGAACTGCGCCATTCCAGATACTTGCGGTTCGCGTGATAGCCGACGAAGGGAATCCCGAGGTATGCGCCCGTTCCGTAGAACCGGCCAGCGACCAGGGCGACAAAGACACTGATGATCAGGATGTAGGTGTCCTGAAACTCGACGCCTAGAAACGCGCTTTCCGCACCGCCGTACTTGGGAATATGGAATGACCTATTCGACACGAGAGTCTCCGGCGCTCCAGCAGACGAGATGATCCTTCCAGTCGGCCGAGCTGGCGAACGGCAGCTGCGGCACGCAGGTCTTGTCTCCCATCAGGACCACTTTGGGCCAGTTCAGCTTCGGTTGCGCATGAAAACGCACGTGGCGCAGACGGGCTCGGTTGCGAGCTGCAGCGGCAATCTGATCGGCGCGCACCTGAGAGAGCGCAGCTTCTTCCTCGGCGCTGAAAAGATCGTAGGTCTGCCGGGCCGGCTTCCCGACCATGAAACGCATCGAGCGACGGCCATCCTCGACGGGCTTGGATGAATACACGTACATACCACCGTTCGCGGGCTGGACCGTGGCCGCCCCTGCGGCGTATGGTCCGTGCGTAACGAAGGTGACCCCGTCATTCGGCAGTGCTGCGAAAGCGCTTGCGGGCAGTGCGGCACAGATCCAGATGAGTAATTTGTGTTTGTTCATATCTTTATTTTAATCACTAGATGAACTGACCACAATTAATATTTGTCGCCGTATGCAGCGTAATAGACACGCTTTGCATAGTCGCTTGCGGAAATGAGTTTTGAGTCCTGCGCGAAGAACTTCAGGGCCTGTGCGAGGCTCATTTCGCCGGAGACTTTCGAGTATTCGCCCGGGTTATCGCTGCTGCCGTGACCGACCACGAAAGTCGGCGCGGCAGTTACGCCATAGCGCTTCGTGAGATTCGGATCGATGATCCAGCGTGCGGGCTGCTTGCCGCAGCAAACCGCGTTGACGTCGGCCGCGAACTTTTGCGTCGAGGTCAGCGTGTTGCCGGGGCCGCCAAAGCCGGTCAGCACGATGACGGCGTGGGCCTGGCTTGCCTCACGGGCGAGTTCAAGCACAGTCTCTCGCGGCATTTGCGTCGAAATGAAGATGAACGTGTTCCAGCGGGCCGTCATTGCGTCCACGAGCGGAGTATCAGCGTGCGTGCCCATTGAGGCGGCAGCGAGTGCGAGAAATGCGAACAGCTTTTTCATGCGTGTGCCTTTATTGGATGGTCGTGGTTGCGCAGCAGTCCTTGCGCTGGAAGACGAAGTAGCCGTAATCCTTGTCCTGCGGCCGCGACGCGCCAATCTCCTGAAAGGCCAACGGTCGACCGATCGGCGTACACATGTTGTCCGGGAACGGGAAGGTTCGATTGGTCTTGTATTGGCGCTTGTCCATGATGAGCTGCGGGACGCCGAGCGCACCGCAGGAGTCCAGCGCATCCTGCCCCGCCGATGTCTGCTGTGCGCCTGCTGCATGAAGCTTGGCGAAGATGCGGGCCACCATCAGGTGAGAGACTTGTTCCTGCGTGTTGGCGACCGCCACATTGCCATCCAGCGGATACATTGGCCCCCAGGCGCCGGCTACCCAGAAAAGGACTTCCATGGGAAACCCAAAGGTTGCGGAAATGGCGTCGGGCAGTTCTGCCGCTACGCTCGCCACCCCGGCGAACGGATATGCGTAGGGAGTGAGCATTAGCGACAGGGCGTCATCGTTCCACGTAGGATCGGCCCAGCTGAGGAACGGCACGTCGAACGAGCGGCTGTCCAGACATGGGTTGTTGACCACCACGCCGAGCGCAGACATTACGGGGTTTATGTATTCGTTGACCTGCATGAAGGCGGCTTTTCGCTTGCCCCCTAGTGGCGCGGTCGTGAAGTTCTCGCTTCCGTATTCAGCCGAGTTGTATGGTGTGTCAATGTCGATCCCGCCGAGGAGTGGCATACAGCCCGGCTTGGTCGTCGTGTCGACCATGTACCGCGGCTCCCAAAAAGAGACCGGCGTACCGATTGCAAGGTTGTTAGCGCAAATACAGATCGGCGACCCGCTCACCCCCGTATCGTAGTCATCGCCCGACACGCCAAGATTGATGAACCCTCCCATGATCGAGATCGGGAAAATGCAGTCGTAACAAACGTCGGTAATCAGGTTGGGAAAGCTGCCGTTACAGATCTCCTGGGCTTGTGCGCCACCAGAGAGCCCGAAGCCGACAACGAGGGCAAACCAAAGACGGATCAGATATTTCAATTTGAGGCTCCCATGCCAAACTGGATCGCGAGCTTGTCGCCCTGCTGGAACAGCGCGGCCGGCACGCTGTTGATCTCGACGCCGTAGAGTTTCGAGAGGGTGCTGATGATCATCTTTCGCTGGTCAAAGTAAAACGGCACACCCATACCGCCATGCCACGGAACGTTGCGGTACTTGATCCGCATGAGGTACGGCGAGCCAGCGGTCAGAACGATTTTCAGAGGCTCTGACTCGCTGCGCTTGATCGCATACTCGACTTGTCGGGGATCGTTGCCGTCAATAAACAGCAACCCGTACGTCAGCGGCATGATCTTCAGCGGCTCGACAACGGTGCCGCGCTTGACAATCACGCGCCCGTTCTGGTCCTTGTAGTCTTCCGGAATCGCGAACTGCAGCGCACGCAGCTCGGCGTGCGCCGTGTAGTCCGTCTTGATACCGAGAGACGGCGGATTCTTGATCGCGGCAATCGTGCGGTCGCGATAGGTCTTCCAGAACTGGTCCATTTCACCGCTTGCCTTCTTGCGGCGCATCACGTCCTTGATCTGGTCCGCGGCGTCGCGGTCGAGCGCATAGGTCTGCGCCTTGACCCCGAGGTCTTCCGCGCGTGCTCCGCCGGCGACTGCCGAGACGGCGAGCGCGACTGCAATCAGAATTCGTTGTTTCATTGCTGCACCACCATCGTTGGTCTTTCTGGTTCTACTCGGACAGCGCCGCGGGAGACGCGGGCTGTGGCGGATTTGGTCGGCGCGGGATTTGTGATGCGGTCGTACGCCTGTTGCACCAGTTGGGCGTAACCGATCCGGGCCTGCTCCTTGTCGGCCGCCATCCCAGCGCCGTATGCGCCAACTGCTCGCCACGTATTGCCGTACATCCGGACGAAATCAGACAAGAGGAACGCGCCTACATTGATGTTCGTGCAGGCGTCGTACAGGTCGCGCTCGTAGATGCCGTACTTCTTCAGCCAGTTCAGATGAAACGGCATGATCTGCATCTCTCCGATCGCATACGTCTTCGTGTTCGTCACGTACGGCCTGTAGTTCGACTCGACCCTTGCGATCGCGCGCAGCAGGTTGACGTTCAGGTGCCGACGTTGCGCAGCATGGGCAAAACACTCGTCAGTGTCCGCCCGTGCTGCGTTGCTTGCGATTAGTAATACTAAAAGAGGCGCAATAAAGCGAATCATCACGAATAACGACGCAGGCCGCCCTGCGCGAATTTTCTGACGAGGGCAAACACACCGAGAACGATCTCAATCATCACCGCGGCGAACACGACGTAAAAAGACATCGCTATGATCAGCGGACCCATCGCCCCCATCTCACCTGCCGTGTACATCATGAAAACCGCCGTGGCAATGAGCGTGACCACGCCGGCGTGGAGGACCGAGTGCTGGCCACGCACGGCCAGCCGCGAAAGCAGTCGGGTAAGAAGGTTCTTCATTTGGAGGCCGTCGCGATGTTGGCGTGAGACTTTGCGAGTTGCGCCTCGATTCGTTCAGCCGGGGCCGCGCCGGGGATTAGCGTGCCGTCTTCGAAGACCAGCGCGGGCGTGCCATTCAGATGCCACTTTTCGCCGAACGCGAGATTGCGGGCGATCGGGTTGTCGCACACCGGTTGTTCCGGTTGTTTGTGTTGATGGAGATAGTCGTGCCATGCAGGCAGCAGCGCATCGGCTTTGACCAACTGCGCCATGTTTTGGTAGTCGTGCCACGCCTGTACGCGGTCAGCCTGACACCAGATCGCTTCGGCAACGCCCGGAGCGTTCGGGTGTAGCTGGGCGAGCGGAAAGGGGAAGATGTAGATCGTGACGTCGGTCAGCTTGGTCAGGCTGCCTTCGAGCATCCGGCAGTAAGGGCAATCCGGATCGGAGAACACGTAGAGGTGCCGGGAGCCGCTGCCGAACTTGATTGCGTCCTTGGTGTCGAGCTGCGAGACGTCGATCTTGGGACGGTTCGCTTCTTCGAGGTCGTTCGTGATGGAGTGGTTGGTCTTCAGGTCGATGACGTTGCCAGAAATCAGGACCGACATGTCGTCGCGGACGAAGAAAACCTCGCTGCCTTTGACGACGGACCAGAACCCCGGAAACGCCTTTTCGATCTTCGCGCCCTGAGCGGCAGGGAATCGTTTGACCAGATCATCGGGAAACCCTGCGTGAGCCAACAGGGTGTAACCGGCAAAAATCAGTGCTGCAGATGCTTTGACAAAGAAGCGCATGAATCCTCTAAGTAGGGTGAGAGCGCCTCATGAGGCGGATCGTCACCTCTGGCAGCTCGGGTTTGTAATGCAGGATGAACTCAATGAGCGGGTTCACATTTGCCCATGTGCGTACGCGATTACGCTGCGTGTACAGGGTGTGCTCGACATTGGATCGGTTAAAAACGGTGAGAAGGACATAGCCCGTCTCTGCTTCTTCGATTACGAAATTCTTGATCGTTCCGGCCGCAGCTGCGTCCTTCAGATCCTGTTCAACAATGGCGGTCATTTTTCGCTCCCGGTTGCTAGATCCCGAAATGATACCGAAGCGAGCCAGCACGCCGGGCGTTTCTCCTTTGCAGTGCCGAGAGGGGAGCCTTACGAGTCAGGTCAGAGCAATGATACACATCTCAACCTCAAAATATCAATATTGATGTTATGAGGCGTAGTTATTGACGACCACCGCGCTGTAGACCAGCGCCGACACGCACAGGCAGACCGTGAACTCGAAGTCGTACAGGCCCTTGTGTTTGCGCCAGTAGAGGAATCCCACGAAAAGGATGGCGATGAAGAACAGCTTGACGATGGAAATCACGAGCGCGAAGCCCATCCACTGACTGAGCCAGTTCAAAAGCTTGTTCGTCTCGAAGCGCCCCCTGGAGGCGATGAGAGTGCTATGCCAGTCCAGCACTTGAAGAACCGCAACTGCGCCGAGAAGGATCGGCGTGCGGTTCCCTAAAACCGTTTTTAGAGATTGGTCTCGTGTCATTTTGCCCCCGTATAGGCTGCGCCGAGTTCTTAACTTGTATCATGCGCGGTAGTGAGTATAATTTAATTTTCAATGAGTTGCATTACCTGACGCAGCCTTACCACAACGAAATTTTCGCAAATGCGGTCAGAAATATGCATCCGCGATTTCACAGGTTCGTAAGACCTCTTGCGAGCCCGATCAGCTGGCCGAAATGTGTGTCGATACGCGGGGAGTCTCGCAACTTCTGCCAATGGAAGCCACAAATTCGCAAGAGTTGAGCGGCGCTGTCCGTTCGCTTTGAGCGC
This sequence comes from Paraburkholderia phytofirmans OLGA172, assembly GCF_001634365.1. Classification (NCBI taxonomy): domain Bacteria; kingdom Pseudomonadati; phylum Pseudomonadota; class Betaproteobacteria; order Burkholderiales; family Burkholderiaceae; genus Paraburkholderia; species Paraburkholderia phytofirmans. The sequence goes on from NZ_CP014581.1 coordinate 82,808, forward strand.
GGATAGTTGGCGAGTTCGTGCGGCGGATCGGGTGTTTGCCTTGAAGGAAAGAGCAGCTTTTAAAATCGGTGTTGTATTGAAGAAGTCCCGCCATTAAGTGGTCTCAATGACCGGAGTGTGCCTATGCAGCTTGAAAATATTCGGTATGTGAATTTCGATGAACCGGATAGACGCCTTGTGCAGGAGAAAGCGATTGAATCGGCGCAGGCCGAACCGGAAAAATACATCGAGGCATACCGGCAGGATGCTCGGTCTTTCGATGGTCGGTATGTCGCTGCGGATCTGTTCAAGGAGACGTTTCCGGAGTTCAGCGCGTCCCGTGAATCGCGCAACCGCTACAACAATCCGGTTCACAACACGGCTGCGGTGCTTTCTTCCGGCCTGTTCGCGGAGAATCTGCAGGGCAATCGTGAATCAGGGCGCGACGTCGTCTACTTTCTGACCGGGTCACCAGGCGCGGGCAAGACGTCGATGGTGCTGAAGGAGAATGCTCTGCCGGCGGACGCGCACATGATTTTTGAGGGGCAGATGTCAACGTTTGCGACCAGCGTCGACAAGATCCAGCAAGCGATTGACGCCGGGTTCATCCCTCATATCATCGTGGTTCACGCGCGCTCGGAGAACGCACTGGACAACACGCTTCGGCGGTTCTACGAGGAAGGACGCGGCTCGAGCGTCGCGACGATCGCCAAGATTCAGGGTGGCTTGCCGGTGTCACTGGAGCAACTTGGCGCATACTTTGGGAATAACCTGCTGCTGGACATCATCGACGTCCGCGATCGGGCAAATCCGGTCAATCTGCAGGGATTCGACAACATCAATGTTCTGAAATCAGAGGGTACCCATGAACACATCCAGCAACGACTCGAAGCCCGAGTCGAGCAATACCGTGAAGCCGGACGAATCAACGACGACGCCTACCGGCAAGCCCTTGGACTCGCACCGAGAGATCGCCTCGCAGTGGATCAACAGCGCGATGAAAGGCATCAAGGAGATGCACGAGAACGAGGAAGCACGCCAGGACGTCGCGAAGAGGCTGTTCTAGCAGCAGATCGCCCCGCCGAGGCCGGACAGGCACAGTCTGCGCAGACGCGGTTACGGATTACCGAGGCGAGCCAGGTACGCGCGAGCGTGGCGGGCAAGGTCGTGGAAGTCACGGACACCCACGTCCTGGTGCAGACAGGTCGAACGGACGCCGTGCGCTTCACGCGGGCTCAATTGAGTGGCGAGGTGCATGTAGGCAAGAGCGTCGAACTCGAATACCGGGCGAACGAGCGCAAGCAGACGCCGGAGCAGACCCGACAGCAACAATCGACGCAGCAGCTCGATCAGAGCCGTCAGCGTGACACCACGCAACAGAACACGCAGAAGCGGTCGATAGATGGGCTATGAATCCGGTGAGGCGGGCCCGCCGGAGTCACCAGAGGCCCACGGATAACGGCAACACTACGGGGAAGTGGAGATGCACCAATATTCGATCGACGGGAAGATATATACCGAGGATGACCAGGGCCTGCAGGCAGCGCTGGGCCGCGTACACCACACGAAGATCCGGCCGCTGTGCCTGTGTGTGAGGCCGGGGGCACCGATGTATGTCTCTAAGGTCTCCGGGCACTTCCAGATCAAGCGGATGCCCGAGTCAGGCGCAGAACACTCAGCGGACTGCGACTCGTACGAGCCGCCCGCCGAATTGAGCGGCCTGGGCGAGGTGATGGGACACGCGATCAAGGAGGACACCGAGGAGGGCAAGACCATGCTCAAACTCGACTTTGCCCTCAACAAGATTGCGGGGCGGGCGCCGCCCGCCCCGTCCGATTCGGAGCCCGGCAGCGTCAAGGCGGATAGCTCCAAGCTGACGATCAGGTCACTGCTGCATTTCCTGTGGGACGCCTCGCACCTGACACACTGGAACCCGGGCATGGGTGGTAAGCGCAGCTGGGCGACGGTTCACAAGTACCTGACGCGCGCAGCGCAGGGAAAATTCACCAAGGGCTTGCACCTGCCAACCACACTCTATGTGCCGGAGCCCTTCTATGTGGACAGGAAAGACGAAATCACGCAGCGACGGAAGGCCTTCATCGCGGCTGCCGAGCAGTCGGACCGACCCGGTCAGAAGCTTTTTATTGTGATCGGCGAAGTCAAGGAAGTCACTGCGGCCCGGTATGGCAAAAAGATGGTCCTGAAGCAGGTTCCGGACTTCTTTTTCATGATCAGCGAGGATCTGAACAAGAAGCTGAAGGTATTCAAGGATGAGGTCAGCCTGTGGAATGCGTTTCCAGAGATCCACCTGGTGACGATCGCAACTTTTAGCGTCGATCGAACCGGTGTGGCGCAGATTGAGGAAATGGCACTCATGGTGATGACGGAGCAGTGGATCCCTTTTACGAACGTCGACGAAAAGAACCTCATCGAGTCGTTGATCGGCTCGCAACGGAGGTTTGTGAAGGGGCTGCGATACAATCTGGCCGCTTCGAAGCCGCTTGCCAGTGTCATCCTGAGCGACACGCAGGGCAAGCACACGGCGATGTATCTGGTGCCGTCGAACGCGTCAGAGGACTATATGATGGCCCTGAACGATCTGACGGATAAGAGCGATCTGGAGCACGTGCGTTGGATCGCAGGCGACATCATGCCTGCAATCCCGCCCGCTGCCGCGCCCTCACGCGCCGCGTAATGGTCGAGATAGCAGTCTTTCGCATGCGAAAGACTGTCCTACCCTGTCTCAGTCCTCTTGCGGTTGACTCGCATTTCCGGTGATCCACTTCCCAGCTCTTGACCATGTTGCGATTCGCCCGATCGCGGCCTACCTCACGCCGGCAGTTCTCGGCGCGCTTCTGCTTGCTCGGTGCGCGCGGGGCAACGCTCTGTTCGCCCTCATCGCCCTGCCCGGCACGCTCGCCCATGAGCTTCTGCACTTCCTGGTTGGATTCGTGACACTTGCGCGGCCGGTGAGCCTGTCGGTGTGGCCACAACGCACACAGGGCGGCTCATACGTGCTGGGTGAAGTCCTGTTTGAGAATCTGCGTTGGTGGAACGCAGCGCCCGCAAGCCTTGCCCCTATGCTTGGCTATGCCATAGCGGCGGCGGTCGCGATGATGCGCCTGCGAAGCGGCTACACGTTCTCGTCGTGGGACCTGGCCGTATGGGTAGCTCTCGCGCAGCTGATCTTCGCAGCGTGGCCGTCGACGGTGGACTGGCGTCTCTCCCTGAAATCATGGCCGCTGTTGCTCACCGCGTTCGGAGCTTTATGGCTTCACTACTATTCCCACGGTCTTGCACCCGGTTAGTCCGGGCATGGATGCAAAAGGGGCGCTCATGGAGCGCCCCTTTTTTTGACAGCCTGATTGTTACCCTACTCCACCCCCACCGAGAGGACTACTTGCCCAGCCCGCTTTTGGCGACTTGCTGCTCGACGTACTGAGCGAATAGCGCGTGCAGATGCGTCGACGGGTGCACGTTGTCTGCAAACATGTACGTCTGGTCGGCCCCGGCCACGGTGTAGGTTTGGGGCGAGCAGAACAGCGCCGAGGCGAACGAAGCGCCGTATTGGGCGGGGGTCAATCCATTCAGCACGCTCGGATTCTGCGTACCGTATGCGGTCGCATTGGCCGCCATCGACTGCAGATTGCACGCAGTGCCAGTGTTCGACACGGTGAAGCCGTTCGTCTGATAGCTCGCGTTGATGCCGTCCTGCCAGCTGAAGGCGTCGATCTGGATCACCTTGCTGGCCGGCAGTCCAAGGCCCTGGATCGCCTGGGTAAGCGCGGCGTTATAGACGCTCGAGAGCGCGGTGAGCAGTTGCTGCGCGGACGATCCGCCCGTGACGCCGAGCGGAGTCTGCCCGATGTCCGGAACGTTCGAAACGACAACGTGTGAGGCGCCGGCCGCTACGATCTGCTGGATCACCCCGGCGAAGGTCTGTGCGACCGGACCGAGGCTGGCAGTTGCCTCGTTCTGGATCGCGGTGGCAGGGTCCATGCCGCCGGCTACGTCAGCAGCGACGGCCGCTTGGATGGTGGATTCCAGTTCGAAAATGTCATTGGCGCCGCCGTTGATCAGCACGAGCTGGTTCGCGTTGAAGCTGCCATGAGCGGCGAGGTAGTTCTGTAGCTGCTGCGTGACAGGAACGGTTGTCGCGGCCGAGTAGTCCGCATTGGCGGTGCCGACCGGCGCATGCCCTTCGCCAACCGGATCCTGCACGCGCGCCCCGCCCTGTGCGTAACCAAGGCCGGTCGACGCCGCGAGAGGCTGGCCGAAGCCGCCGAGGTAGGCCGCGCTGAGCGTACCACCGTAATATTCCGCGACCTTTTGGGTCCACACTTCGCCGGGGTTGGTCGTGAAACGGCCACCGCCGAAGCTCGCGGTAATGACCGGAGCATAGGTGCCGACATCGGAGAGGCTGTCACCGAACGAAACGACCTGAAGGTTGACGCCGCCTGTCGGCGTGCTGGTGTTGGCCGAGCTGGTGTTGCTGCTACCACCGCCGCCACCGCCGCATGCTGCCAGCATCGCGAAAGCAGCGCCGGCGATCGCCAGTTGCGCGAAGCGCGCGAGCGTGTTGCGGTCCGAACCGGTCTGAATATTGGTTTGATTGATCGACTTCATCGGGTCATGTCCTCGTTTTGTGTGGCGACGGTCTAGCCGTCCAAGTTATTTGATTTGAGTCATTGATGCGGCCGCAGCGTCAGAGCAAAACTACGTCGCATCATGTTTAACATTGTAACATCAAAACATCAAAAACGATATTTTGATGTTTTAGAAGAAACGTTCTTCAAAAGAAAAAACAACAACCGTTCTACTCCCCCTACGTGATGCGAGGTCGGCGACGAGTACCTCCGACAAGACTTCTGCCCAACAGGGAACTGACGCCGAAAAGCAACGCTACGAGTATCGCGATCGTCAACTGGTACATCGACGTTTCGCTGAGGGGACCGTGACTCAGATACCAGAGTAGCCAGCCAAGCGGCCCAAGGGCGGCGCCGATTCCCACGATGCCACCCACCCCGAACAGTGTTTTCATTACAGATTCCCGGACTTCGTTGAAGGCTGCCCGCTGCTATCGACCAATGGTGATGCTGCAGGGGAGTTCGATGGTGCCAGTGCAACAGCCTGCGTAGGTGCAACTTCCGCGCCGACAAGCTGCGTGTGCAAGCTCATTGCATCACGGACGCTGTCGCGCTTACCGCGGGGCGTGTCGCCCTGCCACAGCATGTAAACGGGCGCATCGCTTACGTTGTATTTCGCGATAGTCCATCCGCTGGGATGCGACATGTAGTACTCGTTCTCGATCTTCCACTGTCCCATCGCTGAGTCCGATCCTATTCGTCGCGTGCAACGAGGTGACGCTTCAGACGCTGCTGAAAGGCACAGTCAGCAATGGGTCGATCCGCGCGTGGTACGCGCAGCGTCATCTTGCGGCATGGCTCGATCTGTTCGAAGCGGTACGCAGCTGCTGCTGCGAGGGTCGAATGCCAGACCGCACTACGCGCGGGTTCCTCAAAGTCGACGTCCGCAAGCATGACGACGCGCACACGACCCGCGCGATCCTTTAGGTACTCGCATGGCATCCAGTTGCCAGCGATCTCAACGTCCGTCACGTTGATTTCGCGAGGCACACGGGCTGCGGATTGTTTCTCGGCGTGCATATACGTCCTGCTCCACATCAAGCGGCGGTAGGTCGAGCGGCGCTCAACCGTTCCACCATCTTTTCCACGTCCCTGCCGTACAGATAGACCGGTCCGAGTTCTTCGTAGCCAAACGAGCGAATGTAAGCGTACGCAAAGCAGGGATATTCCTTCGGCTCCCGTTCGTTGTCCGCGTCCCACTTCGGCATGCTTAGATCGTTCAGCAGGAATCGGCGCCACGCGCGTTTGTCTCGGAGTAGTTTCATGGCTATGACTAGGTCATTGAGACGGGCTGGCCATTGGTGAGCCGTCTCGCGATTGAGAACAGAACAGCCCGTTCCTTGTCCGCATCTGGCGTATGCGCGAATTCTGCCCAGCTGCCTACTGCCGTGTTCGGTCCGGGCCAGATATTTCCCTGCGGCCGGACGACTTCCCGTACGGTCGGCCCGACCGCGTAGAGAAGCCCCCATTTCGGTGGCAACTCGTCTGCTGCGATCAGCCCCTGCGGGCAGAGGTAGAAGCGATACACACCCAACCCCGAACCAGTGGTCTGCCGTTCCGGTTTCAACGCGTCCGCGAGAAAGTCGCCACGGCTTATCTTGACCTCGATCAAGATCGAGCAGACGGCGCGAAAGCCGATCACGTCTGGCTGTTCGCGGCTTCCCGTGGCAATGATCTCTGTTCCGACGACATCGAAGCCCTGCCGCTTCATCCAGCGGGCTCCGAGCGCGGTCAGCCTAATATGTTCAGGGCTAGGCATCCCGTTACCTCGCCGCAACTGTGCCGGTACGCCAAAGGCGGCGGACAATCATTCGGCGGATCCCGCTTGCGCCTGGGTCTGCACATGTTGTGACATCGCAAAAAGGTTTGGATGCGCCCGATCCACCAGATGAGCCATCTGGATCAGCGTGCCCAAGGCGATGACGACGAGGCCGCTACGGCAGTATGCGGAGGCGTTGACCAGCGCCTTGACGGTCAACGTCTCGATAGCAGTCGGCTGGGCAGCCCCTGCGGTCGGGGTCAGCAGGGCGAGCATGTCGCTCTCTTCTTTCTTCGTCATCACTGCGCCAATCGCTACCCAGCACGTTCCTACAAGGACAACGCAGGCAGACATCCAGTCGAACGTGTCTTCTCGAAGCACGAGATTGAACGGGAAATTGACACAGAGCGCGATCCAGCCCGCGATCGCGAGGACGAACGCGATGTTGTGCTGCTGTGTCGCCGTACCGGCATTTTGCTTGTGCTTCAGGCGACGGAAGAAACGCGGGACCGAGTAAACCGTAGCTGCGATAGAGGCAAAGAAGAGGAAGGATTCCTGCTGCGACATGGTGAGCAGTGCGTGGGCGATGGTCTGAATCGTCATTTGGATTTGGTCAGTCGTTGATTTGTTGGTGTTGGCCATTGCCAATCACGTTCTTTCCAGCGCTGCTAACGAAGCGTTGCGCGAATTTCCCCGGAACAGGCTGGCATCTTGTGTTGGACTCGGAAAACGTTCGCCCGGAATCGCAACGAACAAACATAATTTTAATCAGTTAAAAAAGTGAGCACAATCAATATTAAAGCGTGCTCGGTGGCGATAGCGTTCAGCACTCCGGCGGACTGGACTGCGCGGTCTGAGCGGCAATTTCGGGAGGCTGGGAGAGCGCTGCCGCGGGAAAAATGGCGCGGGAGAGCGCCGTTTTCAAGAGAGCTTGGCAGCCACCGTGCTCGGGGCGATTGGCGGAGTCGCATAGGCCGAGTAGGGCTGTAGGCGGACATCCCTGGACAGCACGAAACTACTGCGTCGGTATCACGCGAATCTCGCTCGCAGGGATCGCGACGACGACGCCCCCTTTCGATGCCGCGACAGTCGCGTTTGTGCTCTCGGATTCGCGTTTGAGTTGCCTGCCGTCTGCCTCGCCTTGGGTGAACGACGGCCAGGGCAGAAAAGGTTCGCTGTAGTCCCTGCCAAACTCGACAGAGTGTGGGCAACGGTAGATAGCCTTGTCGCCGTCGAGCCGAACAAGGACTGCGGTTTCGCACTTGACAGAGGGACCGACGAACGAGGGATCGACGACGCCCGCTTGCTCCGGATGTCGGAAGAACAGCCAGTGATCCGCAACAGTGCCGCAAATATAGAGGCCCGCGATTACCGCCCAAATCGCCAGTCCGAAACGTAACGCGACGCCTTTCTGCGCAGATCTGTCGCGGGCCAGCCCGACGAGGCGTGCCCCGAACATGAGAACCGTAAGCAGGCCAAACACGAAGAAGGCGACGACGGACCAGTTGTACGCGTCGCCGGCGATGCCCCTCCTCGGGTCCGGCACCAGTTCAAACCCAAGGAGTAATCCCAGCGCTCCGACCATGCAAACAAGGAAGTGTGCCTGGGCAATGATGGCCGCTCGACCCTTGGCCAAAAGGCCACGCACGGCAAGAATCAGATTTGCATAGGCGGCGAAGAGAAAAACGGGGAGGAAGACCATGTTCAGAGTGCCGTTTCCGCAGCCTTATTTCGCTTGTACCGCGCATCGCCACGCTTCCCGACGTACATCGCGACAAAGGCCCCGATCAGCAACAGCGTACCCGACGTAAGCAGGTCGCTCGACGTCGCCTTGGTGTGCCAGCCATAAAAATGGGCCATGATCAGCTCCTGAGCGATAACCCAGGCAATGAACGTAGCGATCGCGCAGTTGCGACCGTATTTCGACGCGGCAATTTCAATTGGTTTTCTCGATTTCACTGTGGTTCCTTTCGTGTAGTTGCAGGAGGTATGTCTATGCCCTTACAGGCATACAGAAAATTGCTACTCGCGTTGCGACTTGGGCAAATATGCTCGGCGAATTAGCTCATCGCGTGAGCCGTATCGCTTTACAGCGTCGTGGACTGTCGAACGCGTGGCCCCGGTAAATCGCATGGCGTCAGCCTGTGTCATTCCGTCAACGAGTACGGCCCTCGCGGCATGGTTTGCGGGGCTATTCCGGTCGCCGCCGAGCAGTATTGTGAGCACGTCGAATTGCTCGCCTGTCATATGATTCATTTACCTACAAGAAGGCCGCCCGAACGGCCGGAAAGTGTCTCGAACCGGCGTTCCGCGTTACCGGCCTGCCGGCGACGTGTCACGCCAAGGACGCGATCTCAATTAGCCTTAGCGTGCCCCGTACTTCACTGCGAGTAGTGCGGTGATCACGAACATGGCTCCGAATTCCAAAAACGATCGCAGCCAACAGCACGCCTTTTATTAGGCAGACTCCAGAGAGTCAGAATCGAATCCGATCCGGCTTGATTCCGTCGGCCAGCAGGTTTGCCTCAACATGACTGATGATTTTGTTCCCGCGCCAGGCCTTAGAGAAACGAAAGCCAGTAACGCGCATGACCGGCGCAACAATGTGAGCTGCCGCGCGCATCAATTCGTAGTGAAGTCGCAGGATTATCAAGTTAGGGGTCTCCACATTTCGAGGTGGCTTTTTGTTTGTTCCGGGCATCAACGGACCTCGCATTCGGATCCGTGACCAGAGGCACCGCAACGCTCGCGGAGCAACGCGGCTTCAGCTTCATGGACCTCGACTGGCATCACTTTCGCGCCAGCATACTGAAGATATCTGGCACGATGCCGACCATTTGTGAAGCCAGCTACCGGGACCTTCTCGATTCGAGGTGTAGCGAATCCCAGGAGCCTACGGTGCGTCCTTGTCCGGATTGAAAATCCAACGACGGGCATTTCACAGGCGCCTTCCTTCGGGTCCAGGAACTGCCGGATACCTTCCCGTTTCGTTTCGGTCCATTCCGTAGGCCGACCAATTACCAGCTGGTCGCGTTCGAAGCAGCCCATCAGCCGCTTCACGTCGACCAGCACAACCGTGTAGCCAGCAGCGTGTTCATGGCTACGTTTGAATTCGACATACGCGTACGGCGTGTGGGTAACGCCGAGGTGAACCCGCCAGGTTTTTTTTTTCATGGAAGCCTAATTTCCGACTAGCAAACCGCTTTGCAACAGATCGTCAGGTCGTTTGTTAGCAAGATGCTATTGCGTCGAGGAACGATCCAGTTCTCATGCTGAGTGTTCCATGTGCCAAAGTGTCGCCCCGCGACCGCGCACGCCACGTCAATGGCAGCACGGTCCCCGTGCGCCTTGACCGTCAGGTCGCCGCTAGGCAGTGTGCTTACGTGGATTTCGCCGTTACAGCCGGGTACTTTGTAGATGCTCATGGCTATCTCCTCCTTTGCCTGGATGAATTACCGCCAAACAGTGATGCTTCGATTGACCGGTAGGAACTCGCTAAATCCGAGGTCCGTATCGATCTTTACATTGACACCAAGTACGGTGACTCCGACCACGGTTGCCAGTCGGCCACACTCGCTGCCAATCTGCACCGTAGAAGGTCGTATCGCATCGCCAACAGTGACGTCCTTGCAGGCCACCTGTTGTTGTTCCGTCGTCACTCTGCTTACCCTTGATTGAGATGTTTATCGTGACCACTGATTCGCCGCTCAGAAGCGTTGAACGGCCTAGTCGTTTCCATACGAGTGCGGTCGGCTTGACTCATTGGCTATGCAGTATTTTCACAAAGCGATCGGGCCATATAACCACGAGCGCATAGCGGACTATGAAGCACATCCCGACTGCGGCCGCCGCGAAAGCCGCCCAGCCAAGTCCTGCGGTCACGCGCAGCTGCATGGCAGCCACGGGCACCAGCCCGCCGCTCGTAGCCGCCTTCGGCGCGGTCACGACAGCGAGTCCGGAGAGCGCAGCGCTTGATGCCAGCGACAGAAACATCCCGCGGGCTGCTCGCTTTTGCGCGACCACCATCGGATTAGCCAAAGGTACGTCGAAGAGCATGCACGAGAGCGCAAGCCCTAGGAATCGATCGGCGAGATTTCGCATCACACGTGCCCTTTTCCTTATTTCCTGTCAGCTGCGCTTGGCAGTGGAAGCTTGCAGCATCAGGAGAGTCATGTACGGGCGCTGTTCGTCCGTCGTGGCTGTCAGCGTCCCGTCCCTAGCTTCCCAATGGATGCCACCAATGATTCCCGGCAAACCTGACGTAGAGTTAGGCGAACCCAATTTCTCGGTCAGGCTCTTCACGATCGGATCGAACGCATTGCCGGCGATCTCAACCGAGAAGCTCTTTAGAAAGCCATCTGAATTATCAAACGCAAACTGCTGCTCAGCGCTTGTGAAGTTCCCAATGGTGACCTGGGAGCGTACTCGCGCCCCTGCGGAATCCAGGCTGGTCCACGTGCAGAACGTGAGCGTCGTGCTTGGCGGGAGACCCGAGACCTGATCAAACGCGGCGTCGCCGTCTCCACGACAATACAAGGACGATCCGGAAGGTGAGGCTGTCTTAACCGCATCCTGCGTCATACCAGGGTGGACGCCAAGCAGTTCGATGTGATCGGGTTTGCCGCAGCCCGCGAGAGTGAGCGCTGCAGCGCAGGAAAGCGCTGCGAAGTAGATCTTTGAACGAATCGTCATACGTGCGTGCCCGTTTTATTTGTTGATTTTAATCATGCTTGGTACTGATTTAAGTTAGGTATGAATATACGCCTCCAAAGACGTATCTTCAAGAGAAATTGCCATCTGTGATCGGCCGGCTGGGCATTCGAAATCTGCGGATGGAAACGCCCCTCGCCCCTCAATATCGGCAATGTCAGCCCAAATCTTGATCGCATAGTGTTTGGCGCGAGTGGACGTCTGTACGAGGCACATCCCGGCTGCGGGCGGGAAATCGCCGACCGCGGCGGGTCGCATCAAAAGCCATAGGGAAAGCGCGCGCCGTCCTCATTGGCGCGCGCTTCTTTACGTCAGTAACAAGCCGATCAACATAAGCGCAGCTGCGAGCGTGAGGCTGCGTTGATACTCCTGTCGGATCGCACCGAATAGGCACGCCACCAGTCCAGCCGAGACAAAGAGACTCTGCAACATCGTTACCTCCTTTGATGGGTTCGTTGCAGAGAGGGATGTCAAACAGGCGTAGATAACCTGCGAGGCGGGTGCGCGTCGTGGCCCGCCGGCGGGCACGCCAGACGTGACGAATGGTCGATGTTTCGGCGCGGTTGTGGACGGGGAGTGCGCCGGTCGCCGAAAAGAGCATTATTCTGTATGGATATACAGGTGTTGACATGGGCGCTCTACCCGCTTCGCTCGACGCGATACACCCAGGCTTATGGCGAGCCTCACAACTCGGCCGTGCCAGCGGGCACACGGTCGATACGGGCTATGAGGCGCTCTCTGCCGAGCTTCCGGGCGGAGGGTGGCCCCAAGGGGCGCTTGCCGAGCCGCTGATCCAGCAGACTGGCATTGGTGAGCTTCGGCTGCTCGCGCCGGCGCTAGCCACCGTAGGCGGTCGCCCCCTCGCCTTCCTGCAGCCGCCGCAACTGCTGAATGCTCTAGCGCTCCCGCACATAGGCGTTCCGGTCGACAAGGTCTTGCTGCTGCGCCCGAGGCTAAGTGCCGATGCGCTATGGTCGGCCGAGCAGATTCTGAAGGCCGGGAGCTGCGGCGCACTCATTTTCTGGCAGGAGGCGATCCGGGCGGACTCGTTGCGGCGCCTTCAACTCGCGGCACGCTCAGGCAGCGCGCTCTTTTTCGTGGTCAGGCCGCTGATCCGGGCCACAGATCCGTCGCCGGCGGAGCTTCGGCTCACGGTCCGACCAAGGCCCGAGGGCGTCAGTGTGGAAGTGATCAAGCGCAAGGGGCCTTCAATGGCAGGCAACCTGCCCATCGAACTGCGCCCCTCGCCGCTTCTTCTCAGCCCGCACCGACGCACCGCACGCGTAATGCCTGACAAAGCAATGGAACTGGTCGGCGAACGTCGTTGAACTGGCGTCCGTGGTCGACGCCCGGGAGTGCCTGTGTCGCACGCAGCTATTGCTAAGCGCGGTTGGGAATGTCGAACTTCACGCCATCGTCCCACTCCACGGTCACAGGGGATCCGCAGACGTCGCACGTTGTTTCTTCCCCGTCGTGCGCTTCATCGGGGAGCCGCCGTTGACCGCTATGCCCGCACGCTTTGCAACGATACGTGTACAGAACATCGCTCCGATCGGTCATCGCACTTTCCTCCGCTGGCTATTGTCTATCGGGTCTTCAACTGCGCACGTACAGTCTCGACGTGTTTGGGCGGCACCGAGAACGTCGCGTGCTCGAGCTGCAAGAACTTCATCATTGCGACGATTCGGTGCCGGCCATCAGTCAGCGTGGCCTTGCCCTGCTCAACTCCCATGTATGGCGTGTAGCACCATCCTTCGCTGAGGTCGCGACGAACCCGGCTCCAGCGTGCGGGATTCAGGTGCAGGCGTTCGCTCGGCGGCATCGTGTCCAGAGCGCTCTGCAGGTCTATCGTGACGAGCTGGAAGTCCCTGCAGATCGGAGGTACACGGAACTCAATATCACGCGTTGGATAGTCGTGCTTGAGGCACGGCGGCAGATCCTCCATCGCTTCGAACCTGTACCACTCGTCGCCGAACGTTTCATTGCCGGCCGCGAACTTCATGTAAAAGTACATCGACACGCCTTCAGGCGCAGGCGGCAGCATTTTTGTTGGCATTCTCAGAATCCGTATGGTTGTTCTTGCCAGCGTTTCAGCACGCGGTAATCATGTTCCGGCAGCACGATCAGGCCGTCTTCGGCCGCAGAAACGATGCGTTCAAGCGCGCCGGCTTTCACCAGGTTGCCGTGAAGGCCATAGAAATACCAGCTGAACGGCACGCCGATACGCTCATCGAACTTGTTCAACCGGCCAAACAGCGCATAGTCGTCCATGTTGCGGATCTTTTCGACGGCCGCGACCTTTCGGTTGTGGCCCCACTGCGGGATGAAGTACAGATGACGCGGCTGGCTTTTGTCGGCCTGGTAACCCTGTGAATCCTGTGGCTCAAACACCCATCGCCGGCAGATCCGTTCGCCGCTGCTGCCCGCGCTGGACTCAGACCAGTCGTCAAAAAACCGTTGCGATTTGTTCGGATATTTGTCGAACCCCGGATGAAACTCGGCAAACGATTGGGTCCCGGATTCGCCTGTCTGCAGATTAGTGAATTTGAGACGACGAGCTGCTGCGACACGCCGCTCCTCATCGGCACACGCCGCGGCCACGCGAAGGAATATCTGCATGTCGATGGCATCATAAAGACGGTATCGCTCTGCGCCCAACGGCCGAGGCTCGATCGGATCCCCGAGATAGTCGTGATACACGAGAAGATCGTTCGGAGTCTGCGGCCGCCGCCAGTTGGCGGTTGTGAAGAGGTTTCTGGTGATCGCCTCGGTCTCGGTGAAGATGCGCAACTGCGTGAAGTTGTCCAGAGCGCCGCCGCGGTCGTGGGCGAAGAAATGCAATACCGGCTGGACTTCGGACAGCAGATAGCCCTTGTCCTTGTTGCGCTCCCACACAGCGGCGACGTCGCCGTTGTGCGCCTCAATCTCGGCCTTGACCCATTCGCGATAGCTCTCCGCGATCTTCGCTCCGGACGCATCAAAGACAGCGCCGGGATGCGCCCCGTAAGTGTCGCGCGACGTCACGTACGCTACCGACCTGTACTCGCTGCGAGTAGCAAGCGTGGCCAGCAGTGCGGCATGGCGCGGCTCGACCCGGGCCGAGGCTACGATGGTTTCGAGGACATCCGTCTGGACGCAGTATTCGTGCTTCATGTCTGTACCTTTGTTCGTGCCTACTCGTCGTCGATCGGGTCGTTAAAAGTCGGGCTGTCGCTGCCTGTGCGATTCACGCCAGGCGTGACCTTGTGCCAATGGAAATCGTCAGCGGACTTCCCGGCGGTATTTGCAAGATGTACGGCTTCCTCGAACGTCGTCGTGGGATCGAGCCACACTTTGGCCTCTTCGAGCGTCAGCACAAGAGGGCGCCGGTCGTGAACGTCGAGCATGCCGCTATCGGCCGCGGCGGTCACGATGACAAACCCGAACACAACGCCGGGCGTTTCTGACGGAACTGCGTCCGGCCGCACGCTGCTTAGCCCCGCAAAATAGACAGGAGGCCCGTCATTCGATTTGATGAAGTAGGGCTGCTTTCTGCCGTCAACGGTGACCCATTCGTACCAGCCGTCAGCGGGAACCAAGACCCGCCCCGAGCTGAACATCCATTTCCAAGTACTCGATCCAGCTTTGTCCATCCGCGCGTTGACCATCATTTTGGTCTTTCTGGCCACCGCCCATGCGGGCCGAAATCCCCATAATTCAAGTCGCGGGCCGTCCGGGCCGATGATCGGCTGTTTTGTGCCCGGTGAAACGTTCCAGCTCGGCCGGAAAATCTCCGCGTGGCCGGCAAATCGCTCATCGCCAGCGTCAGACATCAGTGGCTCGACGTAAAACAGATCCTTCTGCCCGCGTGAATAACGCCCACACATGATGAACCTCCGGCGACGGCAGTTTGCTAGAAGAGCGACGACTGTTCCGACGGCCGTGTATCCGGCTTTTGTGCCTTGTCGGGCTCGCTCATACGGACCATCAGCGGCACGCCCATGCGGTCGATCGTCAGACTCAGCCCGTAGATCCCGGGACCGAGGTGTGTCAACCGCTTCCAGCTCGGCATGAAGCCCCGATCACGGGCCATCCTGGTTATGTCTGCCCGGCTGATGCCCTTCAGGCAGTCCCGGACGAACTGAGCCCCGGCCGCTGGCATCAGGTCGGCTGGAAAGATGTCGGGCAAACCGAAGGATTCAAGCCGCTCCATGGGCCACCCCTGCGTATTGCGTAACGAATCTCGTACGACCAATCATGGATCATGAAAACTCCCGATTCCTGAAAACTGTCGGTTAATGACTCGATACATAAACGCAACTAACTATCGGCTTTTCCATCTGCCCCCACTGCACACGCTCCCGGCCAACGATCCGCCCCATGCATCCAGAAAGGCCAGTCGTAGCCTCGCGCGGCTCAATGCTCGGCGCGTCCAAGACGCACCAGGCGGGAGTCGATCGCACCCTTTGTGCGACCGTGTTTCGCGGCGAGTTGCTTTGGCGACATGCCGGCGTCGAAGTCTCTCAACAACGCCTGGTCTTCCTCCGGCGGCCACGCCCGACCAGCGTTCTGTGGCCGCTCACGCTCCGCTTGCCCAGCCGGATCCGGTTGGATGAGCTTGTCGAGTTCCTTCACGGCAAGAAACAAGGCCCGAATCACCTGCGGGTTATTGAACGGGCTCTGTTCGGAAAAGATCTCTCCCGTAGCAGGATCGACGCCGCGCGCGAGCGTCTCAAGGGTCGATTTCGCTTCAAGGTGATTCATACTGCATCCGCTCCGTTTTTCGGTCCTGTTGTCTTTCCACGTTGCTGAGGTGACTCATGCGTTGGCAACATTCCTACTTCTTGATTCGGCTGTCATAGAGCCATTTGCGCAGCTTCGTCGCGGTGAAAGTGGAGGCGTCCGGATGCAACGGATTTACAAGCGCGTTGAATTCTTCAGGAACGATCACTGATGGCACCAGCAAAAGCGCTGACTTCTTAGCGCTGATCCAGCCGTCGCCGAGGTCGAGACTTACCTTGCCTTCAGGTATGGCATCCCAACCGACCGGACCCGCGTCGGCCGTCACGATCGACGCGGCGTTCCAAACTTCATCCGGCACATCTATCCGAACTAGATACCGGTTCAAAGGCAGACCCCCGGCATTCCAATGCACGACGGTTTCAAGGCAAGCCAGCGCAATGCTCGACGCGCAGTAAAGCACCGGCATACCTGCCCTGTTCCATCGGCCACCGGTTCGCTTGGCGCCCTCGCCAGACAGGTCATCGGCGGTGTAATCGGGAGTGTCAGTGGCAATCCGCCAGATCGCCACCGTCATGCGTATGCCCCGCTCTGCATCTTCGCGAGAAGACCTGCGATCACTTCCTGTCCTTGAACCGTGTCCATCAGCTCGGCGGGGGGGATGCCCCCGAGCGCTCCGTTCGCTTGCTCAAGCCACTGTCCAACCCATTGAGCGGCGTCAAAGCCTTCCGGCTCGCCCGATTGCTCGACCATCGTCTTCACCTGGCCGACGAGCTTCATCAGGCCAATGACGCGCTCTGACTGCTCCTGCGAAAGGTTTTGCTTGTTACGTGCCTTGCGATCGACCGTCGCACGCGGAAGCCCAAGCCGCTTGAAGAGCTGGTCCTTTGTCGTATGCATTGACGTCGCCAGATCAACAAGCCCATCGGCGCTGATTCCACTTTTGATTAGCTCGATCCGTTCCATTGGACCCGCTTCGTAAATCTGCACGAAGTCGCCGATCGTTCGGGGCGTGCGGCCCATGGCCGGCCGCGCTGCCTGCGCGACGACGGCGGCCGCCGTTTTCCGGGTGGAGGGTCGTTTGGTGCGATGGATGGTAACGGTCATGATTTCGTTTCTCCGCATATGAGCATTTAGTATAGCTCAAATGAGCAGCGTGCGGTGTTGTTCAGGTTGCGCGTTTTTTCGGGTCGCGGGGCTTTGCAGCACCTATGCTGCTCTATGTCACATGAGCGCACGGAGACAATCATGGGTGATCTGACCCCGGAGGCATGCAATGACCAGATCAGAATGTTGTTGCGGGACTTACCGCGCGGCACGGTTGCTGAACTGACGGATTTCGCCGTCGCGTATTGGGACGGGCGACGCGTTGTATACGCTTATTTGCGCGACGATTGCCCCGAACAGATCGAGGAAGAATTCGATCTATCCGACTGCGTTTGGCTCGACTTGCGGCCCGAGTTCGCCGCATGGATCGCAGCGCCGAGATTTAGCGTGCGAGACGAAGTGATGAACTGGCTGAAAGACACTCCGCCTTACGAGGAGGCATAACGCTCTTAGTAAGGAGGACCAGCGAAAAAAAAGCCGACCGCAATGGTCGGCTAAAAGATTCTGCCAATTCCGAGGGCCGTAGCAGAACCTGAGAGAGGCTGAATTATGCCAGCACTTCAAAGCGTCGCTTCACTCCCTCATTTTTCGCATGCGAAACGGTTGTCGACCGATTGGTGTCGCCCGGCCCTCAGCCTGAACCGACAAGCCGAATAACGCGGCACCAGATCCTCATCGAGGACGAGCTAATGGCGAAGCATCAGATAGGCTATGAACGCTCCAATCAGCACAGCGCCCGCGCTATAGAAGACGGGTTTCGTTCTCAGGGCGTCCAGCCTTGATGAAGGGGGTTTGCTGTCCCCGTCCAGGTCCCAATAGTCAATTCCGGGGTCTCCTGTCAGGTTGATGACGATGATGCCAGCCGCACCAACGAACAGTACGAGTAGCAGCAGGAATATGGGTGTAGGCATATCAAAGGTTCGGGTTAGTCGTTTGCCCAATGCATGAAAACGGGTAGCTCTTCCTGATACATGTCGTTTGCAGCCTCCCCGGCCATGCCGCCTACATTGCTACCGATAAAGACCAGCGCTACTGCACAGGCCGGCTCCGCTGGACCGCACACAAACGACACAGCAAAGCCAGCAAGCCCACCGCCAATCATCCCGCCAGCAATAATGCTTCCTTGACGTGCGACTTCCTTCACCTTGTCTTTGGCTTCAATCACTTCCCCTGTTGTGTCCGCGCCGACGGAATTTTGAGCCACCGGGCCGATTGAATTTTGAGCCGGGGTGGAGACCGGCCTGAAGAAGGACCGGTTGTGGATAAGTGTATGGGTTTCCGGAGTGGTTGTCCTCCTTCGTATGAGGATGCATTGCGCAGTGGAAGCGGCGAAGGGCGTAGCCCGTACCAGCTTCCACTGCGCGGCAAGCGACGATCAGGCCGATTCGTTCGCGCTCGCATCGTCGGGTCTGCGCGCTGCTTCGCGCGAGCGGATACGCTTCTTTGCACTGGCGCTGCTATGGCGGAAACGGTAGCTTTCGTTGCCGGTTTCCACGATGTGGCAGTGATGCGTCAGCCTGTCCAGCAATGCCGTGGTCATCTTCGCGTCGCCGAACACACTGGACCATTCGGCGAAGTCCAGATTCGTCGTCACCGCAACGCTCGTGTGCTCGTACAGGCGGCTCAGCAGGTGGAACAGCAACGCCCCTCCGGCCTGGCTGAAGGGCAGATACCCGAGTTCGTCCAGAATGACCAGGTCAAGACGCAACAGACTCGCCGCGATCCGTCCGGCACGGCCCTGCGCTTTTTCCTGCTCCAGTGCGTTGGCCAGATCTACCGTCGAGTAGAAGCGCACCCGCTTGCCGTGATGCATGATTCCGGACACGCCGATGGCGGTCGCCAGATGCGTTTTGCCCGAGCCCGGGCCACCGACCAGAACCAGGTTCTGTGCGCCCTCGGTGAACGTCATGGCGGCCAGTTGTGTGACGAGCTGACGGTCGACCGGCGAGCCATCGAAGTCGAAGCCCGCGATGTCGCGATGCACCGGGAACTTCGCCGCGTTCATCTGGTGGCTGACCGAACGCACGGCCCGATCCGCGACCTCGGCATGCAACAGCCGTTCGAGCAGCCATTGCGAAGACGCCGCCTCGACATTCACCTGTTCGAGCAGTTCGGCCCAGCCGGCAGCCATGCCGTGCAGCCGCAAGTGTTTGAGTTCGACGATCAGATCACGCATGACCGGCCTCCGGCTGTTGCAGTGCCGGGCGCAGCCCGTCGTAGCGCGATGTGTCGGCCAGCGGCGGTGTCGTCAGTTGTAGCGCAGTATGGATCTTCGGCGGCATCTGCACGCTGCGCATGCGCGACAGCACGTTCACTACATGCTCGACGCTCACGCGCCCTGAGGGCGGCGCCTGCTCCAATGCGAGTTCGACGGCAACCACTACGGTCTCCAGACCGCTTTCCGGAACCAGTGCCAGCACCTTCGCCATGACCCGGTCACCACCTGGCTCGCGTAGTAACGCCCGACGCAGCCGTTGCAGCGGCTCGGGCATATCCTGGAACGGTGCACCGTTGCGCAGGGCTCCTGGCTTGCGCTGGATCAGCGGGATGTAATGCTGCCAGTCATATCGCACCAGACCTTCATCGGCCAGTCGATCGTGTTCGGCCACCACGGCATCGTCGCCCACCACCACGACACGGCCAGGATAGAGCCGCGTGCTCAGCATCTGACCTGCAAATTCGCATGGCACGGAGTAGCGATTGCGGCCAATCACCACCAGGCAGGTCGACGAGACCCGTGCTGCGCGCTCAACATAACCGTCAAACGGTGTTGGCATCGGCATCAGATGGGCGCGTTCCTGCTCGAACACGTCGGCGACACTCAGCTCACGATAGTCAGGATGCTTCACCTGATCCCACAATGACCGGCACCGCGTCGCCAACCATGCATTCAGCTCGGCGAAACTGCCGAAGCGTTGCCCACGCGCCTCAATCCAGATACGCAGGCGGCTGTCCTGCACGTTCTTCTCGACGACACCTTTCTCCCAGCCACTGGCGACGTTGCAGAAGTCCGGATCGAACAGGTAGTGCGAACACATCACTGCGAAACGCGGATTGACCGTACGACCTTTGCCTTTGTGGACCTTATCGACCGCCGTCTTCATATTATCGTAAATGCCCCGACGGGCCACCCCGCCGAAGGCTGTGAACGAGCGCGTATGCGCGTCGAACAGCATCTCGTGCCCCTGACTCGGATAGGCAACCAGCCAGAACGCCCGCGACGCACATAGCTTCATGTGCGACACCTGGAGCTTGCGGTAAATGCCGCCGACAACCAGTCCTTCTTCAGACCAGTCAAACTGGAATGCCTCGCCCAGCTCGAATCGCAACGGCACAAACGCCGACTTCGAAACCGCCTTGCCTTCGCCTTGCCGCCAGGCCCGGATGAAATCGGTCACCCGCGAGTAACAGCCGTCGTAGCCGCCAGCCTTGATCTCCTGGAACAGCATCCAGGCGGTGCGGCGTTCCTTCTTCGGTCGCCGCGCGTCGACACTGAGCGCCTGCACCAGCACCTCGTGAAACGGCGTCAACCGGGTCGGCTGCGAGCGCCGCTGATACTTCGGCTCCTCCTGAACATCCATGTTCAGATATTTACTAATCGTGTTGCGCGACAGGCTTGTGAGACGCGCTATCTCGCGTACCGACTTGTTCTGGCGGTGGAACATCCGCCGCACCTTGCCAATCATCGTCATCGGGATCATCCCCAAACACCCTGCCAGAAAAACTAGCAGGATAGGTTGATTGCCCGGCTCAATTTTCAGTCGGCGCGATCCCTACATGTGGCTCAATTTCCGGTCGGCGTAAACACCCCTGTTGCTAAAACCGCTGTGAACAGGATTGCAACCCTCGCACTCACCTGAAGCTTACGCACCTTTGTCGTGACATCCGCATTGCCACCACCCGCCTTTTTAAGGACCGTATAGTAGACGGCGTTGCGCTCCACTGTGGAAAGCGCGTCGAAGTTCTTTCCGAACTGCGCCTGGGCATACTTGTTCAGGTAGAAGTCAAAGCCCTTTGCCGTGAGCTTCAATTTTTCCGCTTTCGCGACCCCCAAGGCTGAAGTGTACTTGCGATATTCAACGAAGAGTTTGTCCCGCAAGCCACTGCAATACTCGGCACCTTCCTTCACCGTCATATTGCCAGCAGTGACCTCGTGCCTTACCTGGTCAGATATTTCCTTGATGTGTTTCACATACTGCTGACGTACCTTGCCGTCTGTGATGGCATTGACGGCAAAGGTAGTCGCGATAGCCTCATAGTCAGCGATTGCCGCTTCGAGAATGGCGCTGTTGATGTCGTGAGTCTTCTGAGTAGCAAATGACCCGTTAGCTACCGTCTGATTGTTCTGAGCCATATCCTTACCCCACCATTGCCTGAAGAAGGTTACCCATTACTGACTGTCCCGAGCCTTGATTACTATCGAGCACGACCTCTACCTTCTGACAAGCTGAGCCATTCGGTCTGGAAAAGAGAATCTTGTTCTCGGCATTGAATACACCTTCCTCAACCGAGCCATCAGAAAAGTGAGCACGGCAGCGTAAGCCTTCGCAACTGCCTTTATCCTTCAAGGCAAAACGAATCCAGTGATCGCTTGCAGGCTCATCAGCCAGATAGTTGCCCGAGGGTCCATAACCCATCTGAGCCAGATGGTGAGATTCGAAGCCTTGGGAGCTATCGTGTTGAGAGGCAATCATCACGGGAGACGGATCGCACTTGCAGACGCACAGATCGCCTTCAAGTGCCTGTTCCTTGCCCATCATGCTGTCGGGCCAACGCGGACCTTTGGCAACGATGAGACCCGTGGACTGACATGCCGGGCATACTACCCGAGCACCCACGAAGGTCAGCGGGGTTCCATGATGCGTGCAGCTTTCCTCTCCCTCTATGACGGTGCCTCCGTTTGATGATTTATCGCCTTTCTTAAGCAAGTACCTTCTCATGTTCGTTACCTGTTATCCGCAACAGGCGAAGTCATATCATGCGAGCAGGATCCCCAGCAATCAGATAAATCTGAATCTTTGCAACGACGCGCGGAACGTGACAATGTTTGACAGTATCGTTTCGCGATGCCAAAGAATCTCAAAAAGATTCGATACGCATAAAGAGACGTCGTTTTGGGATAGTCCGCTGTATGCCACGCGCTCAGGCAGACCGGGGATGCTCCAGCATCGCTTCGGTGAATTGCCGGCGCAGCGCCATCGCCTTGGACTGAGAGCATCTGAACAATTTTCGGATCTCGGCGACGGTCGCACGCGTTCGACCAGCTGCCACTTCCGTAGCAAGCATCGCGAGATCCGCGCTAACGGTCTTTGCTACCATCACCGTTACCGTCTGGTCCTGATCTTTAGTCGGTTGCCCGCCATTGCGACCGGCCGCGACCGACGGGTTACTGACGGGAATGGCGGCATTACTCTCCGGAACACTGTCAGCCAACACTGCCCGGTCGTCGCTACTCTCACGACACGCGAAGCTACGCGGCATGACTGGCCCGTTACTCTGACTCGTTGAAGGTGTATTTGTGATGGGGGACGCGCGTAGCGCGAGCAACCACCCAAGACATGCGATGCACTCAAGCATGGCACCGAATCCAAGACCAACCAGCAGATTGATCGTATCGGGTGTCGCGCCTAGCAGCTGAGCAACGCGACTTGTTACGGGGTCGCTCATCGCGTTCGCACGTAGAGCCTCCTGCTTTTCTCGGGCCTCGCTCAGCTTGTCATCGGCACGCTCTCGGCGCCGGGCCTCTTCGAATGCGATGTTCAACGCGTCCAGCCGTGACGCCAGTTCCACGCGGCGTAGCGTTTGAGCTGTGCAGCGGCCAACGCATTTACGCGCCGTTGCATTGGCCAGTTCAGCTGTAACCCGCGCACGCTCCGCGGCGATCGCCGTCAGGTCCGGGCCAGATGAAACCGGCCGCGGAGCTATCGAGGCGCGAGCATCGACAGCTGCCGCACGAAGCTCGCCGGCATGCCGCTGCGCCTGCATGAAGAACGTAGCGTGACCGTATCCGGTTGCAAGCATCGACAGAATCCACAGCATGAGCGCAGGAACACGCAACATCATCGGTGCGGATCGGGCAAGCGCGGGCAAGAGGTGCGCGCCGAGCAGCAGAACAAGGCCCACGCCAATCCAAACGAACCGTTCTGACGACTGGCCGCCGCGCTCACATGAGGCGAGGATAGACACGCACGCTGAGATGCCTGTCGCGGCGATCGCGAGCGCTGCCGCACACCACCTCAGCGACGACAAAGCGCCGTTATGGGACCTGCACGCGCTTGCCGTGCGGCCGACGTCGACGGGCTTCGTTGCGCTATCGGCCAGTGAACCGGCCGGCGCAGATTGCATGAGTGCGGGGGAAAGCAGTGACTTCAGCGGAAGGATGGAATATGGATGCACGGTGCGGCCTCTTGTGTGAGCGTTACCCGGCTTCTCATCGCCAAATGAGGTGAGCGGGCGCATGGCAGGGTTGGCGAACCGGTCACACAAGCAGCCGGCAGACCCGAAGGTCTCCCCACCAAGGCCCGCCCATTGAAGACGGCGCGCAGAGGCAATACGCACAAAAAAAGCCGCGTAGCGCGGCCGTGCGCTTGTATGAATCGGGTCGCCAAACCCGGCACTCGTTGTCTGGAGTGCATCTTGAGTATACCGCAGCCATCGCCGCGGCTAAAGCCCCGCCCCATCGCTATGCGCGGCTAGGCGAGATCCGCATCTGACGGCTCTGCGATGGTGGACGCAGGCTGGTTGATGGTCGGGCTGGTCACCGCAAGGTGCGTCTTCAGAAACTCTCCAAGGGACACTTTTCCTTTCTCGTCCAGCTCACAGAAATAATAGATGCCGAGGTGGACAAGGGCGAGACTTGCGGGTCCCACAATCAGCCCATCGGCCAAGCCTGCGCCGCCCACGCGCGCCGTCCCATTCGCAGCGTGGCAAACATAGCCAAGATAGACGTCAACCGGAAAGCCCGCGATGAACGCGAGCGTGAAAATTGCCGCGGCCGGCACTTCCATATTGCGCCCGCGCGCCCTGGGCAGCCAAAGCGCAACGCACAGCAGGATCGTTCCCGGAGCGACGTGAACCGCGTTGCTGTCGCAAAAGGAAAAGTGCGTCGAGACCAGCATGGAAAGGCCAAAAATAGCGCCGTAAAACCATCCCAATGCACGCACGGTGCGCGGCAAATAGAGCAGGGACACGCCGAGTGGTAGCAGCCCGCCGACGGCATCAATGGAGACGTTATTCAAGACCGGTCCCTCTTCGTTTTTTAGTTGGCCAGCGGGCGGCAGCTGTCAGCACTATCGGAAGCGCACAGCCGCTTACTGCCGTTGGCCATTGTCACCAGCTCGAGCGGTTCCCCAAGCTTGGCAGTGAACACGCCGTCGACGGCCACGATCTGTTTGTCAGTCCGGACCATTGTCGCGCGCGTGTCGCCGGTGGCGAAAACCCCCGGCCGTCCGGTCATAGAGATTCCCACACCAACATCGCCGCTATCGCCCGACAGCTCTGCTGACTCGAAGTGTCCTGCACTTTCTGTCCGGACTTTGTGGGTCGCGTTGTACTGGAATGACCAGATCCCCGCTAGTCCGATGACCAATGCCCCGGCGACCTTAATCCAAAATGCGATGTTTTCCTTGTCTTCAGAGTTCATCAAATCCCCGTCGCTGACGTCATGCCGCGGCCGTTCTGACCGTCCTGTAATGCCTATATTGTGCCGTCCATTTCGTATTTTTCGCCAGCGCCGTTGTGTTGACGCGATCGGTTACATCGACGCCACATAGCTTGATGGTGGGGTTTTTCCAGGAAGGTCTTTTACATCCCGCTGTGCAGAAAGCAGAGATTGCCTTGCCCGGTTGATTCGTAAAGTTCCGAAGCGAGCGCGGCATATTCATCTTCGGCCAGTCCGGCATCGAGGAATGGGTAAGGCGCAGCCTGCAACAATTGCCCCGTGGGCGTGATGTCGATCAGAGAGCCATCCGGTCGTCGAAGCACCGAATGCGACACGAATCGGCAATACGCCATGCCGGGTAGAGAAAAGTACAGCCAGCCTCGCACGAGCTGGTGGTCCGGATGCTGTTCGCACCAGGCCTCGCAGTTGTCATGACAGGCATTGACGGCCGGTCGCCATACGTCGCTGCTAATGTCAACGCGCGGCACGGGCGCCGCTTGGTGACGGCGCATGTAGAGTGCGCCCGCGTGTTCGTGTAACGCGTCGGACGGGGGCGGCTCGTAGCCGAGAAGCAGCGGGAAATTTGCGTTCATGAAAGGCCCGGCAAGCGTGGAGGAGACTGCCATAGGTGCCAGTGTCGCATGCCTTCGTGGCTTCATGAGCTTGGCCGCCCGGTCGCGGGCGGCCAAGCTTTTCCAAGCGCTAATGGCTGATCGCCGATGGTTCTGGCTTTATCCGGTCCGGGCGCCATAGACTGTAGTGAACATATCGTGCCCATGCGAACGCAACCGGTCCGGCTGTCTCAACGGAAAGACCCGAGTAGGCGCAAAGGTGATCGAAGTCGTCCTGCGCGGTGTGTCCGAGATCATTTGTCACTGGCGGCCGCGCTTTGAGTAGCTTCGCAAGAAGCTCTTCCGGATTGCCGTAGCACATCATTGTCTCCCGAAGGGAACGTACGCGGCCCGACCGCCGCGATACCGCTACGCGTCGCCGCTGCCGAGTTCAGAGTGCTTGTGTGAATGCGTCGCGGCGTGAACCAGTTCGTAGTGAGCGCCCTTTCCGCTGCGCGCGGGAGGGAAGTGCTCACCTTCGACGCAAGTGACTTCGAAAGCCGAACTTGCGTCTCCTTCGCGTACCACCTTGTAGATCCCGCTCGTCTTCACCGTCTCGCCGGGTTTGTGCTGGTCAGCCATGTCATCCTCCTCGTTGGGTTACATCAACATTAGCAAGGGGCGCGCCCGTCGACCGTAGTCAGGGCTTCATGCCTACCGCGCGGCGCATCGCTGCGTTGACGCCTTGTCTCGTCTGCCAGTAGCCCGCCCAAGGGTCGGCGCCCAGCGATCGTTGTCGGACAATCGCACCGTGCATGCTCCATTCGTCGCCGCGCTTCACTTCCCTGAGTTCGTCCCACGCGATGGGCATCGAGACGGCCATTCCCGGCCGTGCGCGTACCGAAAAGGGAGCGACAGTACTCGCCCCGCGGCTATTGCGAAGGTAGTCGATGAAGATTTTGCCAACGCGGTTTTTAGGTCCAAGGACGGCTGAAAACCTATCGGGCAGGACGCGAGCAATGTGTTGGGCAACAGCCTTGGAGAATTCCTTGGTCTCGGCCCATCCTTGCCGGCGGGTCAGCGGTACAACGATATGAAAACCTTTGCCGCCGCTCGTTTTAACGAACGACTTCAGACCAACTTCGTCCAGAACCACCTTGACGAGCGAAGCAGCATCCAGCATCGCGCTCCACGCCAGTTGCGGATCCGGGTCCAGATCGAAAATGACGCGATCGGGATGTTCGAGGTCCGGCGCAACCGCATTCCAAGAGTGCAGCTCGATGACTCCCATCTGCGCGAGGCCTGCGAGTGCCTCTGCCGAGTTGGCAACGAGCAGCGGCGGGTGACGCGGGTGAAGCTCCTTGGGCAATTCGCTGACGCCTTGGATCCGCATCTTGTCCGCATGTTTCTGGAAAAACAGCCCCCCCTTGATGCCGTCCGGCGCGCGCACCAAAGTGAGGGGCCTGTTATGCAACCATGGCAACGCCCATTCAGCCACCTCTGTGTAATATCGCGTGACGTCGATTTTCTTAAGTCCGGTCGCATCGTCAATGACACGCGAGGCGTTGCTGATGGAGACCCCCGCGACGACGACTTTGTTTCTCGGCCCTGGCCGCTCGCCGTCCGAAGCACGCGGGCGCTCCCTGGAACCGTCCGGACCAATAGACGCGACTGGCTCCGCCGTTACAGCGGTAGCGGGCTTGTCTTCACGAAACGCCCGGAAGGTCGCATGGCGCAGCTCACCGCCCGGAGTCCATTCGAGGAAGGCTACCTCTGCGACCATTTCCGGTCGCAGCCAGATCAGTTCCCGATCGCGATCCGGAGTCGGCGGGTTATAGAAAGCAGATTCCGGCTGCGCCAGACCGTGCGCGTGCTCTGAAAATGCCGCGGTGGCCCGAGGTTTAAGGTACGGCTGTACGCTGCCGGCGTATCGCAGCGAACCGTCCTTTTCAAAAACGCCAAGCAGGAGCTTTTGCACCCCACCTCTGGCGCCACGCGCACGGGAGAAGCCGCCCACGACAAACTCCTGGCTACGGTTGCATTTGAGCTTGATCCAATCGGGCGAGCGACCTGAGCGGTATGGCGCGTCCGCACGCTTGCCAATAATTCCTTCAAGCTTCAGTTTGCACGCGGACGCGACTAGGGAGGCCGGATCCTCATCGAAGTCTTCGGAAAAGCGCAGCAGCGGCTCGTCCAGCTGTACGAGCAGATTACGCAGCAGGTTTCTGCGCGATTGCAGCGGCTGCTCCCGAATGTCTGTCCCGTTGAGAAACAGCAGATCGAAAGCAAACATCGTTATCTCGGCTGTGCTTCGTCTGTCGAACGCGTTCTGCAGGGCATTGAAGTCGGGCCTGCCGGACGCATCCAGTACGACGCCTTCGCCGTCAAGCCAAGCCGTATCGACCGGGAGGGCCGCGATTGCGTCGCGCAGCTTCGGCATGCGATCCGTCCAGTCGTGCCCGTTGCGCGTGAAAATGGTCACTTTGCCGGAATTGACCCGACACATGAGCCGATAGCCGTCGAACTTGATTTCATACGACCACGCCCCTGCAGCAGGCGGCCGGTTAACGAGCGTCGCGAGCTGCGGCTCGATCAATGACGGCATTTGTCCGGGCGCATCGTTGCCCTGCGCACGAGGTGGACTTTTCCTTTGTGAACTCCAACGACCTGACATAAGTGGGCCCTACGATATGCCACTGTGGTCGGCGCCAACGGCGGGCACTGCGCCGGTGCCGCACGTGGCTCCGGCGACGCTTCAAGCAGGTACGACCTCCTGATAGTCTCCTTTCCGGCGCCATCTGTCTCCGGCTGTCCCTCATCTAGCACGATAGATGCCCATGCGCCGGATCCGCATTCAGTGCATCGACAGCGCGGGCCTCCAGATTTGGTGTAAAGTACTGTATATCCATACAGGATATCGCCATGTCAGTCGCTCCAGTCCACGCCGAAGCAATCCACCCCGATTTGTGGCGAGGGACGCAGCTCGCTCGCGGCGTCGGAAAAACCGTCGATACAGGCTATGCGGCACTCTCCGCCGAGCTGCCGGGAGGTGGATGGCCCATTGGCGCGCTCGTTGAGCTGCTGGTGCAGCAGCCCGGCGTCGGTGAAATCCGGCTACTCCAGCCGGCGCTCAACACGGTCAGCAAGCGAACGCTTGCCCTGATCCAGCCACCCCATGTGCCCAACGCACTAGCTTTTTCATATCTGGGACTGCCCATCGAAAAGCTGATGCGTATTCGCGCGCCGAGGACCGCTGATGCGCTCTGGAGCGCGGAGCAGATACTGCGAGCAGGCAGTTGTGGCGCATTGCTTTTCTGGCAGCAACACATC
The DNA here is from genome assembly GCF_001634365.1 of Paraburkholderia phytofirmans OLGA172. NCBI lineage: Bacteria > Pseudomonadati > Pseudomonadota > Betaproteobacteria > Burkholderiales > Burkholderiaceae > Paraburkholderia > Paraburkholderia phytofirmans. The sequence goes on from NZ_CP014581.1 coordinate 111,269, forward strand.
CGGACGGATGCCCTACGGCGGCTGCATCTTGCGGCGCAGGCAACGGAGACACTCTTCGTGCTTGTCCGCCCGTTGGCCAGCGCATCTGATGCATCACCGGCCGGGTTGCGGCTGGGCCTGCGCCCTGCTGACGGAGGACTAGTCGTCGACATACTGAAACGAAAAGGTCCCGTCCGAAACGAGACAGTGTCTGTCACCCTTCAACCTTCACCGATTCTGCTAAGCCCCTATGGCCGTGTTCGTCGCCATTCACTTACCCCGGCTATCGCTGGAGGTGTTCCGTCCGAGGTGGTCGTCTAGGACGGAGCATGGATGCGTGGTGCTCGAGCGGGAAAAGGTCCTCGTCGCCGACGCCGTCGCGCGGGAGGCCGGTGTCGCCGTCGGCATGCGGCGCGGCGGGGTCATCACGCTTGCACAGGATGCACTGGTTTATGAACGCGACACTGCACGCGAGCACGACGTGTTGCTCGAAGTCGCGTATGCGGTCATGCGGTTCTCGCCAATGGTCGCTCACTGCGCAGAGGACACTGTTCTGGTAGATATCACCGCGAGCATCCGCCTTTTCGGCGGCGTTCGACGCATCTGCCGCGCGATCAGGCAAATCGTTGAGACCATTGGCGTCACGGGCCGCATAAGCCTTGCGCCGACAGGTCAAGGTGCGTGGCTGTTGTCAAAATGCGGTCAGACCCGCGTGCTCAAGTTGCAATCGCTCGCGAGCATGCTGGACACACTGCCTTTCGAGGTCGTCCCGGAGATGCGCCGCTACGCCGACTGGTTCAGCGGGTTGGGCTGCGTCCAGCTGAGCGATATCCGCCGGCTACCGCGAGCGGGCCTAAAGAAGCGCTGCGGCGTCGCCCTGCTCGACTCGATGGACCGCGCGTACGGTGTCGCGCCCGAAGTCTTCGAATGGCTTCAGGTCCCACCATCTTTCAACGCGCGCGTCGAGCTGCCGGACCGGGTCGAGCATGCTGAGGCGATCCTCTTCTCTGCGCGCCGGCTCGTAGTGCAGCTCTGCGGCTGGCTTACTGCCCAGCAGCTGGCCCTCACAAAAGCGACCGTGCTACTTGAACACGAACGCGGTCGGGACGCCATTGAGCCGACAGCTATCGAAATTGCGCTCGCTGAGCCGACGTGGCACGAGGAGCACCTGCTACGGCTGCTTAAAGAACGGCTCGGGCGTATCGAACTAAGCGCCGCAGCCATTGCGGTTAGCTTGAACGCTACGCAGGTCGAGGCTGCAGAACCGCCCAGCGATACGCTCTTTCCGGAGCCGGGTGGCTCGGCAGAGGACCACAACCGGCTGGTCGAATTGCTCGTCGCACGTCTCGGATCAGACAACGTCGAGCGACCGGCGCCGACCGCTGATCACCGGCCAGAGCGAGCGAATCGCTGGGTACCCATGCAATCGCCGGAGAAGTCCGTCACCGTGGCGCGGGGCGTGCCCCGTCCGACGTGGTTGCTCGAAACTCCGGTGAAGCTGCTCATCCGGCAGCATCGTCCTTTTTACGGGTCGCCGCTCAAGCTGGTATCGACCGCCGAGCGCATCGAAGCCGGCTGGTTCGACGGCGAGATGACCGCGCGCGACTACTTCGTCGGGCAGGCGGCCGACATGAGTTGTTATTGGATCTACCGTGAGCGCCCAAGCGCTACTTCCGACGAAGTCGTTTGGTATCTGCACGGCTTTTTTGGCTGACGGTCGAAGCGATGGAAGTGTTCTCCCCAGCACTGCCGGAGTATGCGGAGCTTTTCTGCTTCAGCAACTTCACTTTTCTGCACGGTGCGTCGCGCGGTGAGGAGCTTGTGAGCCGCGCCGTGCAGCTGGGGTATGCGGGGCTGGCGATCACCGACGAGTGCTCACTCGCGGGAGTCGTGCGGGCACACGTACAGGCCAAGGAAGAAAAGCTGCCGCTCGTCATTGGCTCGTACTTCCGGCTCGTCCAGGCAGACAAGAGTCCCGCGTTCGGACTGATCCTCTTGGCGCAGAACCGCGAAGGGTACGGCAACCTGTCCGAACTCATTACCCTCGGACGGATGAGAGCGAACAAGGGCAACTACATACTCACACCGCAGGACATCTCCCGACCGTCGCATGGAAATGAGCACCTGCGTGGCATGCCGGACTGCTTGGCCATCCTCGTTCCAGACTTCCCGGCGAAGGCTGAAACCTTGGGCCCGCAGCTTGAGTGGATGGCAAAGACGTTCCCTGCCAGGGCGTGGGCTGGGCTCACGCTTCACCAGCGCGCGATGGACGATATTCATCGTGGCATCGTGGAACACGTCGCTGACACTTATCGTGTGCCGGTCGTTGCAGTAGGCAACGTGTTGATGCACGTGCGCTCGCGCAAACCGCTGCAAGACACGATGACTGCCATTCGGGTCGGCAAGCCTATCGCTGAATGCGGCTACGACCTCGCGCCTAATGCGGAGCAACATCTACGCTCACGGCTACGGCTCGCGAACCTGTATCCGGACCACACGCTGCATGAGACGCTCAACGTCATGGAACGCTGTACCTTCTCGCTTGATGAGCTTCGGTACGAGTACCCGGATGAGCTGGTCCCCGCGGGATACACCCATGAAGCGTATCTGCGGCAGGAGACTTACATCGGCGCGCATCGGCGTTTCCCCGATGGGATTCCACACAAGGTGCAGGAACAGCTTGAACACGAGTTGCAGCTTATTCGTGAGCTGGAATACGAACCGTATTTCCTGACCGTCTACGACATCGTGAGGTTCGCACGCAGCGAGCACATTCTGTGTCAGGGCCGCGGCTCGGCAGCAAATTCTGCTGTCTGTTACTGCCTCGGCGTCACCGAAGTCGATCCGTCAAGAAGCGCCATGCTCTTCGAGCGTTTTCTCAGCAAGGAGCGAGCGGAGCCGCCTGACATTGACGTAGATTTCGAGCACCAGAAACGTGAAATCGTGATCCAGTACATCTACCGGAAGTACGGACGTGACCGGGCAGCCATTGCGGCCGCCGTGCACACGTATCGGCCGCGAGGTGCACTTCGCGAAACGGGAAAAGCTCTTGGCATCGACCCGCAAATCGTCGACCGTGTCGCCAAGAATCATCAGTGGTTCGATAGCTCCAGGGATCTGCTCAAACGCTTCACCGAATCAGGACTCGACCCGGACAACCCGATGATCGCAGCTTGGGCATCGCTTGCCGGACAGATTCTGAATTTTCCTCGACATCTCTCGCAGCACTCAGGGGGGTTCGTCATCAGTCGGGGAAAGCTCACCCGCCTCGTGCCTGTCGAAAATGCGGCGATGGCTGACAGGACGGCAATCCAGTGGGATAAGGACGACCTTGAAGCGCTAGGGCTTCTCAAGGTGGATATCCTCGCCCTCGGGATGCTTTCGGCGATTCGGCGAACCCTCGACATCGTCTCCGAGCAGCGGGGCGAACGCTTTGAAATGCAGGACATCCCGCCGGAAGACAGAAAGACGTACGCCATGATTTCGCGTGCCGACACGGTTGGTGTTTTCCAGATCGAATCGCGCGCGCAGATGTCGATGCTACCGCGCCTGAAACCGCAGACCTTCTATGACCTGGTGATCGAGGTCGCCCTCGTCCGGCCTGGCCCGATACAGGGGGGCGCTGTACATCCGTACCTGCGCCGTCGACAGGGACTGGAGCCTGTGACCTATCCGAGCGAGTCTCTGGAGACAGCGCTCGGCCGGACGCTGGGCGTGGCCATTTTTCAGGAGCAGGTGATGCAGGTTGCGATCCTTGCAGCCGGATTTACGGCCGGCGAAGCCGATCAGCTACGACGCGCAATGGCTGCGTGGAAGCGCAAAGGTGGACTTGAGAAGTACTATGATCGAATCGTCAACGGCATGCTTGAGCGGGGCTACGAGCGGGCCTTCGCCGACAACATTTTCGAGCAGATCAAAGGCTTCGGCGAATACGGCTTTCCGGAAAGCCACGCTGCCAGTTTCGCGCTACTTGTCTATGCGAGCAGTTGGCTGAAGTGCCACGAGCCGGCTGCATTCCTCGCGGCAATGCTCAATTCTCAACCGATGGGCTTTTATTCCCCCTCACAGCTCGTGCAGGACGCGAAACGTCACGGCGTGCGCGTTCTGCCAGTCGACGTCACAGTGAGCGACTGGGATTCGGTGCTACGGCATCAATCGCCGGACTCAAAACCGAGCGTGCGGCTCGGTCTTTCCGTGCTGCGCGGCATGCGTGATGGCGCCGCGGAGCGTATCGAAACCGCGCGGGCCGTCCGACCCTTTTCCAGCGTCAGTGACCTCGCGCGGCGCGCTCAGCTCGACCGCCACGATTTGCAGGTGCTAGCCGCGGCCAACGCGCTTTCATCGCTCGCTGGCAATCGGCGGGAAGCGTTGTGGCAGTCTGCGGCGGCGATACCCGATAAGGACATGCTCGCCGTCGCGCGCATCGACGATGACACGCCGGAACTTGGGGCACCGTCTGAGGCCGAGGATCTCGTGAACGACTACCGATCGACTGGCCTGACGCTCGGCCGGCATCCGCTGGACATGCTGCGGCCGGTGCTGGCCGAACAGCGCCTGACGACAGCGGCTACGCTGAATGGCTATCGCAACGGGCGCCTTGCACGCGCATGCGGACTTGTCACGGGGCGGCAACGCCCCGGGACGGCGAACGGCGTGATGTTCGTTACGCTGGAAGACGAAACGGGAAACGTCAACATCATCGTCTGGCAGTCGGTCTTGGAGAAGTATCGGCGCGAAGCACTAAACGCTTCCCTGCTCGCGGTGTACGGCACATGGCAATCGGAAGGCGGAGTACGTCACCTTGTCGCGCAGTTGCTGATTGATATGTCGCATCTTTTAGGTGATCTGACATTGTCGAGCCGGGACTTTCACTAACGAGCACTCAGCGGGACAACGGTATGGGCGCCTCGAGCTTTGACGGGGCATGCCAAGGACGGTAGGCGCAGCGCCGGTGCGACCAAAGGGTGGCAACGCTGCCCGGGCGGTCGTTTGCGTTACGGTGCTTCAGCGTCCTCTTCCTCGTTCCCGAATCGGTGGCGATCGAGCGTATGGACAGCAAAAACGAATACGCCGATCAGCCAAAGTAAGCCGGCCGCTGCCCCAATCTCTCCTACCAACGGAATCAGCACGTCTAACAGGATCTCCCAAAGTGCCGCGCCCAATAGAACGAGCGCACCGAAGACACCGCAGACCAGGACTAACCGTAGCCGCTCGATCGGGGGAGAAAGTGAGCGGGCGAGAATCACCTCCCGGCAGATGAATCCCGCGAGCGCGGTAGGGGCCGCCACAAACGCGCATGTGAACGCTATCCGCAGAGTTGTATCCAGCGAGCCCCGGCTTATCAACGCTAAAAGTATCGCGAACGCCGTCGTTGCGTTGCCAAGCGTTGCTAGTTCGACCAGCCGCAATAAATGCGGCGGCCGCTCGGAGCGCACTTCAGCGGCGCTCGACGGGGATGCGTCAGGAGGATTTGAAGCCACGGCGGTCACAGTCCATCAGCAGAGCGTTGTGTACCGCGATCGGCATGCTCGAACGAAGCACGGGCTCGAGGGCCGTCACGCCCCTGTCAACAACCTCGGTTGCCTGCGCGATCGTCATGCCTTTCAGGCACGCGGCTGTTGAAGTTCGCAAATTCCGCTAATGGTGTCCGTTGGGGCGCTAATCGTATCCATTAATTCTGCTAGCCCGGATTTTCTACCGCAACGTGAACTCACTGCCCGACACGACTGACCAAGCGAAGGACGACCTAGCGCTGATCAACATCCATACAAAGTATGTTGAAGGCCCCGACGTGATACGCAAAGTGCCCTACTGTATGGCCTTTTTGATCTGCGCAGGGAGGCGGGCACCTTCCGAACATCAAAAAAAGACCTTCGGTATTTGCACTTTCTGCCGCTTCAATCGAATGCACTCATTGGGCTCCTATACAGGCGCATTAGCCGAATTAGTGGACACGACAAACGCGTTAGCAAAATCAACGGACATCCGAGCGTGCAGACGTTGTTGAAACGCAACGCCCGGAAAAGCGCTCGAAACCGCCGCTACGCCTTATTTCGCGCGGTCAAAGTCAACTCTTACATTAGCGTAATCTACGGACGCCATTAGCGGTTTTGAAGGGCTGCAACAACTGCCGCCTCACGGCAGCAGCGCGAGATTGACGAAGCCCTGATCCCGCACATCGCTCCACTGGGCTGGAACCACATCAACCTGACGGGCGACTATGTGTGGCACGCCAACCAACGCGTCGCCAAAGGCCGATTCCGGCCGTTGCGCGCGATGAAATCGACTAAGTCGAAGTCTTAACGTACGAAAAAATCCCTTTCTTGAGGGCCCCCCTATTCGCCATCGCAGCTCGTGCAGGATGCAAGGCGTCACGGCGTTCGAGTTCTGCCGGTCGACGTCACATTGAGTGACTGGGATTCGGTGCTGCAACGTCAGTCGCCAGACTCAAGGCCACACGTCCGGCTCGGTCTGTCGCTGCTTCGCGGTATGCGTGATGGAGCCGCGGAGCGTATCGAAACCGCGCGGGCCGTCAAACCTTTTTCGAGCGTCAGTGACCTGGCCCGGCGCGCTCAGCTCGACCGCCACGACCTGCAGGTGCTGGCCGCAGCCAGCGCACTTTCATCGCTGGCCGGCAACCGGCGGGAGGCGTTGTGGGAGTCTGCCGCAGCGACGCCCGACAGGGACATGCTCGCCGTCGCGCGCGTCGACGACGAGACGCCGGACCTTGGGGCACCGTCCGAAGCTGAGGATATGGTGAACGACTACAAATCGACCGGCCTGACGCTCGGCCGGCATCCGCTCGACTTGCTGCGGCCGGTCCTGCGCGAACAGCGTTTGATGCCTGCGGCAACCCTGAACGGCTATCGCAACGGGCGCCTTGCACGCGCGTGCGGGCTCGTCACAGGACGGCAACGCCCCGGGACTGCCAACGGCGTAATGTTCGTCACGCTGGAAGACGAAACCGGAAACGTCAACATCATCGTATGGCAGTCGGTCCTGGAGAAGTATCGGCGTGAAGCGCTCAACGCTTCCCTGCTTGCCGTGTACGGCACGTGGCAATCCGAAGGCGGGGTACGCCACCTCGTCGCGCAGTTGCTTGTCGACATGTCGCATCTTTTAGGCGATCTGACACTGGCGAGCCGCGACTTTCACTAGGGAGCGCTTCTGTCAAACGAAGAAAAGTTGGTACGAATTTCCACTAAAGGTGCAACCAATCCTGTCAAATCAAACACAAGAAAACCTGGCGCATCGGGGGCGTACATATAAATCATCTTGGCCGGTCGGCCGAGTTGATTGTCGAGGGTTAAGTGGTCATGGTTGTCGCTGCTCCTTCGTCATTGTCGTTGGGTGATTGCTCCTCGCTCAGAGCGTCGTCGGGTAGACGCCGAACATGGATCGCTTACATCTGATTCGCGGGCACGGGCAACCCGTCGCGGCGGGAGTAGTGCCCGAGCCGGTTGACTTCTGCCGCGATAGCAGGCGCTGTCATCGCCTCACCGGCGATCGAGAGTATTTCGACTATCGCCTCATGCAAAAAGTCAACACAGCCCCTCCACTTCCGCTACCGACGATTGTCGCGATCGTAGTTGACCGACGAGAGCAGAACGACTATTTCAGGCATTCCTTGACGGCCTCGTCCTGGTCCGCAACCTCGTTCAACAGCCCCGCCACGTCCTTGAACTTGCCGTACCTTGCCGGGTTCTCTCCCACCGCCAGTGCATGGAAGTGCGCCCGACCGCACTCAATCTTCGCGCTTTCGCGGTCGCGCAGATCGTCGGCGAACAGACTGCTCTTGGTTTCGGCAACAAAGTACAGCTTGTCGCCGTCGGGCGTGGTCACGAGCACTGCCCAGTCCGGGTTGTAGGTCCCCAACGGAGTTGGCACCTTGAACCAACCGGGCAGCTTCGCGTAGACCTTGATGGCTGTGTTTTTCTCCAGTTGATCGGCGAAGTCCTTCTCGACATCCGAGTCGTAGACCACGTGCTGGTACACCGATTTTTCGGTGTCCTTCAACATGTTCTTCAGGTATCCGGTCAGTTCCTCCTGCTCGAACAGCTCCTGCGCATAGAACGCGGCATCGCCTAGGCGTTGGTACCTGATGCCATCCACCAGTGCGTTGCGCTTGCATCGGTTGACCGCATCGGCCGCGATCTCGATGAACTGCTGGGGGTTTCGCTTGAAGTCGCCGAGTCGGTTGCTCTCCGTCAGGATGCGGCCAATGCTGCGCCGGGTCAGCTGCGTTCGATCCTGCAGCTCGGTCAGCACGTCGGGTAGCTCGATGTCGGCCTCGTTAAGGTTGACAATGTCCGCCCCACCGCGCTCGGTGGCTTCGACCCCTGCTTTGCCGATGGCCATCCCCGCCTTGCGCCACTGCAGCCGTGTCTTGGCGATTGGTGGTGCATCGGTGAGCGCCTTGATGCAGTCGCCGATCAGCTTGTCGTTGTCGAACTGCACACGATAGGTCGTCTTCTGCTTGATGCGGTCCCACAGCGCCTTGAACTCCGGACTGTCCAGCACAGCGCGGCGCACGGGCACACTGCGGCGCTCGTCAGCGTTCTTGATCTCCAGCTTGCCGGAGGCCTTGCGCAGCAGCTCGGCAATCTGCGCGCGATGGGGCTCGAACTCGGTGGGCAGCGCCAGCGTGTTGTCCTTCAGCGCCTTCTTCAGCGTGTCCTGCACTTTACCCTTGGCATCGATGTAACCCTGCGCCTTCAGGTAGTCGGCCAGCGTCTTGGACGCGTCGAACCCGAGCGGTGCCTGCTTGCCATCGGCCTGCGTCACGGCGACCACGGCAAAGAGGTGATCCGGCACCACGCCGAATTGGATGCCGGTTTCTCTCTCAATGTCCCTCTGCAGGTTTTCGGCGAACTGCTGGTAGCTCTCGGTGGCGATCACCGTGAGCGTATTGACCTCGAAGCCGCGCAGGCGCTGGCCGTCCTGGTTGACGCACAGGCGCAGCCCGCGCCCGATGGTCTGGCGCCGCCAGCGTTCGGTTTCACGGGTGGAGAAGTTGCAGATCTGGAAGACGTTGGGGTTGTCCCAGCCTTCCTTCAGCGCCGAGTGGCTGAAGATGAACTTGAGCGGCGAGCTGAAGCTCAGCAGCTTCTCCTTGTCGCGCATGATCAGGTTGTAGGTGTCGTCGTCAGCCTTGGTTTCGCCGCTGGTGTCCTTGAACACCTCCACCGTCTTGCCGCCGAGTTTCCTCTTGTCGATCGAGAAGTAGCCGTTGTGCACTTCGTCAGTCGCGCTGTTCAGGTCGATCTCGCCGAACAGGCTCTGGTAGTCCGGATGCCTGGCCCAGCGCTTGTATTCCTCCTCGAAGATGCGTGCGTATTCACCCTTCAACGCGTTGCCGTTCTCGTCGTACTGCCGGTACTTGTCCACCGCGTCAATGAAGAACAGGCTCAACACCTTGACGCCCTTCGGGCCAAGGAGCTTCTCCTTGTCCAGGTGCTCCTTGATCGTGCGGCGGATCATCTCGCGCTGCACGGCGGTAACATCTACGTCGCCCCAAGCCTCGCCCGGCCGCAAGTAGATCTGGTCGCCGGGGACGTGAAGCTCGATGAACTCATCCCCCCTGCCGGTACGAATCGTGCCTATGCGCATGTTGGCGTACATCGCGCGCCGCGTGGTCTGTTGCAGATCGTCACCATCTTGCACTGTGACCTCCTGGCGCTGCACACCACCCGCGCGGTTTTCGACGTCCAGTTCGACCTTGGCCGTGATGGCTCCGCGTCGGTTGCTCACCGACACCAGCTTCACGAAAGCCTTGTTGTTGGCACTTTCCACCGTCGCTGCCGCCACCTCGATCTGCTTGACGAGTTTCTGCTCGTAGGCGTCCACCGCATCAAGCCGGTAGACCATGTTGTGCTTGTCCACGTGGGTAGCCGAGTAGCGCAGGCTGCATAGCGGGTTCATGCGGTCCAGTGCCTTCTTGCCGCGGCCATCAATACCGCCATCCACGCTCTGGGGCTCGTCCACAATGATGAACGGACGCGTGGCCCGCACAAGGTCTATAGGCTTCTCGCCCCCCGTCTTCTCGCTGGCGCGATACATCACGTTCTTGGTCTTCTCGCGACGGCGCGACTCGTCAGATTCCTCGGCGGCGGCCTCTTCTTCGTCACCGAACTTGTTGATTGAGCTAACTGTGATTACCATAATCTGCACATTCGGGCTGGTGGCGAAGTTTCGCACCTGGCCAAGCTTGGCCGAGTCGTACTGGAAGAACTCGTAGCCTTTGGCGCTAGGGTACAGCGCCTCGAAATGCTCCCGCGTGATCTCCAGCGTCTTGTTTACCCCCTCCTTGATCGCGACCGATGGCACCACGATCACGAACTTGGTGAAGCCGTAGCGCTTGTTCAGCTCGAAGATGCTGCGCAAATAGACGTAAGTCTTGCCTGTGCCGGTTTCCATCTCCACGGTGAAATCGCCTGAGAGCTTGGCAGAGGGCGGCAGGCCGTTGCGTAGTTGGATCGCCTTGAGGTTCGCGTCAACCTCGTCGTCCAGCAGTGTCAGCCGGTTGCCGATGCCGCCTTGCTCGGTCTCCTGCATGCCCTCCAGCATGGCTTGCGTTGTGCCGACCTCGCTATCGACTGTTGTGCCAGCCGCGCGCATGGTGACGGTGAACTCGGAGCGGCACACCTCCTGGCCACGGAAAATATCGCACACCGCGTCGATGGCAGCGGCCTGATAGGGTAGGTCGGCTTCGAAATGGAGCTTCATGATCGTCAACGGTCCTTAGAGGCTGCGCACTTTGGCGATGCCGTGCTGTTCGAGAATGGCTGCGAGGTTGCTCTTCGCCACGTCATCGGCGAAGGCGCTATCGCGGAACACGCAGACAGTCTCGCCCGCCGGCGCCTGTTGCTGGTGCCAGGCCACGATGCCCAGCGCCAAAGGCTCAGCATCGGCTGCGGTGATGCTGGTGTCCAGGCATGTGATCAGGACGCCACCACCGACGCTGTTCACCGTCTTGCGGGCAATAGTCTGCTGCTCGATAGGTACGCACAAGTCCAGGCCCAGCTTGAGGAGCAGCTCGTAGAGCACGTCGGTCTCGGTGCGGCCGGCATCGACGTGCTCCTGGTGGTCGAGCAATGACTGTTCAATATTTTCGCGGTTCGGTGACCAGGCGCGGATGTTCGACGTGTCGAGCTTGAATACGCGGAAGCCGGTGTCGCCACCAAACATGGGATTGTCGGCCTTGACCTTCGCCGCTGCACGGCGCAGACGCTCCTTGGTTAGCTCAGCGATCGTGCGAGGTTTGCCGAGCTGGTCGCAGAAGTCGGCAGCACTTGCTTGGTCCTTGTTGTCGGGATCGAGCGGTTCGGGGAGTTGAACCAAAATGTAGCGACGGTTGCCACCATCGATAGCGCTTTGAGCCATAACAGCGTGGCCGGTAGTTCCAGAGCCAGCGAAAAAATCTAGCACCACACCGGTCTTATCGGTCGATATCTCGCAGATATTTCGGATAAGGTCCACTGGTTTTGGAAAATCAAACACCTTCTGACCATTAAACAAATCCCTAACTTCTCTCGACGCCTTCTTGTTTCCCTCAAGATTGCTCCAGAGATTCCCAGGTTGCTTCATTCTTCCTTCCAGATAGAATTTCTGGTAAGGCTTCCATTCTAGAGTACCCGCGTTTTCTCCCTTGACCTCTTTCCAAAGAATGAGCCCGTTTGACAGGTGATCCTTGTACGTTTCGAATCCGCATCGCCACCTACTCTCATATCCGCTAGGCCCAATCGGATACACGTTAGTGCCATCTGGGGCTTCAACCGGATAAAACATACTTGGTCGATCAACTCGCCTATCTTCACCACCGGTCTTGCGCAGTGGCCTAGTCAGAAAACGACCTCGATCATCCTGTTGATCGTAAATCTTTTCACCGTCTTCGGACAATGACTGGCCCGCGAAACCTGTCTCATTGGATCGGGAGTAAACGACAATGTAATCCAACTCATTCACCAGTCGTTCCGTGCCCTGACCCGTCGGTGTGCCTGTGGGACGAGTAATCTGGCCTTTAAAATTCTCTTCTCCGAAAATCTCATCGCAAGCGACTCGCAAATTTCCAATTTCATTTTCGTCAATACTGATGAAAATGAACCCATCCTCTCGCAATAGGTTCCACGCTAGCTTCAAGCGTGGGTACATCATATTCAACCAGTCGGTATGAAACCGACCGCTGGCTTCGGTGTTGCTGCTGATCTTCGCGCCACCTTCGATCTGCCCTGTCAGCTGCAGGTAGTTCTTGATGTTGTCCTGGAAGTTGTCGGGGTACACGAAGTCCTTGCCGGTGTTGTACGGCGGGTCGATGTAGATGAGCTTGACCTTGCCCGCGTAGCTCTTTTGCAGCAGCTTCAGCACTTCAAGGTTGTCGCCCTCGATCATCAGGTTCTGCGTCGTGTCCCAGTCGACGCTTTCCTCCCGGCTGGGCCGCAGCGTGCCGGTGCTGGGCGTCAACGCCAGCTGCCGCGCGCGGCGCTTGCCGTGCCAGTTGAGGCCGTACTTCTCTTCCACGTCGCTCGCCGTCCTGTCGCCGAACAAGGCCTTGAGCACGTCCACGTTGATTGCGGCGCCATCGACGCCCTCAGTAAGCAACTCTGGAAACAGGGCCTTGAGCTTGGCGATATTGTCGGCCACGGGGTTGGAGCTTTGTGCTTCGGCCGATGTGGCCTCTAATTTTTCGAACATGTTTTTGTTTCCTTTTTGGGTCAGGTGCGCGCGGGGATCATGAGTTGTCTTCGTTCAGCTGGGAAACTGCCGAGGCGCGTTCCTGCTCAAGGCGTTTGATTTCCAAGTTGATGGCCACTTGTCGTGCCATCTGCTTCTCTTTGGCCGCTCCAAGACGCAGGTTCGCCACCTGACTGTCGATTTCGCGGCAACGCTGCAAGGCGGCTCGCCAAGCAGCAGCGTGTTCGGGTGACGTGCTGGCAACGAACCGCCCCGTAATGGCGGCCGCTTGCAGCGCGGTAGTGGTGTCAATCCAGCCCTGGTACAGGGCGTACAGATCGGCGCGCGGCTGGCGGCTCAGGGGCAGTCCTTCCAGGAAGGCCATCAGACTTACTGTGTCGCCGGTGACGTGATCGCTGAAGCGAACCTCTGCCCGCCCATCATCCAGCACAGTCTTGTCGGCTTCCCGTTGTGCCCAGCGGATGTGCGCCAGCGACATGAGCACGTCGGGCCCGTCTTCCAGAATGAGCACAAGCGGGTACGGGATGGCGCGGTGCACCAGCTCGGCAATGCGAGAAGTCTTGGCTTGCTCGCGCAGGGTGATGCAGAGTACTGCCAGTTCCAGGTAGGCTCGCAGTTCGTCCCGAAACTCGGGGATGCCGATGTTCGCAGGCTTGAGCGCTGCCACCCAGGTAATCTCTTCGATGCCGTCTTGAATGAGTTTCTTGTCGGCGGCAGTAGGCGAGCCATTCTCCACCAGCAGCTTCTTGGGCACACGTTGGTTGACCAGTGCCGCTCCCGGCAAATCCAGCGCGGCGATCAGGTCACGACTGGTGAAGGGTGAAGATAAAGGGCTAACCCCTAGTGCGGTCATGTAGCCGGCTCCATACTGCCCTGTTCGACGTTTTCCTGTCCGTTGCCAGCAAGAACCACCAGATACGCGACCACCTCGAAGTCGTTAGAGCCGGCAAACTCGCCGGGTCTGGCGTGGGTGCCGCCCGGCGAGAAGAGACTGGCCACGGCCCGCTCTTCGCTCTTGCCAACGACGGAGGCGACGGCCGCTGCCAGCAGTCGCTGCGCGCAGCGCATATCTTCGCCCTGCTTGGTTGATGAGTCGTGCCTTGCACAGGCGGCAGCGTCGGGGAGATCACGCCCCACGCTCAGCCGCTTGAGCCGGTCGAGAATGCGTTTGGCCTGGGTGTACGGTAGCAGCACCGTGCCGTCATCCCCCGCGTGTACGAGGTAGTGCGGCGCAAGGGGGTAGCTCGGGTCAATGGTCTTTTCAGCCGTGGGTCCCTCGGCTCGCAGGCAAAACACAACGCCGGGCGGAATGTCGGCGTCGATGCTGGTGGTTACGGCAGAGGCCCCCAGCGGCATGGATTCGAGCTTGCCAGGGTGCGCTTTGAGGTGCTGAGCCAGGTCGATGCGGAAATCGGTCAAGGTCAGGTCGGTGATGGCGACACCCGTGGACAGGTCTTCAAGATCGATGACTGCGTCCTGCAGCTTGAGCAACTGCTTGCGGCGATATTCCAAATCGTTCATCTGGTTGCCCGATTGTTGCTCGATCAGGTTCTCTTCGCCGGTGGCAGAGATGTCCAGCAGCACCATGCGACCACTGACGCGCTGCTCCAGGTTGATGTACTCCTCCAGCTCCATGTTGGGCCAGAAGTTCACGAGTTGGATGCGCTCGTTGGGCGAGCCGATGCGGTCGATACGCCCGAAGCGCTGGATGATGCGCACCGGGTTCCAATGGATGTCGTAGTTGACCAGCCAGTCGCAGTCTTGCAGGTTCTGGCCTTCAGAAATGCAGTCGGTGGCGATCAACAAGTCCAGCTCGCCCTCGTGGGCAAGCTCCTCCGGCCGCTCCTTGGAGCGCGGCGAGAAGGCGGTGAGGATACTGGTCAAATCCTTGCGTTGGCCTGGCAAGGTCGACCGGTTTCGGCCGGAGCCCGTGACCAACGCCGACTCGATGCTGAGCTCGGACTTGGCCCAGCCGGCCAAGTGTTCGAACAGGTAGGTGGCCGTGTCAGCAAAAGCGGTGAAGACGATGACCTTGTGGTTACCGGCATTGCTGGGATTCTTGCATTTCTCGGCGATGAGATCGCGCAGTTTGCACAGCTTGTCATCGCGTGCAGCGGTGACCTGCTCGGCAGCGGCGTAGAGCGTGGCCAGGCGGTTGCGGTCTTCGGCAAGGTCCTGCTTCCAGCGGATGAGGTCCACATCGCCCAGCAGCACCTTCACCTTGCGGCCGACCAGCAAGGCCTCGAACGCTGGATCGTCGATGTCCACATCGGCGATGTCGAACTCTTCGATTTCGTGGTCGTGCGCCTCGATGCGCGCAAGCGTGGCCTCCACGTCCGTGAGCTGGCGGTGCACGGTGAGCGCGAACGACGACACGGCGCTTTCCATGCGCTTTAGCACGTTGACGCGCAACAGGTGGATCAGGCTCTCTTCACGGTCCACCTGGCGGAAAAAGCCCTCGCCGCCACGGATCTCAGTGCTGTACTTCGCGTCGTAGGCGGCTTGCTTGTGGGGCAACACGTAACGCAGTGGAGCGTAGGCGGCCAGGTTGAGACGGCGGATCTCGAGGTTGATGTCGCGGATGGAGCGGAACTCGCCTGCGCGGTCGACGTCGGCCTTGATGTTGATAGGCGGTAACCGGTCAGGGAAACGGCCGGTCTCGGCCGTGCCGTAGTACTTCTCGATGTGGCGACGCGAACGGGCGATTGTCAGGTGGTCGAGCAGCGCGAAGTAGTCGAAGCCGAGCATCTCCACCAGCAGCGACGGTGTCTTCTCGTCTTCGGGCAGCTCCAGCCAACGGTTGAAGGCCTTTTGCGCACGGCGGGTGGTGCTGTCGATGCTGGCGATGCCATGGTCGACCAGTGCCGTATCGTCACCCTCGGTGACGAACGCGATCTGGTTGCGCAGGTCGGCCAGTCGGTTGTTGACCGGAGTTGCCGAGAGCATCAGTACACGCGTCTTCACGCCTTCGCGGATGATCTTGCGCATCAACCGGTCATAGCGGGTTTCGTTGCCCTGGCGTGGCGTCTTCTTGTTGCGGAAGTTGTGGGATTCGTCGATCACCACCAGGTCGTAGTTGCCCCAGTTCACATGCGACAGGTCGATGTCGCCGGAGTGGCCACCATCACGCGACAGGTCGGTGTGGTTCAGCACGTCGTAGTTGAGCCGGTCGGGCGAGAGCACGTTGCGCCGGTCGTTGGCCTTGTACAGCGTCCAATTGTCGCGCAGACGTTTGGGGCAGAGTACCAGCACCCGATCGTTGCGCAGCTCGTGGTATTTGATGATGGCCAGAGCCTCGAAGGTCTTGCCCAGGCCCACGCTGTCGGCAATGATGCACCCGCCGAAACGTTCCAGCTTGTCGAGCGCGCCCACCACGCCGTCGCGCTGGAACTTGTAGAGCTTCTTCCATACGACCGTGTTGCGAATGCCCGTCGCGGACTTGACGATGCGGTCCTCGTCCATGCCTTCTCCTGTGCCGGAAAAGAGGTGGTGCAGCATCAAGGTGTAGATGCTGGACGGGTCGCGGTGGGCGGAGAGCTCCTTGATGGCGTCGATTAGTGCCGCCTTGGTTTCTGGCTGGTCCTTCAGACTGGCCCATTGCGCGTCGAACCACTGGCTGAGCATCGCGGCTTCGGCAGAGTTCTCGGAGGCCTGAACCAGGCTCAACGGATTGCCGGGGGTCAGGCCTAGCCCCTCCGTGCTGAAGGCGAAAGAACCCAGTATGGCTTGCTGTGCCTGCCCTGCCGCATCGCGCATCACCAAGGTACCCTGAGGGATCGCCCCGCTGGCCTGCCGCACGTGGGCTTTGCCCTCCACCCAAGCCGCGAACTTTCGCGCAAGCCACGGAGCCTGCAGTTGGTTGCGAGCGGGGCGGTCAGCGGCGTTGCCGAGTAATCGAAGGTCCGAGGCGTTGGCGGAGTCGACGGCGGGAAGGACCAAGCGCGCCTGCGACAGCTTGGCCGCATCGGCCAGGACCTCGGCAAAGGCAAACAGCGAGAACGACGGTGACACGGCGTCGAGCCGGTGACCGGGCTTCAGCCATGGGCGTACGAGGTCCAATACGCGGTCGGTTCCAGCGTTGCTGACAAACTTCATTGGGGTCCCTTCTTCACTGACTCGGAGCGCAGCCGGAGCCCCTCAGCCCAGTATTGGCAGAGCGTCGGCACGGCGTAGATCCGGTGCGGGTTCAGATCGACGCAGGCGTCGAGCAATGATTGCGACAGGCGATCAACGCCGCCAGCGCTGTGCCGATGGGAGATCTCGTGGGCATAGTACTTGGCGTGGCACTCGATCGCGGTCCCTTTTAAACACTTTCCCCGAAATCGTTCGAGCAGGTTCAGTCCAGGCATTACTTCTGCTCCCCTCTAATCTATTTGACGCTTGGCCTCTCCCCCAAGATGCTGCGATTTTAACGAAAAATCGCCTTGTCCCTTGCTTTCCAGTTGCGATCGTTGAAGCCGCGTCACTTGCTATTGAGATAACGGCAGGGGCGACGACAGTTTAAAGGCCGAACGTCCAGGGGTTTCCTCTTCCGTTGCGACGGGCAGAGCCTGATCGAGCGCCGTGCGGGGGAGTTGGGGAACATCTGATGCAGCGCTAGTCACCAATGGTGCGTGTGTTCCAGGACGACGTGCAAAGGCTTGAGTTTGTAATGTAGGAGTGCCACTAGGTAGACGCCGCGTCACGAAAACATCTTTAGGTTCACACGTCATGCCCTTGCCGCTTCGTCCCATCGCTTTCCGACGGAACCCGCGCTGCTGGTCTCAAGCCGCCGGAGGTGCCCAACAGGTCCGCATGGTGTCTTTATCTGGTCCCAGATCTTCGCCGCGAATCCCTGCCGCTGCGCGACACGGCAGGAGCGAAGGCCTGCCGGTTTCCCCTAGCGCGGCTAGCCGTCCGGGCCCACAAGACGCATCAGCGTATGGACCTGCCTCGGCGCCCGATTGCGCTCACGCAGCTCGCGGGTCCTGATCTCGACCCGCCAGGGCATCTGTGGAAGCGTGCGCGCGTCGATCGGTGGATGTTCGATGTCGGCCTGTTCCTGAATCTGACGGATGACGGCCGGACTGACCGTTCCCTTCAGGACAAGCTGGCCACCGTCGTCACCCACCGTATAGAAATCGAACCTTCTGGAGTCGGGGAGCAAAAACAGGGTCCCCGTCATCTCGGCATCGCGCTCCACAATCTCGATGGCCTGGGTGCGCTCACGGGCGAGCGCGACGGCGTGACGATCGAGCAGAAAGTCCCGGGTTCCGTCGACCACCCGCATCGTTGCGCCCTGCTCGTCGAGCCGCTGGAAAAACTGCCTGAGGGTGACCAGGATGCGCTCATCCAGTTCAGTCGCCGCCTCTTCAAATACGGCCTCATCGTCGGCACCTACCCGAGAGAGGATGTCGGCGATTTCGTCGACGGCAGTTTTGAGCGGCGTTTCAACCATTTGAGGATTGCTGCCGGACTCCTCGAGCACGAATCCGACCGATCCCCGCACGATGTTTGTCACGAGCATCTGTGATGTGTCGACGCGCGGTACCGGCCCGCGCTGAGCCAGCCGGCCGAACTCGCGGCCAGAGAAGCGTTTCGAGACGAGTGCCTGCAGGTCCTCGAGCGCCTTGCCGGCAAAATCGGCGTTGATGCCGCGTGAGCCCTGAACCGGACCGCCGCCAAAGAAGATGCCTAACTCGGCATGGGTCACTGCGCGCGTCATGACCTCGCCAAGCGCCTGCTGGATTTCTTCCTTGCGCGAGGAGAACTGATACCAGCCGATCGGATCGTCGGCTTCACTGCGCGACGCGAGCAATGCGTCGACCGCAGACAGATCGGCTTTCAATGCATCAATTTCGAGTTTCCTAAGCATTGTCGTCGCCCTCCTCGTCAAACACCAGGTTCTGGAGATGGGCCCGCGCCTGATCATCATCCGACACCAGCGGTATCTGGACCATTCCTTTCCACAGCGCGGTCTCGCGCTGATGTGAGAAGAGACCGAACCAATAGCGCGTGTCATCGACCAGCAGTTCCGGTCGCTTGCCCATATGCACAAAGTAGGCATCGCAGCTATAGAGCCGCTTGGTTTCGCGCTGATCAAACAGCGCGTGGTGTGCTGTCATCCACGCGTCAAAGGCAGGCTTGTCGGCAAACTGCGGTGTATATCCAAACGTCACCACATCAATATCAGCCGGCGGTCGTGCCCTTGCCTGTTCGACGTCCTCAACGAAGCTGCCGTCCATCCATTGAAAAGCCCGCGCGGTGTCGATAGTGGCGATCCTGAGTGCTTCGCGATAGTCAAGCAGTCCGTTGAGAATGCCGGTCCGTTCGGGCGAGGTCGCGAAGTGCTGGGCGAACTCGAGCATTTGCGAGCGGTACGGCGACATGGTCGCCGGCAATGTCGGATCGTCCCCCGTGAATGGCGGCAACACCATCGAAGCGTTAAATCGTGGCAGCACGTCTTTACCTGCGTCTTCTTATCGAACTTCAATTATGGCAAGAACCCTGCAAAGCAGCCATCGGAATGAATTACGCGTGTGGCCCGGGTCCCACAAGCGGGGGCACCGACGACGAGGCGTGCCTCATAGCGCGGCGCGCCGCTGAAACCGCAGACGAAAAAGCGCCCTTTTTTGCCCCGACAGAAAATCGCCACATCTGATAACTGGAGTTATCGCGAATGGTGATTTTGCTTGTCAGATTGGGGGGTCAATGATAGCCTTCGCCCAAGTGCTTGATAGCAAAGAACTATTTGATGTGGATGCCATCGCGTTGTCGACCGTGAAATGAAAACGCCGCCTGGCCCGGAGGGGTGAGGCGGCGTCAGAGGTCACCTTTCGATGTACTCGCACTGTGTCGATCCAGTATTGGTCGCGAACCCGGACCTGTCAAGAAACTGGCCAGAACGCCCTTAACTACAGCCATGAACCGACGCCTGACCCGCCAGCACTTCGCCCTGTACCGAGGCTATCTCGACGGCCTCACTGACGTGCAGCTGCACGCGAGCTACGGCGACGCCGGCACGGACGTGCGCGTGACACGCCGCTTGATCGCCACGTTGCGTGACACGCTGTCGGTGGCCGCGCGCCGTGCCCGCGACATCGAGGCGGCGCACCTGCTGCGGCTGAAACCGGGCAGTATTCCGCCGACCGAGCTGCACGCGCAGGACTCCGTGCCGACGCTCGACGCGTACCGCGATAGCGTCGATCCGGACGGCGTCTACAGCGAGGCCGAACTGCTGGAGCTGTATCGCGCGGACTTTCCGCCCGAGGCCTCGCCCCGCGTTGACCGGCGCATTGCCCGCAACGCCCGGCTGCGGCGCCGGCAGGCCGACGCGCTGGCACGCATGGAAAAGGCGCTGGTTCACGATCCCGTGCCGCATCACCCGCTGGAAGGCTGGTTCGAGCCCGCCGTCGTAGCGCGCCTCACGGCCGCGGGCCTGGCGACGCTCGCGGACCTGCTGGCCCTTATCGGCCGACGCCGCAACCGCTGGCACGCCGAGGTGCCGAAACTCGGTCCGAAGGGCGCGCAGCGCATCATGGACTGGCTGTCGCTGCACGCCGGATCGCTCGGACAGGTACTGTCACCGCTGGCCACCACACCGCGCCGGCAGCTGCAGGCCGGACATCCCGCGCTGTTACGGTCGCCGATCGGTGGCACGGTGCCGGACATCGTGCCGATGGAGGCACTGCGCGTGTCCGCCGAACTCGACGGCTCGCAAGGCCTGAACCGCGCGCCCGTTCCCGCCCACCAGGCCGAACTGAACACGGATCTGGCGGCAGTCTCCGCCTGGGTGAGGATTCGGGGCGCCCGCAGCCCCGACACCGCGCGGACGTACCGGCGCGAGGGCGAGCGCCTGCTGCTGTGGGCGATCGTGCAGAAGGGAAAACCCCTGTCGTCACTGAACACGCTGGACTGCGCGGAATACATTGATGTGTTCCTGACGGACCCCCAGCCAGCCGCGCGCTGGGTTGGCCGCGGTCGCGTCGAGCGCTTCGAGCCCGCCTGGCGACCGTTCGCTGGCCCGCTGAAAGACCGCAGTCGCGAGGACGCGCGCAAGATCCTGCGTGCCATGTTCAGCTGGCTGGTCGGTCAGAGGTATCTGGCCAGCAACCCGTTTGACGGCTTGCCAAGGTCCAGCGAGGTCGAGGCGGTCAATACCACCGGGCGCACCCTCACGCACGCCCAATGGAAATACGTGCTGCAGACGACGCGGCGGATCGAATACACGCCGGAGGAGCAGCGCGACCACTTCACCCTGCTATTTGCGTACGCCACCGGCCTGCGCCGGGCGGAACTGGCCGGGGCAATGACGGGTGATCTGACACGTGCGGCGCTGGACGGCGCACTGGACGACGCCTGGGAGCTAAAGGTACGGGGCAAGGGGCGCCGTAACCGGCGCGTGCCCATGCCGAAAAAACTGATGGCCGAGCTGGAGCGCACCCTTACGTCCCACGGCATGCCTGCGCTGCTGGAATGCCCGAAAGAAACACCGCTGATTGGGCATCTGCAGACCGGCAGGCGACTGACGCCGGACGCCGTTGCCCGCCTGTTCAAGCGGATCTTCGAGCGCGCGGCGGATCAGCTGGAGACCCGCTACCCCGGTGCCGCGGCCGATCTGCGCAACGCTAGTACCCACTGGCTGCGCCATACCCACGTCAACCACACCCTCGACAGCGGCGCAGACGTGCGCGACGTGCAGACGAACCTCGGGCACGCCAGCCTGGCCACGACGACGATCTATACAAAAGGGGACAGCGCGCGGCGTTACAGAGCAGTCAATGCGTTCTTCGAGGACGCGCTTCTCGACACGCAAAGCTAGTTTTTTCGCATGCGAAAGCGCCAGTTGCAGCCTGGTCCGCCTGCGCTTTTCCTCACGTAATTTCTCACGAAAATCCGCCGAACCCAGCATTTACAGGGCTCCCAGGCGATACATCCCCGTAAAAGTTAACTTGCGTTTACCCAAGGCGACAGCTACGCTTCGGGAAATTCTATCGGCTGGCCGTATTTTCGCCCAAACGATAGAACACAACCACCGGAATGGAACGCCCTAAGAACGCTATGGATCTCGACCTCGCGAATCCCGGAAAGACGACGCCCGAAGACCTTATCAAGCTCGCCGGCCTATCTGACTTCATGCTTCAGAAGATTCGCGACGAGCTGCTTGAACCGTTCCCGCGGAAAGTCCCGCCGATGATCAGTTCCGCCCGGGTGCAAGAGATGTGTGGCATAGACACGCAGCGGATGGCGTACGCCATGAAGAAAGGCGAGCTTCCGCAAGGCACGCAGTCCCGTCGAGGCGCTCCACGACAGTTTACCGTGGAGGAGGCGGTCCAGTGGGTCAAGGCCGAATTGAACCCTGCCCCACGTAGCGGCCCGGGCAAAGTCATTGCCGTAGCCAACTTCAAGGGCGGCGTCACGAAAACTACGATGTCGACCATCCTGGCACAGGGGCTCGCGTTGCGGCGGGGTCGACGAGTCTGCCATATCGACCTAGACCCGCAAGGAAGCGCCACGACGCTTTATGGGATAAATCCGCACGCTGAGGTTGACGCGTCGCAGACGATCATGCCTTTGGTGGAAGCGTTCTTGAAGGGAGAGCCGTTCGACATGTCGGCGCTTCCTCAGTCCACTTACTGGCCAAACCTCGATCTGATCCCTTCGTCGACGGAATTGTTCAACGCGGAGTTCATGCTGCCCGCTCGCGCTTCCGCAGGTGCCCGTGGCGAGCGCTTTGAGAACGTACTGCACAAGGGCCTTGAGGCTCTGCGCGATGAATACGACTACATCATCCTCGATACGGCCCCCACGCTTAGCTACCTGACGATCAATGCCATTTTCGCGGCTGACGGTGTGATTGTGCCAGTCGTTCCGGACGTACTGGCGTTCGCGTCTATGGTTCAGTTCTGGCACCTCTTCTCGGACTTGGTGACCGGCATGGCCGCTAGAGGGGATGAGTCGAGGAAGGAATTCGATTTCATCGATATCTTGGTGACCCGGATGACGCCAAAGCCCGCGGCGAAAGCCGTTCAGTCTTGGATTTCCCAACTCTACGGCTCGAGGGTGATACCTGTCGAGATACCCGAAACCGACGTTGCGCGAAACACCAATATGCGGTTCGCGACCGTCTACGACCTCACGGTCTATGAGGGCGGCGCAGAGACTCTCCGGCGAATCCGAACCCCGTGCGACCAGTTCGTCGACCGGGTGGACGACAAGATCTCGAGTCTCTGGCAAAAAGGATAGACGACCATGGCGACGATGAAGAATTTCGCATCTAAGGCGGCTGGCATCAAGCTCACGAGCGAAGAGGTGGCCGCGGCTGGGAGTCGTCCGGTCGGCTCCCCCCGGACCGCTCCGGGCCAACTCATGCACTTGCAGGCCACCGCCGAGCAACAACATGATGAAATTGAGCGCTTGAAGCGCGCGCTCGCCGAACGCACAGCCGAGGAAGAAGTCGACCTCGACCTCATCGACGAGGTAGAAGGCAGGCGCCGAAAACTGAGTCCGGAAGAATACGCTGAACTCAAAGCCAACCTCGAACGTAACCCGCTGATTACACCGGTGGTATTACGCCGCCGGCCAGATGGCCGACGTGAATTGGTCGCCGGCCACAACCGCACTGCCATTTATCGCGAGCTGGGCCGGCCACGCATTCGTGCCGTGACCCAAGATATCGCCGATGAGGATGTCAGCAAGTTCGCGTTTTTCAGCAACCTGTTGGCCCCCTCCCTTTCGGACTTCGAGAAGTATTGGAATTTCCTTCAACTGCAGACCGAAACGGGACTGGACCACGCGGCATTGGCAGAGATTGCGGGCATTAGCCGCGTGCATGTGACTCGGATCATGCGCTACGACGCGCTGCCTGAGAAAGCGAAAGAGATCCTCTTTCGACGGCCTGAGCGACTAGGCAGTACTGCGGCGCAGGCCCTTTCTCAGATAGCAGAATCGGGGCGGACCGAGGCAGTCATTGCGGCCATCGAAAAGCTCGTCAACGACGAGACCATGACGCAAGAGCAGGCTGTGAGCATGGCTCGCGCACAGCGACCAAAGACTGCCGCGCCGGAAAAATTGTTCGTCAAAAGCGGCAAGCGCCACATCTGCGAAATTTCGGTTCGGAAAGGGGTCGTAGGGGTTCAATTCAAGGGCGAGGACGCAGAGTCTGCAAGCGATTGGGCGCAGCGGATTCGAGAGTTCATCGCCGACCAGATCACGAGCAAGGAGTGATGTACGAGTCGTACATACTTATAAATCAATGACTTACTGGAAAAGAAAGGAGCTTAGATGCAGTCGATGACGCTCTAACGCTAGAAAGACAAAAGCCTTCGGAACGGCTAATTCCGAAGGCTTTTGAATATTGGGCTTGCTGTCGCTCGCCCCTCCTGCTGCACTCCCCCGACGGCTAATCGGGCGAAGCACTGACACTTCGGAGTGTAGCGGAAAGCGATCGGCAGTCAAGCATGTGTCTTCCATTTTCTGAAAATGGTCGCTCGACATGTCTATCGCGCAACGCTCTGTTGCTGGCGAGGGTGAAGCTCATCCTTGCGAAGCAGAAAAATTAACCGCAGAAGGCGACGCACAAGCTCGCGCCGAATTCACCTGCGACACAACCAACTTGCCTTGGGTGATATTCCGGGCCGTCCATCGTGCCGCGCAACTACAAGGCGTCAGCGCACGCTCCCGCGCCCTGCTCGCCGCTCTCGCCCGCACCGTGGACGCCAAACGCCCCTACGCCGCCATATTCGCGCGCCGTGAGCTGCTTACCGGCCGTGCCATGCAATCCATGCGGACCTTCTATCGCAGTCTCGATGATCTCGAAGCTGCAGGCCTCATCACGCGCCCCCCCCAAAGCCGATATGGCCAAGCTGGCCTGTTTGGTCGCGCCTACCTCCATCTCACCGAAAGCGCGGCCTTGCTGCTTGGTCTCGTCGTCAAGGAAGCTCCAGCCAGTCACACGGCGTCACCAGATGCCAAGGCCGAAGGTGCGCAGCAAGCCCGGGGCGAGTCGCTGAATAGTCGGTCTGCCAACGTGGCAGACGGAGCTATATATAAGGATCTTTTCCCTGCTTCTCAAAAGAGACAACCAGGCACCCTCCCCGAGGATCTCAAACGCCTCACTTCGCTGGGATTTCATGAATTTCTGGTCTTCAAACTCATGACCGAAGCCAAAGCAAACGGCAAATTCCTCTCCGACGTCGTCGACGTCAGCTGGGCTGGACTCAAAAAAGCGCACGCGCCAATCAACTACCTCCGCGCCCTTCTTCGCAAGCCTGTTGACTTCGCGTATCGTGCCCGGCAGCTTCGGAACCAAACCGTTCTGCAGCAACGAGAAGCAACCGAAAATGCGGAAGTGACGGCCACGGTAGCGCGCTGTGTTGGCCAAAGCTTTTACGACGCGATCGGAACCCGACGAATAACCCTCAGCGTGGACGGAAGCACGTTGACCGTGGTTGATGCGGTCGAAGGCATCCCCCGGACCGTACTGAATGGATGGCAATCGGCGTTTGCCAAAGGCATCCGGAAAGGGGACTTGCAACCGGCGACCGAAGCGCGTGACGCCACGTTCGACGGACTCGCGAGCAATGCCCCGACGCAGACTGCTGCAGCCAAGACTGAGTCGGCTGGACAACCTCGACAGCTCACGGGCGGCATTGCGGGACAGCTCGACGCTATCAAAAACGCGCTGCGTGCGGCGGGGAAGGGGAAGTTTGCGACGGTCTGGTCAGGACAGGCGCAGAGCCGTCCCGCGAACGCCGCCTCATAGCTCACTGCTTGTCCAGGGAGGCAAGTTTCGAGAACGCGGTACCCGGATCAATGCCACAGGCGCGACACCAGTCGAGGTAAAACAAAACATCGACATATCGCTCTCCGCGCTCGATTTTAGAAACGTTCGGCTGGTCTACGTGCAGCCGCCGAGCGAGTTGCACCTGCGTGAGGTCGGCAGCAAGTCGAAGCCTGCGCATATGGAAACGCAGACGCTTGTAACGCTCGTCATTGATGTTGATAGTAGGGGGCATACGCGTATGCTCCCTACTATCATCAAATATGCCATTTTGACCTATTCGCGATATGATCGTCCTGCGGGCAAACGTACGACGAAACTAGTTGAGCTTGGCTCCAACCAGTGTGGCCGCGTTACGGACAATTCCGATGTCGAAGTTCACCGACGCGCGGAGGCCTTCGCCAAAGCTGGTGAAGAAGTCAGTTGAGCCGCCATTAGCCGTGTGGGCCATGACCGCGGCTTGGATGAACAGGGCGCCGAGCAGGCAGAGAACGAAACGGATCATGTCGGTGTATCACCGCGTCAAAGCGGCTTCGATAGGTAAGGGTGGAGGATCATATGTGCCTAGTTTCACTTTCTCTCTGATCCGGGATATCTGCCGGCCGATCACAGCGGCAGACATGTTC
>NZ_CP014582.1 GCF_001634365.1 Paraburkholderia phytofirmans OLGA172
CATCGATGGTGGTTTCGTGCGCGCGGTGTGGTTGTCAGTGACGACCGCACCTGCTGACCATTGAGCACCGCCTGCGCGAATAAGGATCGGGAAGTAGCCGGTAGGCCAACTTCACCTATCGTGCTCGGCGTTTCATCGCGACGTTTCCAGGATCCCAGTCATCAAGACTGCACGGCGCTACATACCGATGTACGCGTGCGCATAGGTGCCGTCCTGCGTCGTCCCGATCGCCGTCGCTGGCCTGACCGTTGGGCACGGACGGCGCGAAACGCTATACACGGTCATATGGCCAGTAAGAAAAAAAGCCCACCTCAGTGGGCGGGCTTAATCCATGTTGAGACATGGAGGAGACAGGGTTCAGTATAAACCCTAATCCGCATCCATGCAGCGTTGCCCGGAAGCCGGACTCCGCGCGCGCCCTAACCGACATAATGGGGATAATGTCGTTTTGTACTTTCAGGAGGCGACATGATCGTGGTGTGCCCGCCGCACGGCCCAACGACCATCATCCGCACGAATGCGTACGGGTTTCCGGTCTATGCCTGATGCTGCGACGACGTGACCTATGTGACGCCCCCGGATGCGTGTACGAGGGCCACCGACGCAACGCTGACGTGACCCGCAGCCCGAACAACCGAAGACGAAAAAGAATGACGCTGACGATCAAGCCTGCAGCCTGACCGCTTTGTAAACTGTGAGATACCTGCTGGATACCAACTTGGCACCTATTTGGTTCCTCACGGATTCCCTACCGAGTCCCGTCCAATTCACGCCGGAGTGCCGCGAGCGCACGCGCTATGACTTCACCGTATGGCTCCTGCAGTTCGTCGGCCAGCGCCTCCAGCAACGCCTTTGTCTCGGCCGTCCCCTTCACCGGGATCTGCACGTTCCGGCCTGTCGTATAGCGCCGCTGTTTGCGGGCTGGCTCCGCGAGCGTCGCCGGCGCGGGCTGACGGCTCGGGAAGCCGGTTTCTTGCGCCAGTCTTTCGATAGCCTCGGGCGGCGGCTTGGGCTTTTTCTCACGCGCCTTGACCGCGAAATCGTCGAGGTTCGCCAGAGGGTTCACACGCTCGCTCATGCTGCCTCCTGCGGCTGGCTCGCGCGGCGCAGCAGCTCGATTACCTCGGCTGCGTATGCTTCGGCGTTCGCCACGGCCTTGTCAACGTTGCTGACGTCTTTCGGATCTAGGTGGGACAGCGGCTGATTGAAGGCAAAAAGGGCCTTGAATGCCTCACGCTCATGAAGCTCAGTCTCGAACAAGTCGATGCCGGCCTCGCGAAAGGCGTTCGCCAAATGCGACGTCGTGCGCGTGCGGATGACCGGGTTAGTGCGCGTGATGAGCACGCCATACGGCACCGCGCGCCGGGACATTTTCTCCTGCTGCTTGATCACCCGGAGAGCGCGCGAGGCTTGCGCGGCGTCCAGCTGCGACCCCTGCGTCGGCACGATCACGAGGTCGGCCTGACTGACGGCCAACAGCACGATCTTCGCGGCTGTGCCCTCGAGGTCGACGATCACGAATGGCGTGCGCGAGGCCGCCTCCTCGATCACGTCAATCATGTTCTCTTCATCGGCATTCGAAACGACGGTCAGATTCGCGGGAGTGTTTGGGCCGTCCGCCCACGTCTTGATGGGATGGTTCGGATCCGCGTCGATAACGGTGACGGGTACCGAGCGCGCGATTTGCTCCGCGAGAACGAGTGCCGAAGTGGTTTTGCCGGCGCCGCCCTTCGGGCTAACGAAAACGATGGTGGGCATTCCGAGTTCTTCCTTTTTAGTCCACTGCCATGCCGGCACCAGCCAGCTAGCTGTTTGGTTCCTGTTGGTTATCTGGCAGCTACCCGGCACCAAACAGATCTCCGGTTGCTACCTGGTACCTATCAGGTATCGTCTGGCACATCGTACCAATCGACGATCACCAACGCCTGGATTTTTCGGAGTTTTCGCGCGCAGTGTTGCGCCGCGCAGACGCGTGAACTGTAAATCAGTGTGGGGCACGCGCCCGACTGGCCGCCACTGGACTCAACGTCGCGAAGCGGGAAGGGCGCCCGGCAGTGGGCACCGCACCAGGCCAGCGCGACAGATCATAAGTGTGTTGGCGTCACTGTTGCGCAACTCCCCCGCGACTACAATCTGCCTCGCGGCACCTTGGGAGGGGTAAGGCGCCCCCCTAAAAAACCTAGCGATTTTGAGTTTTGACACAGCCTCGGCCGTTTCCGAGTTCAGCACGTGTCAGGGCGACGGTGAGCACTTGCAGGGAGCCGCAAGCCCATGATCTGGCCGGGCAGGAACGGCGCAGACCGGGCAAAACCGGATGCCCAACGTGCCGAACTCGGGAAACCAGAAAAAGGGGCCTTAGAGCGGCTGCCCGGCGCATGGACCCTTCTGGTATGGGCGACGGTCCGGCAAGGGCACCACGGCCCGGATAACCGGGCACGTCGGTCATGGAGAAGGAAGGAAACCGCCCCTGTTTCTGCAAGCTGCTTTTCAAGACGCTGGATGACCGGTGAGGTGTGCGCGCCCACGCATGGGAGCGGTGGATATCCGCTGCTTTCGAGACGTGCCCGGCCGTCAGGCCGGGCTTACTGCCCTGATGTGACCGATAGCCTTGATTAGCGCGTGAGTAGTGACCGGCGGTTGTGTATGTGCTTTCGTCGGTTGCAGAGGCATGGAAGCACAGCCAACGAGTAAAGCGGTCGATGCGGCGAGGATGATGCGGGTCATGACGGGTGCCTTTGGGGCTGTTGTGATGAACCGTATAGCGATTCTTTTATTGCGAGCGTCAGATGACCACCCGGCGCGGGTTCTCGCGCCGTCCAACGTCTGGGTAGGGTG
Organism: Paraburkholderia phytofirmans OLGA172; assembly: GCF_001634365.1. NCBI lineage: Bacteria > Pseudomonadati > Pseudomonadota > Betaproteobacteria > Burkholderiales > Burkholderiaceae > Paraburkholderia > Paraburkholderia phytofirmans. Next base: position 2,836 of record NZ_CP014582.1, read on the forward strand.
TTGTTCGTGAGTGGGTTTATTCACGCGCCGATAGGCGCGCACTTGTTGTCTTTACGCCTCACGGCGGAGGACGCGCAGCGTCCGGGGGTGGGGTTCAACCCGCCGCGTGTACTGTTTTCCACAGGCAAGACGCGACCAGCTTTTTTAGAAACTTATTACCCCTGTTTTTAAAACCTTTTTAAAACCTTTTTAGGCTCGCGCAAACCCTTGATGGGCGTGGGTTTGCGGGGAGCTATTCTGACATTTCCGTGGGTAGGGTGACACTTTTCCGGGGTAGCCTGACATTTTTCGTGGTCAGGGATGACACTTTTTCGGGGTAGTCTGACATTTTCGTGGTAGGTGCTCAAAAAACAGGCGGTTAAACGTTGACTGTCTCGCCAATTCTGACATACATTTGTAGATGTCAGAATAACCACGGATTTGTCAGAATGGATGACGTCATCGAGGCCGAAGAGAAGCAATCGACAGACTTGAGCGTTGTAATCAAGAACGAGCTTGTAAAGCGCGTTCAACGCATGAAGCTGTCCGAAAAACGGTTACTCGCACTCGCGATCGCCAAGTGCAATCCGAAACCCAAGATCCTGCTCGACAAAGCAATGCGGCCTGACCCGCAGACCGGTGTTGCCCCTGGGTGGTCCATTAAGGTAACCGCCGAGGAGTTTATGGAGGCCTATCCACAGATAGACCCCAAGCATGCCTATTCCGACCTGAAAGCAGCGGCTGACAGCTTGTTTGAGTGCGTCATCGAATGGGATGCAATCGAGACCGAGCGGGGTAAGCAAAAGCCCGTGCGGAAGAAAGCTCGCTGGATTTACGAAGAAGTGAATACGACGACGCCGGGCTGGGTGGAACTCAAGTTTTCGCCCAGCGTTGCCCCTTACCTGCTGGGCATCGCCGGGGCATTTACGCAATACAAGCTCAAACATGCGGCGGATCTGCGGTCGATGTACAGTTGGCGACTGCTCGAAATGATGGCTCAGTTCCGCAAAACGGGGCTTTTAACCATCGGCTATGACGAATTCTGCGAGGCGATGGACGCGCCCGCTAGCTGCGTCAAGGATGCTGGCCAGTTACGCCGCCGGGTCATCGAACCGGCTGTGAAGGAACTGCGCGAAAAGAACGGTCTAGCGATCGGATGGGAGCCAACAAAGCCAGCTGGCCGGAAGATCACGGGTTTTGTTTTCAAGTTTGAGGCAGACCCACAAGGGCGCCTATTCTGACAAGAAATTCGCCTTGTCAGACTGACCACGAAAATGTCAGAAAACAACTTTGAAAACTGATCGCGCGACGACTATTCCGCATAGTTTTTTTCGGCACGGAATGTCGCTGCGCGTGTGATTCGAAGGCCGCCGGGCCTCGTCAGGCCTATATGTGTCTCAAGTGAAGGGGTGCATAAGCCTTACTATCAACTCCTTCGCCTCGTTCGATTGCCGCTAGGTCAGGTTACCCGCGAGCGCAGCGGCCAGCCGCTTCATCTGTTCATCCGAAACGCCCGATGCGCGGGCCACGCCGTCGCGCCACACGTCAGATTCGCGAATGGCAAGCTGGGCCTTGACCGGCTTGCGCGCGCACGCCATGGCCAACAGTTTGAGCATCACGTCGAAACCCGGTGCGCCTTCGCTATCGGTTACAGCGGCCTTCAGGGCGCTCAATTCAGCCTCGGCCCGCGCGAGCTGGTTGCGCAATACCGAAACCTGACGCTCATGCGATTCGCTCAGGGTCTGCGCTTGATCTGTCGACGCCCTTATTTTTCGTTACTGTTACGTTAATTAAAGCCTCACGCTGCCGCTCCCGGTAGGCGGCCTGCCGCTGCGCGCCGGTCAATGCATCCGGCTTTCGCGTCGTCCACGTCCCCGCTTGGGCTGCTCGGTCTCAGGTTTGGCAGCACGATTATCCGTCACGTGACGCATATTAGCCTCGAATCAGATCTGGGCTTTATTTTACGTCACTGTAACGAATATTCAAAGATCAGCGTGGACAGCGGCATTTATCCGGACCTCATTGAGGTGGAAAACACCCAAATGAGTTTTGAGTAATTGGGTTATTTACTTAAAAATTACATTATAGGAGTAATGTCGTGCCATCCCGGGTGGCCGGTGGGGTAATCATTTTTCGTTACGGTTACGGTCGATGTAACGGTTAAATGCGGCCTCGTCGTCGTAAAGTGACTTCGTAAGCGTGTCGTCGGCCCAGTCGATCAGGCGCTCCACCACCGCGGGTTTGGACAGGCTGAAGTGCGCAACCAGCCGCTCGAGTGCGAAAAACTGGGTGCCCTTCATCGTCAGGTTCAGGCGCCGCTCACCAGAATCGCCGTCATCAGGACGCGGGAGCCGTCCGAGTATCGCAGCCACATCCGAAGGCGCGCGGGCAGCCGGCGCCGCCCGTGACACCCCATCGCGTCGCGCCTGCGCCAGTTCGCCATGCAGCCGCTCGCACTCCCGCACCAGGGTGTCATAGGCCACGGCAGGCGGTCCGGAATTTTCCGTTACCCGTTACATTAATTGAGGCGGCACGCAGCCGCTCCCGGTAGGCGGCCTGTCGCTGCGCGCCGGTCATTGCATCCGGCTTTCGCGGTCGTCCGCGTCCACGCTTGGCCTGCTCCGTCTCAGGCTTGGCCGCCAGATTATTCGTAACGTCACGCATATTAGCCTCGGATCGGATCGACGACTCGATTTTACGTAACTGTGACGAATATTCAAGGGGCAGTAACGCTACGGTAACGGTGCAACGTTGCACGATTATTCTGCGCCGGCGCAGAGTTGTCCCTTGGGACACACGCGCTTTGCCCGCGGGACGCCACGCCAGCTGTCCGGTGGACAGTCCCAAATCGGGACGCACCGCAACTCGATGCAACGAGCATTGCTCCGGGCGCGCTGCATGGATGTTGATTAGGGTTTATACTTATCCCGTCTCCTCCATGTCTCCACATGGATTAAGCCCGCCCACTGAGGCGGGTTTTTTTTCGGGCTGCCGCCCTACACGTCGCGCAGTCGTGACAACAGACTTTCCACATCACTCATTGATAGGAGGTGATGATGGAAAACGTGGCATACCGCTGCGAATCGACGGGCCGGACCGTTATTGCGTGGATCATCCGGCAGGACGTTTCAGGGATCGGTGACGAGGGAGAAAACTGGCAGGAGGTGGGTCGCCAGTGCGCCGAGTGGCAACGGTGCGAGGTGTGGCCCGCATGCCCACTTGAGGGCGATTGAGCGGCTCTTAGAAATGACAAAGGGCGCCGAAGCGCCCTTGTTTGATTGCTCAAGGATCAGGCCGCGAGTAGCTCGAACCTGAACTTCTTGCCTAGCGCAGTAGCGGCGCTTGCAAGCGTCGTTAGCGTCAGGCTGGTATCTGTCTCGTCCAGCAGGCGGTTAAGAGCCGCCCTGCTCGTTTTCATGCGCGTCGCCATCGCAGATTTGGTGATGTGCTGCGCTTTCATTTCCTGCTCGATCTGCCATGCAATCACGCGTTTCATAGCGGTTGCGGTAGCTTCCTCAAGGATCGCTTCTTCGGCGAGGAACTCATCGAAGTCGCTTCCGATGTGTCTGTTTGCCATGATGCACTCCATTGCTTTCTAAACTTTCTGGGCCTACTTGCGTTTCAGCGTTTTGCTTTCTGTCTCTCAGACTGCTTCAGCAGCTTCAACCGTGCGTTTGCTACATCCAATTCTTCTTTCGGCGTTTCCTGGGATTTCTTGACGAAGCCGTGCAACAACACCATCTGGCTTCCGATCACAGTGAACAGGACGCGCGCAATCCGATTCGGTAGCGTAATCCGCACCTCATAAAGGTCGGTCCCCATTTTGCGGACCAGCGGCATACCCAACGGCCATCCAATCTGAACAGTCTTGATATCTTCCCCGATGGTCTTTTTGTCTTGCGCGGCAAGATCTTTGAGCCATTCGCGCACCGGTTCGTTGCCAATTTCAGAGGCGAAGAATCGGACAGTAAGGACCACCGTAACGGTACGGACCATGCAAATATCATGTCGTGGGAGAGGATTGGAAGTGTACCAATTTTGGTACGTTTATCAAGAAAAATAATGTTTTCTCAATGTTTCCTAACCCATATTTAGGGACAGTTTTTGGTCTGCTCGTCTGTCGTGTGTCAGGTTTGGGTAAACCTCAACCCGACGTCAGGTCGATGTTCAGAACGCGTCAGATTAGGGTCGCTTTCGTCATTCCATGACGTTGTTTCGTCGATCTTCTAGACGCCAGTCTGACGGATTTGCCACTAGCGTACGAAAAAATCCGAATCTTGACGGCACCTCGGTTGGAACGGTTGTGCATCGCCGTCACCCACTGTGCAACCGGTGCCCACGACATGCCTGCCGCCGTCAGCGCCCCCGACATGGCTGATGGTCCCCCGCCTATGCAGATATCGACGGACCGATGGCGAGCCGCGTTTTCGGGGTTGCCGGCGACGACCAGCGGGAAATAGGTAAGCTCAAGGGCTTGCAGGCGTACGTGTGCTCGATCCGGCCGGACCTGCCGGCGTGTGCTCACTAGCTTGCTGCGCTTTGCGTATCTTGCGGTCCAGCCGCCGGGCCTCCTTCTCCAGCGCTTCAATTTGCCGGAGGAACGGGCGTATCTCATCCAGCAGCTGGGCCTCCCGCTCCTGAAGTTGCGGGACCACGTGCGTGTAATCCCACTCGTATTGTTTCAGGGCGAGCCGCGTATCGGACCACGCGCGATCAATCGGGCGCAGCTTGGCCCGCAGCTCGCGCAGCTCCTGCCAGATGGCTTTCTGCCGTCGCTGGTCGGCCTTGATAAGGGTCAGGGCAAGATAAGTCGAAGCAAAACACCATCGGAAAAAAGCGACGAGCCGTCCGTAGCGCCGAGGGTCGGTTGGGAAATGGTCACGTTTCCCGATTTATGCGCTATCGGGGGTGGTGCGACGCCGAGCAAATCAAAGGGAGCGTATTGGAACGGAAAACTGCCGTGGGTTAGCCCCAAGGATATGAAGGTAGAGCGCATCTCGGACGCGCAGGACCATGTTTCGGAACTGGCGCTGGAAGAAAGTAAGCATTCGACCTGCACCGTCGCGGATTACGTTGACGTGTGAGGGGATCGGCTGCTAGCGAACGGGATCGATGTGTGAGGCAGCGGGGAGCAAAGGAGCGACGTTCCAGGGTAACAGTTCGTCGATCCGGTTCACCGGGTGATCTGCGATGCGTTCGATGACGTAGTGCAGGTAGGCTTCTGGATCAATGCCGTTCAGGCGGGCAGAACCGATCAGGCTGTACATCGCAGCCGCACGTTCACCGCCTGAGTCCGCACCGGCAAATAAAAAATTCCGCCTTCCGATTGCTACACCGCGCAATGCGCGCTCGGCAATCAGATTGTCAATCTCAGTCTGACCATCGCTGCAGTAATAGACCAGCGCAGGCCAGCGATTCAACGAATACTGGATCGCTTTGGTGGTGTCCGACTTCGCGGAGAGTGTGAGAAGCGTCGCCTCGAACCACCGCTTCATATCATCAAGCAGCGGCACAGCCTTCTCCTGGCGAACGCGCCGTCGTTCTTCAGGCGGCTTGCCACGAATGTACTCTTCGATGCGATAGAGGGCGCCGATGCGCTCGAGTGCTTCGCTGGTGATCGGTGATGCCCGAACAGCGTGCAGATCATGTAGCTTTCGACGTGCATGCGCCATGCACGCTACTTCGCGAATCTGACCGCCGAGGTACAGATCTGCATAGCCGGCGAAGGCGTCTGCCTGCAGTACGCCCGTGAAGTTGGCCAGGTGACGCTGTGGATGTTCGCCGCGACGATCCGGTGTATAGGCAAACCAGACCGCCGGCGCTTCGTCCGAACCGCTGGGCCGGTCATCGCGCACATACACCCAGAGCCGGCCGGTCTTCGTCCTGCCATTGCCCGGCGCAAGCACCGGCAGCGGTGTGTCGTCGGCGTGAACCTTGCTGCCGCCAAGTGCATGGCGGCGCACCGCGTCGACCAGCGGGTTGAGTAGCCAGGTCAGACTGCCCAGCCAGTGGCCCATAGTGCCCGGTTCGATCTCGACTCCGTCGCGCGCGTACATGACGGACTGGCGATAGAACGGGATGTGGTACGCGAACTTCGATGTCGTGATGTGGGCGAGCAAAGCTGGACCGGGCAGGCCGCGATCGATCGGCCGGCTCGGCGCAGCGGCTTGCACGATGCAGTCGCAGCACGAACAGGCGAATTTGGGACGGCGATGACGGATGACGCGGAAGTGCGCGCGCACGTATTCAAGTTGCTCGGATACGTCTTCGCCCAGCGGTTTGAGTGTGCCACCGCATTCCGGGCAGTCTTCCTCGATGGGCCGATGCACACGCTCTTCGCGTTCGAGGTGATCGGGCAGCGGTTTGCGACAGGCGCTCTCGCGGCGTTGATGCGCCTTCTTCGAATCAGCCTGGGCGGCCGCACCTTCATCGGCCTGCAGGTCCTCAAGTCGCAGTTCGAGCTGCTCGATCTGACGCTCCACCTTCTCAGACTTGCGACCGAACTGCATGCGGCGCAGCTTCGCAATCGTCAGCTTCAGATGCTCGATCTCGATTACGCGGGAGCTGAGTTGGTCCTGCAACTCGACGACCCGCTGCGCGTTTGCATGAGCTGACGCCGCATGCGCGCGCACCAGCGCCTTGAGCGCATCAATGTCGTCGGGCAGGTCGGTATCGGTCAGATCCATTGCGACAGTTTACGACCATCTGCTACATGCGGATCATCGGGTAACAGACGTTTACAAAGCACTGCGCGGGCGTGCTGCCTCGACCGGTTGTCGCCAGTCAAACCCTTCGAGCAGGAGCGATAGTTGAGCGGTGCTCAACGCCACGACGCCGGTGTCGGCGCGGGGCCATGCAAAACGCCCTTTCTCAAGACGCTTCGCAAATAAACATAGGCCGCCATCGCTCCAGTACAACGCCTTCAGCAGATCACCACGGCGGCCCCTGAAGATAAAAACATGGCCGCCGTATGGATCCTTCTCAAGCACCATCTGTACCTTCGCCGCAAGGGAATTGAAGCCGGAGCGCATGTCAGTGACGCCGGCAGCGATCCAGATCCGTGTGTTTGCAGGCGGCCCGATCATCGCAGAATCCGCTCGAGGACCAGGCGCAATATCGTCGCGTCGGGCACGCCTTCTATCCGGACCGACGTATTGCCATGCTGAAGCTGAATGCTGCCGTTTGCAGCCTGCGGAGGTGCCGGCGCGTTCGTCGCCTCCAGCGCATGGGCCGCCGGACGATCGGACCGTCCATCGACAACGACGGGCAACATGATCTCCGCCTGCGCATCTTCGACCAGCAGACCCTGGGCGTACAGTTTGCGCCAGGCCCACACCTGATTGGCGTTGATGTTGTTGTCGCGAGCGACCCTGGCGACTGACGCGCCGGTTTCAAGCGTCTGCTCTACGACCGATCGCTTCCATTCCAATGGATGCCGTCGGTTCTGGCGCTTGGCAGGTAACTCGACTGTCTGAGGCACTGTGTCCATTCTCGGGCTGTTTGTGGACAGAGTCGGTCACTCGTGTCCGTCGCAGCCGATGATTGCATCTTCTACGCAAAGCGGGGAACGGTACAAATCAGATGCTTACGGAAGAAACGCGATTGCCGCTAGTACCCGAGAGGAGCTTACTGATTGTGGTTCGCGGAATGATCCTGGCGCATTCTTTCCCAGTAGGAATTACGCAGGTTGAGGTCACCATCAACCAGGATATGAAGTCACTCACTCCGCTCGTTCCCGCGCTTGTGCCGTATCTCGCTTTGGTTTGTCGGGGCTTTAAGCATGAAATTCTGGAACTGGTAGACCGATCGACGCACGGCACCTGTAAGCTCCAGTCCGACAAACTCTTCGCTTTCCGGTTTGGGCTACCTCCGCTGGCTGAGCAGTCCCGCATCTTGGTGCGCGTCGAAGAGGTGCGTCAATTGTGCGGGAGCTTGCGCGAACGCCTGACCGCACGCCAGACCTGTCAGGCGCATTTCGCTGAAGCCCTGGTCGGGCAGGCGGCGTCCACCGCTCCATTGGCGGCACACACGGACGACCTGGCAGCCGCCGCCTGAGGGAGTTGGCGTCAGCCGGACGCTGCGTCGTCGGAGGTGGCGGACGCCGTGCGGTTGACGCCCGCTGACGCCCGCCGCCCGTAGCCGGGTCACTGCGGAGCGGTCATGCAGCTATTGATAAAAGCGGTTACCAAGAGTACGGTGCCACGCTCGAACGGTGAGCTTTTGCAGGTATCGCCGGTGAGTCTTTTCAGGAGCCTGGACCGATGACATCCCCCCACAATGGCGCGCACGGCGCCGTCCATCTGCTGACTGACAGCGACGCGCTGACCGCGAGCGTGCGGCGCACGGTGCGACTCGAAGCTGCGCCCGACGGCAAAAGCCTGTTCCTGGTCGACGTCGACCAGCGCAAACCCGGGACGCAGCGCGAGGTGCGCTATGAGATCACGCCCGCCGAGCTGATTGCCGCGATCCGTGCGCACGGCGCCGAACTGCCCGGCGAGAGCCATGGCGAGGCCGGCAAGTGAAAGCGATCAAATGTTCCTGAACTGCGGGTGCCGATATTGCTGACCCGTGCGCCGGAAACGGTTGGTTGCGGCTGCGGGCTCTGGCCAATGTCCTAGTCCGGGCCACAAGCAGCCCCCTCGTGCCGCCGTTTTTCAGGTAGGCGGTGATGCCGGTTGGGGTGCCCCCCGGTGTCGTCAGGATTCGGATTTTTTCGTACGTTAGCCGCATTGCACAACCAATAGAATCAAAGGCTTGAGCTTGGGCGATCGACTGCAATTGAACCTGCCAGAGCATCGTTCGCGCCGCCCCTGATACGACGGGGCATCCGGAGCCGCTGGCGTACGGAAAAATCCGAATCCTGAGGGCACCCCTTTTTGACGATCAACGGGCAAGGCTGCGAGAAATTGCGGCCATTCCTGCGGCCCGTTCTTCTGGCGTTGGAGCTTTTTTAAGGGTTGCGGCATGGAAAGTGTTGCGTTCGACTTTTTTGTTTTTATCGAACCAAACGCATGAAACATCGGTTTCGTCAATTTTTTCAATGGTCATTTTTTCGCCGCCAGATTTCAAAAACACTTCATCGCCAATCGCAAAACTGGTCGTCATAATTCTTCCTCGCACTGTAAGCATCGTCAAGATTAACGACACCATCCATTGTTGGGGACGGATGGATCCAATGCAATAGGGTTCCGTCCGACGAATTCCAGACGGACGGCCTTTACTTCTTTTTCGTCGTCGGGCGCTTCATGCGCGGCTTGAGCACGCGCACAATCGTGACGGGTTCTTTTTCTGGCCGGTCAAGACCAATTCATGGGAGCCTTTCACCCAGCCCTCGACGTACAGTTTGGGCTGGGTTTCAAGCAGCCTAGTTTTTTATCAGATCTTCGCCTGCGGGTGATCGACGACCTGCTGGCCGGCGTAGTCCTCTAACCTCGGCGATCTGCCACAGTTGCGCAAGATTTCTTGCTCACTAGCGTGGAGGTCGCACACCTCCCATACGACGAATACCGAAGCCCACTCGGAAGATGTCCGGCATGTTCAGGCGGTCATCCTCGGTGCGATACAGTATCGCGAGTTCAACGAGATCCTCAATCAACGCACCCACGGTACCCTTGCGCAGGGGATCGGTACCGTAGCGTCGTGGAGGAAGCTTTTCACCAATTGCGGCTCTGAACTGGTCCATTTTGGTTTTTTTCCACATGCCGGTGAGCTCGAGTATTTGGCACGGGACCGTGAGACCTCGTGCTGCTTCCAAAAGCGGCTTGACCCATGGGTAATCCTCAGCAATCTCCGCTACGCGGATTTCCGACGCCTTTGCAACACCCTGCTGAATCCCTTTGAAATGAAGCGCGTTGGTTGCGTCCGGCTCATGCTCATCCGTCCATTCCGCTGCCGCCCGAAACGCAAGCAAGAAGCTGCGGGGACTCAACCTCCCTTTTGCGTCAGCGAGGTGCGTGGGCACCCACGTATAGACGTATCCCCGCTTCGCTGATGTGCCAACCCACTCTCCCGTAATGCCCTCCACGACAGCGCGCCCCGGCTGCTCCAGTGTCAGCGCTCGCGGGAGTTGATAGCTTTCCTCTTCCTCTTCATATGGCCATTCGACTTTGACCTTCTTTGTAATCTCACTTCTAAATTCTGATCCGCAGGAGGAGTCGTTCGCCAAGTGCAGTACCACTAGCGCAAACAGGTCGCTGGGCTTCCATACGAGCTCAACCTTGTTCGCCCGCAACTTTGAACTGTCCACAAAGTTCCAGACATCTTCGTCCTCCTCCATGTCGGGACGCAGAAAGATCTTCAAACGAATGGCTCGCCGAGAACGACATTCCAAACAGAACTTAAGCAGCGAGCGCAGGTAATGACGTACCTCTGTCCATCCTCGACCGATCCGATCAAGTGCGTCAAACAAGATCATCAGGTAACGACCGGAGGCAGCGATCTCGCGATCGCATTCGGCTAACATGACAAGCGCTGCATCCCTGTTCTCGGAAAACCAAATGATGGCGTCAGTCCAGTCGCCGTTCTTCAGCGAAGGACGGTTCGTCGTCTTGATTGCGTGGACGAGGACGATAGTGTGCCAGACGTCCGATGCGTCAATGCCACGCTTATTCAGGCGAGCCAGCGTCTCAACCGAAGGAAAATCTTGGCTACTTGGGTCAAGGGCAAATCCGACGGCCACTTCTGTCCTTTGCAGCTCGGGCAGCCTACCAGCTCTAGCAACAAAGGCTCGATGCTCGGGGCTGTTCAGCACCGCTGTCCAATAGCTCTTACCAGTACCACGTAGCCCGACGACGATGCTTGAATTCACACTGAGGGCCTTTGCGTGACCGCTCGGCATATACAAAGTATTCCGTGGCGGAGGAGTCAACGATTCCTGCGACGTCTCTTCGATGCGGGATAAGGCCCAGCGGATGTCCAGAGCGCTGAAGCGGCAAACAGGTGCCTTCATGCATCACCTTCTGGTTCGATCGACGGGAACAAGCGCCCTTCCAATTTTTCGAAGAAGTCATTGAAAATTCCCGACACATACGTCCACTCGGGTTTTTCTTCGATGTTGTTCAACACGAGGGAGCGAACTCCCAAGTCGAAGTTAATAAACAATGGATAGTGAGGTGCCTCAAGACTGTCACGATCAAAGACGACCGGTTCGAAATCACCCACATTCTCCGCCGTTTCGTCATCGTAAAATTGAGTCCAAGCGCTATAGGAGGCGCTGATCCATTTCCGACGCGCGTCTTCGACTGGGGGAGTTTGCGCAGCAACCATCTTCAATCGCCATCGAAGATCGCTGTCCCTGCCCATGCCGTGGACAACAGCCTCCGACCCCGCAAGATGACCGAATAGCTGCTTGTATGCCCACCAGTTTTGCGCGTCATTGCGCGCGAAAAGTAACGCTTCGGCACCAAGCTGTGTTACAGCCGCCGATCCAATGTCGTGCAATCCCGCTCTGGCGTCTAACAAAATTAGATCTGGCTTGACTGATAGCTGCTCCGCCACGCCCAATAGATCTCGGAGGCGTTCGGCTAGGCCGATAAGGTCGCCATTCTCGTTAAAGGACGGCGTATAAATCCGACCTACCTTCGAAACGTAGTTTTGCGTGTTGGCGCCGTATGCAGGCAATACGGAAATTGTTCCATCCTCGCCGATAGCGAGCGGACTGTTCCCTATGCACCCTTCAAGAAGGGAGGCGTCAGCTTGACCGTTCAGTGACTCCATCAACCAGTCCACGAGTCCCAATGGCGGATGTTCTGATAACAACATCTCTCCGATGCCGGGAGCTTCGAGGTCCAGATCAGCGACCAGCACGTTTTTGCCCTTCCGCGCCATGTACCAAGCGAACATCGCCAAAGCCGTGCTACGTCCGACACCTCCTTTGACACTGAAGCCTACAGCCGTCGGTAAGATCGCCCGCGCGACCGGCGGCTTGCGCAGCCAATCTTGATTGGTCAGCAGCCTGTCAATGAGCCAGACATTATGTTGTCCCGCGACACGCGTCTTGTCCGGTGAATCGAACACCTCTGCCGGATCCAAAACATCGCTCTTTCGGAGCAATACTCGGTGAGCTCCAGCACTGTAGTGGCCTAGTGCATTGTTGAGAGCCGCGTCCAGTTCCGTCCATTGGGGTGGTGTGAGAGCGTCATCCGGCAAAACCAAGACGAGCGCCCCCGATGTGTCGCGAACAATATAGATTTCTGGAACAGCCTTGTCGATCAAGCCATACACCACGCCCAATGCGACACCTATGGCGTCATCGAACATAATCATGTTAATTCCCTCGATGCCCCACGACCCCTACGGCGTGCAAAAGTCGACGCGTAGCGTCTCTATGCGTTTGCAAGACTATCTGGTCGGGTACCACGTTGTCTGCATAGCGCTGATGCACCGACCAATCGGCGAACGGATTGGGCAATTTCAAAACTGCGCACAAGGTCGGATACTGTTTTCGAATTGCGTTCACGGAAACCTTGTCCCACAAATCGTTCACGTGCTCCTTGAAGGCTGCCGGCAGGGTGCCATCTGGAAGCCTGGTTGGTGCCACAACCAAGGCCGCCTTGATCGCACACTCGGCGGCAAGTCCATATAGCTGGTCCGCGTTCTGACGACGCTCAGCCTTCACGAGCACCTCGGCGTCGGCGTAGTGCCGACCGGCTGAACTAGCGTAATTCTCCGCCATTAGCGCTCCTAGGAAATAAGCAGGCGATTTTATACGGATATCGGGGTGCCATCAGGCTTCTGACGTTACATACGCCAGAAGCCCAGAAAGCGTTTCGTATAAGACTCGGCGCTACTAGGCGACGGGCCGGCTCAGGTGGCCATTGCTATTAGCGAATCCCGACGGCCCCCCAAGCAGATCATTCGCCGGCGCGACCGACCTTTCACACCCGAATCCGCTCGACCTCGTCCAGGCTGATCTCATCCTGTCGCCGGTCGTAGAGCTGGGTGGTGCGCGTCGACGCGTGGTTCGCCATCGCCGCGGCGTTCTCGAGGGTGCCGCCGTTCTTCAGGTACGCAGTGATGCCGGTCGCACGGAACGTGTGGTTGCCGATCTTGGTGCCGACGCCGGCCGCGAGCGCACGACGCCGCACCATCGCATACGCGTTGGCCTGCGGCAGCGGCGTGGTGCTGAGCTGCCCGGTGCCGCGCCGGACCGTGCGGAACAGCGGCCCCTTGGTGTCGTCAGCGATGCCGGTGCCGTCCAGATACGCGTGCAGGTAAGCCTCGAGCGTGTGATGACACGGCATCTCGTGCCGCTTGCCGCCCTTTTCACGCAGGCGCACCCACAGCCGCCGGTGCTGCACATAGACGTCATCGACCCGCATTGCGAGCGCCGCGCCCACCCGCGCGAACGAAAACACCATCAGCGCAATCAGCGCGCGGTCGCGCAGCCCGATCGGCGTCGTCACATCAATGCTGTCGATCAGCTGCCGTGCTTCGGTCGCATCGAGCACCGGCGTTTTGCCCTTTTTCGCGGTGTGGGACGGGCCGCGCACCGAGGCGGCCGGGTTGTGCGGCACGATCTGACCCACTACTAACCAGTCGAACAGGTGGCGGATCGCCGCCAGGTGCTGCTTGACGCTCGGCGCCGACAGCGTCTGCGTCTGCCGCTCGATCCACGCGGCGACATGCAGCGGCTGCACCGCCGTGATCGAGGTCACGCCGGCGCCGGCGCACCACGCAAGAAAGTCGCCGACCGCGCGCGCATACGCGCGCCGCGTGTGCGGGTTGCGGATTGCCGACGCGAAGAATTCCAGGAAGCGGATGCCGGCGCGCTCGCCCGCCGCCGCTACCACGACCGGCAGCGCCTGGCCTTGCGCCAACGCAACGAGCTGGGTCATGACCCGTTCTCTTCCAGCTCGGGCAGCACGGTAGCCAGGTCGCCTTCGACGTCGATGTCGTAGTAGGCCACCAGCAGCGCGACCTGCTGCCCGACCGTCGCCCGGAACGCCCCGAGTGCCGTGAAGAAGCCCGGCGTTGCCCCGCGCGCGTGCCACCGTTCGTCAAAGAACCGGAACTCTTCGTGCTGGTCGTCCTGAAACCGTCGGGCTGCGGCGCGAATGAGCCGCAGCGGCGTCGCGGCAAACACATCAGGCGGCAGCGCCTGCAGCGTCTTCGTGCATTCCTCACGAGTGGCGTGAACCGAGGCCTCGACCTGGCTCACGACCTCGAGATCCATCGGGTTGTAGAGCACGCGCCGGTCTTCGAGGAACACCATGAAACGCCTGACGATCGCGGCGTCGGATGGGCCAGGATCGGTCCATTGCACACCGCCAAACGGCATGCTGATGCCGGTGACCCTGCGCGCGATCGCGCCGGTCACCCGACGTCCGCGTTTCAGCCATTGCCTCATGCTCGCTTCCTCCCCATCGAATACTTTTCGAACTGTGGCAGCTCACGGATCAGGTCCATGTCGCGTTTCATTCGTTACCTGTTCTCGGGCAGCGGGCATCATCGGCCCTCGATGTCGCCGGCGGGGCTGACGCACTGAGCTGGCCAAGGCATTGACCGCAATGCGCGCAGTGATAGCCGTGCGGCCGGTGGTGACCGTACTGTCCGGTGACCTGCACCCGGTTGCAGGTGCCGCAGGCCGGGCATGTCTCATGGAAGGTGGCCGCATCAAACGGCTGGCTGTCCTCACTCCAGTCCGGCATACGGTCTCCTCTCCTGTATGTGATAAAGGACATTATCATACATATGAGGCAGGGAATGACCTTGAAGTGGATCCCCGATGGGTATCAGTGATCAGCTCTCAGCTGCAACTGACGCGGATCAAAAATGTAGCCAAGCCATCAAGTCCGTAGACTACCGAAAATAGTCATCCAATTGCGCCCACTGATAAGGCGAGAAAATGCTCAGCGATAAGATCCTCGAAGAATTGGTTCGCCGCACGCCGATGAGCGAGCACTTGGTCACCGAAGCCTGGCCCGACCTGTCGACCGAAAGCCGGCTGCAAATCATTCAGGAGATCGTCGACGCGAACCTAGGTTTTCTGCCGACATGGCTTGCCGTGTTGGCTATGAATGACAGGGCGCCGATCGTCCGCTACTGGGCGGCTCGCTCGACGTATTTCAAAGAGCCCGAGTCAGAAGGGAGCACAAACGCCACGCAAGCGCTATTCGGCTTCCTGAATGCGAGCACTGCGGAAGAGAAGCGCCTTTATGCAACCGCGAAGGCGGACTCCTCGCAGCTAGTACAGGCAGGCATCGACAAGTCGTACAGGACGCTCACCGATTCGACTCAGTTGCGGCGCTTGACGGTCCTGCGCAGTCAATCGATGCCGCATCTCGCCGAGTTTTTCGGATGGCTCGACGCGGCTATCGATGCAGGCGTGTCCGACCGGGAGCTAAGCGAATGCGCCCAAGAATTTCTCGCTCTTCCGAAGGTGAATGAAGAATTGAGGCGAGATCCGACAGATTTTGAAGACGGCCTGAACGCCTATAGTGCAGGCAAGGTTTTCGAAACTGCTTGGCGGGTGGCAAAAAAGGCAGGGGCCAGCCTCCAGCGCTGGCTTGCGTCCAACATACCGACCCGGATGGGGCTGTGGAAATTGGATGTTGATGAACTGGCTCAGATGCCGGACGAGGTGCTCGCCGAACTTCCGTGGCGGAAGGACAACTCGGAGGAGGTCGCAGCAGTGCTGGCGTTGATGCGCGACAACCCCGGGCGTTTTCCCGACAAAGCCATCGAAGCGCTCAACCGCGCAGGTAACTCACAAATCTGGTCGGCGGAGCAGCTGGTGCACGCCAAAGCGCGACAGGCTGTCGATCGTTCGCCAGCGATCATCGAGACTCTCATCAACCTCGATGGCAAACTTACTGCGCTCAACGAGCAACTGCACGTCGTGCTCACGCAGTCCAGTCGCAAGCGCGGATTTTTCCGGTAGATATGGCTTCGTGGATTGCAAGTCACTATAACTATCGGTTACTTGCCGAGACGAATGTCACCTGAGAGTATTCGGCCACCTATGTATGCAACCGTCAGCGATACCGCGCCTGTGAGTAACGCAAGCAGACCCCGCGTTTGCGCACTTTCTTCCTTTTCGGGGTCTAGTTTCTGCCAGTTGACGGCCAGTTTGATTGCAAGCCAACCAATCATCGCCCCTGGAACGCCGTCAACCTTGGTTGCTACCAAGATGACAAAGAAGATTCGCTCGACCAGCCCGGTAAGCCAAGGTGGAATTCGCGGAACTTTGGTGGCCGGCTTTGGGCCCAGCCCTAACAGTTTCGTTGTAGCAACAGAAAAAATCATAGCCGCGAAGTGACCCCCGATGAGTGCGACTCCTAATCCCAGTAGCCACGTACACGTCGTCATTAATCGAAAGCTGTAAATGTTAGGCTTAGCCGTCATTCTCGTGACAGCAGCCGGAGAACCCCAGCTCCAGGTCGACCGGAACTATTAGTCAGAATACAGACAAGACCAAACGCTCCACTTCCGGCGCATTAGTCATCACATACTAGCATTCGCAATCAAACAGAGTTATCCACCATTTGTGTTGAAAGGCCTGTGGATAACGCGCGGAGCATTGATGCAGGTGCCTGACACGAAACGCCTTTCTTCTGATGACTCGCGATGGTCAGCACCCAGCGTCAGTCCGTCTTGACATAAAACCTGATCTCGACAGCTGCTGTCAGGTATTTTTAATGTCCGGTTCCCGGCTCCGGACCGGCTGCTGTGGCGCATGCTTCGGCATGAGCGCAGCCCGCGAGCCGGACATGAACGGACGTGGACTCATCACGACTAGCATGCACGCGCCTCAGCTCAGCGTTCAGCTCATTGGCCCTCCGCTCAATCTTCGCTGCGCGCGTCTCTGCCCGTGTGGCGCGTTCAGCGGCTTCCTTGGCGTCAGCAAAGCGCCGACTAGTGGATCAGGCGAGCGTCGTCGTTGCGTTGCGTGACAGTAACGCAACGGTAACGCTGCAGCCGTTTCATACGCTGGGCCGAAGCCCTCGGAACAATTCGTGAACAACGCATGAACACGCCGGAACATCTCTGAACATCATATGAACAAAACGTAGCATTGCGCGTGCGTCGGTGAGCATTGCGTCTTCACCGGCTATGTTCCATTCGTAATACGTGCGTAATACGAGAGGCGAAAATTTGCACAGTATGTATTACGCGGAAAACCCCTACCAGCAACGGTTTGCCGCCGAAATACGGCTGCGGCGTATTACGCGCTTTATGTTCCACTATCAGTAGTTTTCCGGGTTTGGAATCCGTCTTTCGGGAAAGACTGCTGGACTTACCCCGGTTTTCGGGACGGCCAGGCGCTCCGCGCCGGTTTCGCCGGCATGGAACCCGGAGTCGCCGACGCCGCGGGCGTCGGCGCACAGCCTCGGTTTGTCGCTCACACCACATTTTCCGTCGCAGACGGCACTTCATCGGTGC
The DNA here is from genome assembly GCF_001634365.1 of Paraburkholderia phytofirmans OLGA172. Lineage (NCBI taxonomy): Bacteria > Pseudomonadati > Pseudomonadota > Betaproteobacteria > Burkholderiales > Burkholderiaceae > Paraburkholderia > Paraburkholderia phytofirmans. The sequence continues at coordinate 20,197 of NZ_CP014582.1, forward strand.
ACAGGGACCATTGAGGGACCATAAAGGGACCATGCCTCAACGCGATTGGATGTGCAGGGACCACCACAGGACACACAAGGGACCATAAAGGGACCATCGAGGGACCAAAGAAGGAGCCTGCCCTGTAGAATCAGAAGAAATGGGACGAAAACCTGAAAATGATGAACATCAAAGAGTCGCCGAACGATCTCCCGAGCTTCACGGTCACGTCGCCAGCGCGCACGAAAACCGGGCGGCTCCGCGAGCTTCTCGAAGAAATCGAGGCCGCGCAGACCGCAGGATGGCGAATTGAAAAAATCGTCGAAGCCCTTCGAGGGCAAGCGCTGGATCTGAGCGTGGATTACATAAAAAACGCGTTGAAACGACTCAGGGCCGAGAGGCGAAATGGCAAAAATCAGAAGGCCGTGAAAACGGCTGAATCAGCACCAGAAAAAGAGCCTCAACCGGTGGAAAAATCACCGGGCGAGAAACTTGGAAAGCGCGACGGGGAATCTGGAAATGGAAGAATTTCAGCGGACGGTTTTCGGGATCCCGTGCCTACGTTCACCCGCGATATCCACCGGCGCATCAATCTCGACGAGTAAGACGGGGACGAATTGCTGGCCGCTTACCCGCGACGGTCAAGGAAAAGCCGATAGCAAGGCAGCAGATGACAGTACCAGCTCGCAGATCCAAGCCCCGCGATAGACTGTCATTCATGGCCCGATGCCATGCTCCAGGCGCGTGAGAACATCGCAAACGCGGTCATAGCCAGCCTGAGTAGCCATGACGTCCAGCGGGCGACAGCCATTCAGCATCGCATGAGGATGCAGCATCCATTGCATCGCGCGCACGGAATCTCCAAAAGTTTCCCCGGCCAGTGCCTGCACGTTGAGAATGCGCCGCGCATGCTCCGCAAGCCCCTCTTCGGCGGAGGACTGCGCGCGCTCGCCTAGCCGCCTCTGCCTGTGCGCTTCGATGCGGACCAAGGCACGCTCCTGTGCCGTCGCCAGTTCAATTTCACCGCGCGCCCAGCTTTCGAGATCAGCGATCGTCTCGGAATCCAGTTCCAGCCCTTCGAGCCTTTGTGTGGCAATCGCATTTGCCACGGTTGCGCGGCGCCCAGCCTGTTCGTGTTCGGAGAGCATGGCGACTTCCTGTATGTGAACCGTCATTTTCGCAAGACCCGATGAGCGGCTCAGGCAAAGATGTCTGCCACCGAGTACTGCCGCGTGAATATCCCGGTGTGGCGCGCGAGCACTTCTTCCATCAGGGCAGTCCGATAGCTGGCAAAACAGTCGACAAGCCGCCCTTCCGGGATGGAGGTGCCTGTCTGGCCGGGCGGAGCTGTATTACCCGCTTGCGCCAGCGCAAGCGCAGTGACCAGCAGCACGGCGCCCGCGGCGATGTCCCCGGGCGCGTCTTCGTTGGACAGGGCCTGCATCAGATCCCGGACCAGGGCGCGCAACCATCTATCGGGCAGGTTTTGCGGTAGTGCCGCTTCAGGCCCTCGCGTCAGTACCTCGCGCTGCAGCGCGACCAGGTCGGTCGGAGGGATCTGCCGGGGGCGTCGGACACTGATCATGCTTCATGAGCCTCTTCTTTGCTTGGCCAGAAAATGGGTCGTAAATACCGTGGTCGTATTAGCATGTTACCGTGACCATACCCGCATGAAAAGGGTCTCTGGTCCGTCCGACGACACGGGTTATCTCATTGCCTTGGGACGGGCGATCCGGACTCTCCGGAAAGAACGCGGCCTCTCCCAGGAGTCACTGGCGGACGCCGCCCATGTCGATAGAAGCCACATGGGTAAAATCGAGCGTGGCGAGCGCAATGTCACCATCCTGAATATCGTCCGGATCTGCTTCGCTCTCGATTGTCCTGCCTCGGAACTGCTCTTACAGGCCGAAAGCCAATTTCTCGCTCCATCGTCCCGATAGCCGAGTCGGCAGTGCCTCCGCTTGCCAGTCTGTCCGAAATCGTTCGTTTTCGTACAGGGTCGATACCTAGCGTTTACCCGCATTCAGCAACAATCCCTTCCTGACATCGGCCTTAATCTTAAGCACATGCTTACCTAGACTGTAGTCACTGATTTACGAACAGGGCTGTTCGTAGCAGGACCAAACAAAGTCTGGAGGTAAGTATCATGAAGTCCCTTATTCAAGCCGTTGTCGTTGCCGCTGCCCTTGCTGCTCCGGTTGCCGTGTTCGCCCAGTCGAACCAGCCTGTCACCCGTGCGCAGGTACGCGCCGAACTGGTCCAGCTCGAAAAGGCTGGCTACAACCCCGCCCGTGGCGAAGATCCCTATTACCCGGCCGACCTTCAGGCTGCTGAAGCCAAGGTGGCGGCGCAAAATGCGCAAACCGCAACGGCACAGGCTCGCGTAGCTGACACCAGCGGCGTTGGTGGCGTCATGAGTGGTTCGTCGGCATCGGGCGCCCCCGCAGTCGCTAACGGCCCGCGTTCGCTTTACTCCGGTCATTAAACCGTCAGACTGGCGAGCTGCTGGCGCCCCACCCGGTCGCTAGCATCGCCCTCTGAGCGCGCAGCACCTCTGCGTGCCCTATTTCAATAACTGGCTCGCCACTGCGATCACACCCGGTAGTGGGCCAGTTTCGTATCGAATACCTCCGCCGCCGGGTTCCCGGTGGCTTCGCTCAGACCTTAGCGGTCTGGGCGCTTTTTCTCTCATT